>NZ_PGEN01000001.1:600000-900000 GCF_002797435.1 Sphingomonas koreensis | reverse complement strand
GAGACCGCCGGCAGCTTGAGGACGCCGGCGGGCAGCCCGATATAGACGCGCGCCACCGGGATCGTCTGGCCGAGCGCGGTTACGCCAAAGCGATTGCGCCGATAGGACGCCGCCAGCCGCTGATAGGTCGGCAACGGAAAGAGAATATATTTGCCGAAGCGCGCGACAAGCCGCTCGATCCGCTGCTCGCCCAGCGTGCGGCCGATCGCGAACCAGCCGGCCGAACCGCAAAGCGAGCCGATCACCGTGATCGCAAGAATCAGGGTCAATCGCGGCAGATCGGGCGCGCTCATCCCCAGCGCCAGCAGCATGACGTAGGACGGCACGACCGGGATGAACTTCTCCAGCGTGGTGACGAGGAAAACGCCGATCAAGCCAAGGGAGAGCAGGTCAGCAACCATGCCGGCGCCGGGCATGCGTCAGTCCGCTTTCGCCTGGCGGGAGACGATCCGGTACACCGACGCCGGGGGAATGTTCCGCCGGATCGTGGCGACGCGAACCGCGTCGAGATCGAGGCGTTCCAGCACCGCATCGGGCACCGGGCAGTTGCGGCCATAGGTGAACAGGTAGAGCGGTGCGCCGCCGTGCATCCGCATGAAGGCGGCCCGCAGGATCGCCTCGACTTTCGCCCGCTTCATGTTCAGCAGGCCGAGCCCGCAGACCGCGGCGCCGAACAGCTCCGACGACGAGCGGTGCTCGGCCAGCTCGGCGGCATCGATGCTGAGGATGTTCGCCTGGGGAAAGCGCCGCTTGAGCAGCCGCGCGAAGCCATCGTCATATTCGACCAGGGTCAGGTCGCGCTCCGCGACCCCCCGATCGAGCAGCGCCTGGGTGAAAACCCCGGTCCCCGGGCCCAATTCCAGCACCGGACCGGTTTGCGCATCGATGTCGCGCGTGATCAGCTGCGCCAGCGCCTTGCTCGACGGGGCGATTGCCGCGACGCTGAGCGGATTGCCCAGCCAGGCCGTGAAGAAGCGGATGCCATCGAGAGGCGATGCTGCCGCCGGCCTGCGTGCCCGGTGATCCTTTCTACGGGCTTTCCAACGCATGAAGCGGCGTCCAGTTCGTCTCATAATGGCCTGCGTCGATTCGATGGTGGCGACTAGCCAGGGGGCAGAAGGCGGCGCGAAGGAAGGCATAGACACACTGGGCTATCAATAGTGTTATACAATGACAATACAGTGATACACTTTGGCTCGTGAATTATGCGGCTAGTCGTCGGGCGGTGGGTAGGGAGGCATCGACCGTTCTGACCCTGATTGAAGGAGCTGTAGCGCGGTTGGCTGCGAGAAGGTGAGCCGTCAAGGCATCTCAGCTATGAGCAGGCAGGCTGCAGACATCCACCCATTGGGCGTCGAGCAGCGCCGCGAGGCGATCCGGGGCGATCTCGACCGAAGTATTGAGCGAGCCTGCCGCCGGGAAGACGGTGACGAAGGCGCGCAGGCTGATATCGCAATAGATCGGCAGCGGGGCGGGGAGGCCGAAGGGGCAGACACCGCCGACGGGATGGCCGGTGGCGGCAAGCGTCTGTTCCGCATCGAGCATCCGGGGCTTGCCGCCGAGCGCGGCCTTGGTCTTCTGATTGTCCAGCCGGGCGTCGCCACGCGCCACCAGCAGCACGACCCGCTCGTTGACGCGCAGCGCCAGCGTCTTGGCGATCTGCCCCGGTACGACGCCCAGCGCCTGGGCGGCCTCGATCACCGTTGCGGTGCTCTGTTCCGCCTCGATGATCGTGAGATCGGGCGCGCGCCGGGCGAGATCGTCGCGGACGGAGTCGTAGCTCATGGCGCGCGACATAGGAGCGAAGGGCTGCACTCGGCAATGCATGATGAGCGGCGGACCGGGCGGGCGAGCCGCAGCGGCAGGCCGGGGCCGCGGGTGCAGATCGGGTAAAGTCATACTTTCGAACAAGCGTTCAGCATACCCTTAATGCTGCACTGCCGCGTGAACCATGCGATCTACGCTAGTGTAAGTGGCAATTTGCAACGGTTTTGTTGGCTTGACCGCAAGCCGGATTATCGATCTATTCGAGTTTGCGGTATGGAGCCGGGGAAGCGCTCCAGCCACAACGGGAGTGGGATCTATGAAGCGGATTAGCCTTTTCTCTGCGGCAGCTGTTCCGGCGCTTGCCGTCGCCATGGCATCGCCCGCCTTTGCGCAGGACGCGCAGCAGGCCAGCGAACCCGAGGCCGCCGCCGGCGAAATCGTGATCACTGCGCAGGGCCGCGCGCAGCAATTGGCCGATGTGCCGCTGGCCGTTTCGGCCGTGACCTCCGAGCAGCTGCAGAATTCCGGCGCGAACGACATCCGCCAGCTCAATCAGGTGGCGCCGTCGCTGCTCGTGTCATCGACCGGTAGCGAGGCGAACGGTTCGGCGCGCATCCGCGGCATCGGCACGGTGGGCGACAACCCCGGCCTGGAGAGCTCGGTCGCGGTGTTCATCGACGGCGTCTATCGCTCGCGTTCGGGCATCGGCCTCAACGAACTGGGCGAGATCGAGCGCGTCGAAGTGCTGCGCGGGCCGCAGGGCACGCTGTTCGGCCGCAACGCATCGGCGGGCATCATCAGCATCGTATCGAAGGCGCCGTCGTTCAGCGGCTTTTCGGGCGGGGCCGAGGCGACCTATGGCAATTACGACCTGTGGCGGTTCAGCGGGAATATCAACGTGCCGCTGGGCGAGACGATCGCCGCGCGAGTGGACGGCGTCTATGTGAAGCGCGACGGCTTCTACAACGATGCGACCAACAAGACCGACGTCAACGACCGCGACCGCTATTTCATTCGCGGCCAGCTGCTGTTCGAGCCGTCGAGCGACCTGCGGGTGCGCCTGATCGGCGACTATACCAAGCGCGACGAGAAATGCTGCGGCGCGACCTATGTCAGCAACAGCGTGAACCCCTATATCGGCAACCTCAACAACCCGGCGATCCCGCTGCAGCAGCCCGGCGCGGTGCCGGGTCGCACCAACGACAGCGGCAACAACATCGTCAACGTGCTGCTGGCGCTCGGCCAGAACCCAGCGCTGCTCAACGCCGGCTGGTCGCGCGAACTGTCGGTATCGCCGGGCCGCTCCTATGGCGGACGGACCGAGGATTATGGCGCATCGATGCAGGTCGACTGGAGCTTCGGCGACACGACGCTGACCTCGATCACCGGATACCGCAACTATTTCAGCAGCCAGGGGTCGGACACCGACTATAGCGCGGTCGATATCCTCTATCGCGCCGACGACGACGGCTCGGCGCGCAAGTTCGAGACGTTCAGCCAGGAGCTGCGCCTGCAGGGCCAGGCGTTCGGCGGCAAGCTCGACTGGCTGATCGGCGGCTATTATGCCGACGAGAAGCTGACCGCGACCGACAATCTGCGCTTCGGCAACCAATATGGCCGGTTCGCGAGCTGCCGCATCGTCTCGCCCGGCGGGCTTTCGGCGCTCTATTCGCCGACGTCGCCCGCCTGCCTTGCTGCGCGGCCGGCGCTGTTCGGCGCAGCCTCGCCGCTGATCTATGCGGCGTTCGACAATCTGGATTCGATCAACAATCGCGGCACGACCAGCGACCGGTATCGGCAGGACAGCCGCAACTGGGCGTTGTTCACGCACAATATCATCCACGTCACCGACACGGTCGATCTGACGCTGGGCCTGCGCTACACCAACGAGCGCAAGAAGTTCAGCGCGCGGTTCGGCAACGACAACAGCGCCTGCGTCGCCAACCAGGCGCTGGTCGGCGCCTTTGCCAACCCGAACAGCCCGGCGTTCAACACCGGTCTCTTCGCGGTTTCGCAGTCGCTGCTCAACCTGTCGTGCCAGGGCAATTCGACCGCCGAACTCAACGGCGTGTCGATCAATGACGAGCGCAAGGAAGACCAGTTCACCGGGACCGCGATCCTTTCGTGGAAGCCGATGGACGACCTGCTGCTCTACGGGAGCTATTCGCGCGGCTACAAGGCGGGCGGGTTCAACCTCGACCGGTCCGCGCTCAAGGCGCCGTCAGTGTCCTTCGCCAGCCTTGGCGGGGCGCAGGCGCTGGTCAAGAACCTGCAGTTCGATCCCGAGATCGTCGATGCGTTCGAGGTCGGCGCGAAATACTCGACGGGGCCGTTCAGCCTCAACGTCTCGCTGTTCCGCCAGCAGTTCAAGAACTTCCAGCTCAACACGTTCGACGGCACGGTGTTCATCGTCCAGAACGTCAATGGCTGTAAGAAGGATCTCGGCGGTGCGGATCGCGACCAGAGCGCCAATCCGGGCGGCGCCAACTATATTGCGCCGGTGATCGCGGCGGGCACCGCGTTCAACCTCAACCCGGCGCTGGGCACGGGTGCCTGCGCCAAGAGCGATGTCGGCTATGGCGTCAGCTCGACCGGCGTCGAGGTGGAAGCGACGCTGGTGCCGCATCGCGACATCCGCGTGAACCTGGGCCTTACCTATGCCGACACCAAATATCGGGACAACCTGGTCGGCAATGACAGCGGCGCGCCGCTCAACCCGGCGCTGCGCATGCTGCCCGGCGACAACCTGTCCAACGCGCCGGAGATCGTCGCCACCGGATCCTTCGCCTGGACGCCGGATATCGGATCGTCGGGCCTGTCGGGCCTGTTCTACATCGACACGCGCCTGACCGACGACTTCAACACCGGTTCCGACCTGTTCCCGCAGAAGGAACAGACCAGCTATGTCGTGGTCAACGGCCGCATCGGCATCCGCGGCAAGGACGAGCGCTGGGCGCTGGAATTCTGGGCACAGAATCTGTTCAACGAGAAATATGCCCAGGTGGCGTTCAACTCGCCCTTCCAACAGGGCGGATCGACCACGCCGCCTTATGCGGCCGGCTTCACCGCCATGCCCTTCGCGGACCCCCAATTCCCGGGCGGGCGCCAGATGTTCTCGCAGTTCCTGGCCGAACCGCGCACCTATGGCGTGACCGGCCGGATCAAGTTCTGAGGCGGAGCTGGGCTTGGGAGAGTCCATCGGTCTTCAAACCGTCACCCCGGCCTTGTGCCGGGGTCCACGGCGCAACACCGGTGACCTTCGAGCCTCTTGTCCAGCGCTTGCCTGACGGTGGCCCCGGCACAAGGCCGGGGTAACGAACAACATCAGGGCGAGTCCGGGTTTCAGGACTCGCCCTTTTTCATGAAGGGCGACGATGGCTGAACTCTCGACGGACGAGGTCGCGATCCGGCGGCGCAATGTGACGCTGGGGCTGCTCACCGCGGCCTATTTCTTCAGCTATATGGACCGGCAGATCCTCGCGATTCTGCAGGAGGACATCAAGGCCGAGCTGCTGCTGTCGGACACGCAGCTGGGGTTGCTCGCGGGGTTTGCCTTCGCGATCTTCTACGCGACGCTGGGACTGCCCGTCGCACGCTGGGCCGACAAGGGCAACCGCGTCAACATCATCGGCATCGCGCTGGCGCTGTGGAGCGCGATGACCGCGGTCTGCGGCCTTGCGCAGAATTTCGTGCAGTTGCTGCTCGCGCGGATCGGCGTGGGGATCGGCGAGGCGGGATCGAGCCCGCCCAGCCATTCGATCATCGCCGACCTCTACCCGCCCGAGAAGCGCGCGGGGGCGATGGGGATCTATTCGCTGGGCGTGGTGCTGGGCGTCGCCGGCGGATCGATGATCGGCGGCACGCTCGCGCATTTCTTCGGCTGGCGCGTGGCGATGTTCGCGGTGGGCATTCCCGGCATCATCCTGGCCGTCGTCATCAAGCTGTTCGTGGTCGAGCCGCGGCGGGGGCTTTCGGATCCGGATCGCGCGCTGGTACCGCAAGCCGCGATGCCCGGCTTCGGCGAAGGCTTTCGCTCGCTGTTCGCCAACCGCGCGGCGGTGCATCTGGTGATGGGCGTCACCATCACCTCGCTGATCGGATACGGCCACACCGCCTTTGGCCCGAGCTTCCTGATCCGCACCCTCGGCCTCGACAAGCTGCAGATCGCGTCGATCATCGCGCCGGTGGGCGCGGTGTGCGGAACGCTGTCGGCGGTGCTGGGCGGGTGGCTGGCGAACAAGGCGGCGGAGCGCTGGGGCCTGCATAGCCAGGCGTGGCTGGTGCTGGCGATGAAGGGCGTGGGGCTGCCGCTGTCGTTCCTGTTCTATGCGGCGGGCGACCCCTGGATCGCGGTGCCGATCTACTGGGCGTCGCTGATCCTGATCAATTCCTATCTCGGCCCGACCTTCGCACTGATCCAGGGGCTCGCGCCGCTGCGGATGCGGGCGCTGTGGGCCGCGGTGACGTTGCTGGTGATCAACCTGATCGGGCTGGGGCTGGGGCCGACGCTGATCGGGGTGATTTCCGATACGCTCAAGCCGTCGATGGGCGACGCGGAGGCGCTGCGCTGGGCGATGCTGAGCTTTGCCGCGGCGACACCCTGGGCGCTCTTCCATTACTGGCGAGCGGGAGTGTGGCTGAAGCGCGGGGAGGCCTGACGGCGGGCAGCGCGAACGCCACCCGCCCGCGCCGGTCAGTCCGCGAGGGTGAGGCGGACGTCGAGGCCGCCGCGCGTCGCGTGCGAATAGGGACAGACGACATGCGCGGCATCGACCAGCTCGCGGCCGAGCACGGGGTCGATGCCGGGCAGCGCGATCGTCAGCGCGACGTCGAGACCGAAGCCCTGACCATCCTCACGCGGGCCGATGCCGACCGAAGCGGTGACCGCGCTGTCGTCGGAGAGCTTCACCTTGCGCTTGCCCGCGGCGAATTTGAGCGCGCCGAGGAAACAGGCGGCATAGCCGGAGGCGAAGAGCTGTTCGGGGTTGGTGCCTTCGCCGCCTGCGCCGCCAAGCTCCCTGGGCGTGTCGAGCGTGACGCTGAACGATCCGTCGGCGGTGCTGGCGCGGCCGGTGCGGCCGCCGGTCGCGGTGGATTCGGTGCGGTAGAGAATGTTCATGATCGTCTCCTTGGTCCGCGACAACAGTTATCGCGATAAGTGTTAGATAAGAGCGACCCTTAGACTTGTCCAGAAAATATTTATCGCGATATATGATCCGGCCGGGGATCGGACCCCGGACGACAAGGAGTCCCGATGGGTACCGATGCCGATGTGCTGCTGCCGCTCGACGATCAGCTCTGCTATGCGATCTACTCGACGGGCATCGCGATCCAGCGCGCATACAAGCCGCTGCTCGACACGCTGGGGCTGACCTATCCGCAATATCTGGTGCTCAACGTGCTGTGGCGCGAGGACAGGCAGACCGTGGGCGGGATCGCGGAGCAACTCGCGCTCGAATCGAGCACGCTGACGCCGCTGCTCAAGCGGCTGGAAGCGGGCGGGCTGGTCGTGCGGACGCGCAACCCGGAGAATGAGCGGCAGGTGATCGTCGCGCTGACCGACGCCGGCCGCGCGCTGCGGAGCAGGGTCGGATGCCTGGGCGAAACGCTGCTGGCGGCGTCGGGGCAGGCGCCTGCCGAACTTGGCCAGCTCAACCGTGAGGTGAAGCGGCTGCGCGACGCGATCTATGGCCATATCGGCGGTTGGAGTGCGGGCGCAGCGGCCGACTGAACCGCCGGGGGTGATGCGGTGACGCTCAGCGCCAGGCGCCGATCCATCAAATTACCATATTATATACATACATTCTTGATTGTATGTAAGTTGAGGCATAGGCTCCGGAGGCCGGCGGAGATCGGCGAACGGGAGAGGATTATTCGCGCATCCGCCATCGCGGGTGCGGGTCTCACACATGCGCAAAGCTTCCGCTCGTCTGCCTTCGTGCGGCCGGATCGTCCGGCGCGCCGCCCATCGTCGCGCGCCGGTCCGGTACAAAGAAGACAAGCGCAAGGAGAGAGGCAGATGAAGGGACTATCTCGGGCGATCGTGCTCGCTTCCGCCACCGCACTGGCCGTGCCGGCCGCCGCTCAATCGGTACCGAACGGGCCGACCGGCACCATCGAGACCAAATATTACGCGAACGGCACGTTCGCGACGACACAGACGCGATCGACCGTGGCGTGCGATTCCAAGGGCAATCAGTGCGACGTCTTCTACCCGAGCACCATTACCGCATCGCAGGAACGGCTGCCGCTGGTGCTCTGGGCCAACGGCACCGGCTCGACTCCGGACAACTACACCTATTGGCTGAAGCATCTCGCCAGCTGGGGCTTCGTCGTCGTCGCGACGCGTGACCAGCAGACCGGCTATGGCAACACCGTGCTCGACTCGCTCGCCTGGATCCGCACCGAGGAGGCGAACCCGGCGAGCCCCTTCTATCACCGCATCGATTTCACCAAGGTGGGCGCGGCGGGCCATTCGCAGGGTGCATCGGGCGCGGCCAATGCGATGTTCAACTCGAACGGCGTCGTCACGACAACGGTGACATTCCAGCTGCCCAGCCAGATGTGGTGCAACCCGGCGGACAATTGCCTGCTGACTCCGGCTCTGACCGGCGGATTGGGATCGATCTTCTACGTCAGCGGCACCGCCGACAGCCTGATCGCGCCCGACACGCAGAATAGCGGCACCCAGCTCAACTCGCAGACGGCCTATTACAACGCGACCCCCGGGACGATGCTCAAGGCCAAGGGGCTGATCCGCAATGCCAACCACAACGACATCACCGGCACGCCGGGGTGCGGGCTGCTCGGCTTCCTGCGTTCGTGCAACAATGGCGTGTACGGCTATCTCGGCTATCCGACGGCCTGGCTTGCCTGGCGGTTGAAGGGGGATGCGGTGGCCGGGGCCGCGTTCAAGACGGGGACCGGTGAGTTCTTCACCGCTGCCGCCTGGACCGGACGGGTCAGCAACGTTCCGTGAGGAAGCCGTTGCTGATTGCTGCGCTCGCCGCCGCCGTGGCCGCCGCTGCCTTTTTGTGGTGGCGGCCATCGCGGAGCGAGCCCGAAGCCGGGCTGGTGGCGGTGACGCCTGTCGAACCGCCGCGGGCGATCCCGTCCGCGGCATCGCCCGCGCCGAACCCGTCCGCCACGCCGGAGCGTCCGGCGATCGAAGCGGATATCCTTGCCTCTATCCCCGATCCGGGCGCGGAACTGCGCAACGTCGTCGTCCGCCGCGATGCGCCGCAGATCGCATGTGGCGAGAAGCGCATGACCAGGGACCGGGCGTTCCGGCGCTTCGTGTGGCTGGGGCATCTCGGGATGCTCGCCACCGACGACGGATCGGGCGCCTTCGACGCCGTGGCGGCGGTGTGCCGCGAGGGTCAGCCAGTGCCGTGAGGGGCAGTATTGTTGACGTGCCGGGGGCGGCCGCGCGGGTCGATCACGCCCGCGCGGACCGCTCCGTCGATCAAAAGGCGCAGGAAATCGATCGAGCGCCCGATCTCCGCCGGATCGGGCGCGAGCATCTGCGCGACCGAAAGGCCCCGCACTGCCCAGACGAGCAGGCGAACCCCCGGCAGCATCGCGGCACCGTCTTCGCTGCCGAACTGCGCGTCGATCGCTTCGAGCGACATCCGTTCGACCGCCGCCTGCATCGGTGCGACCATCGCGGCGAGTTCGGGATCACTGCGTGATGCCTGGAGGATCTCGAGCACGGCCAGGCCGGATGGTCTGCTCAGCACCTCCCAAAGCATGTCGGGCCAGTCGACAAGCTGTGCGCCGCGGCCGCTTTGCGCGGCAATTTCCCGATAGGCATGCTGCTCGCGCTGGTAGACGGTGTGGATGACCTCCGCCATCAGATGAGCGCGAGTCCTGAAATGGTGGTGCAGCGCGCCGCGGGTCATCCCGGCCTCTTCGGCGATCAGCTCGGTCGTCGCGCCGCTATAGCCCTTGCGGTGGAGCAGCCGGATCGCCGCGTCGAGCAGCGCCTCGCGCGTTTCCGCCGTCCGTTCCGCCTGAGTGCGCCGTTGCCGCTTCGGTGCCGCCTCCGTCACGCTGGTCGTTCCCGGCCGGCGTGCGGAGCGCGCGTCAGAAGTCGAGAACCCGGTCATCGAACAGGCCGAATACGATGGTCGAGGCGTAGAAGGCGACAGCCCGGTCCCGCTCCATGGTGCCGGCCCATTTGCGCATGTCGAACGCAGCGTTCTGGATCGCCATCATCGTCTGGCTGGCGACCAGCGGGTCGATGGCGCGGATCGATCCTTCGGCAATGCCGTCCGACAGCATCCCGGCATAGCGGCGTGCGATGCGGTTCGACCGATCGACCATCGCAGTGCGCACGCGCGGGGGCAGGCCCGACAGCGCAGTGGTGCGCAGCAGCGGACCGCGTTCGGAGAACTGGACGTCGAGCAGGGTCGCGATCACGCTGATCAGCTTGTGCCAATGGTCGCCCGGACCATCCTCGGCCAGGCGCTGGGCATCGGCGATGATGTCGAAGCTGCGCTTGTAGCATTCGATCACCAGCTCGTCCTTGGCGTCGAGATGGTGGTAGAAGCTACCCTTGGTGACGTTGAGCTCGCTCGCGATCTTCTGCACCGATGCGCCGCGATAGCCGAGTTCGTTGATCAGCCGGGTCGCGGCGAGCAGGAACGCCTCGCGCCCCGGCTCGGCCTCGTCATGGGTGAGATCGAGCATCGCCGGCTTCCATGCGGCGCCGTCCGCCGCGATGCCGTGGCGGAACACGTCCATCAGCCGCGCCTCGACCCGCGGATACTCGTCGGTCTCGTAGCGATTGAGCCAGACCGGCAGCCAGAAGGTGTTCTCCAGCAGCACGTGCGCGCGGCCGCCGTAAAGATCGGTCTCGGCCCGCGTGCCGCCTTCGCCCCACAGCGCGCGCGTGCGGCGGAAGACATTCTGCCAGCGCTTGAGCAGCCCGGCCTTGAGCTCGCCCTCCATCGCCCGGAGATCGGAGAGGATCGCGAACGCCTTTTCCTCGCCGCGGTCGATCCGGGCGAGCCGCTCCATGTTGATCGAGAGGTAGCGGGCAACGCGGGCCTCGGACGTGCTTTCCTTGTGCGCCTCGTCGAGCATCTCGTCGAGCCGGTCGAGCGTGACCTCGAACGCCGCCGCCGCCAGATCTTCCTTGCGCTTGAAATAGTAGGTGACGCTGGTGGTGTTGAGCCCCACGCGCTGAGCGACGTCCGCGAAGGTCATGCCCTTCGCGCTCTGTTCGTTGATCACATCGGCTGCCGCGGCGAGGATCGCGTCGCGCTTCGCCTTGAACCGTTTCGTCTCGCCCCGCGCTTCGGCGGGGAGCCCCTCTTCGACTACCATCCAGTCAGATTAGCAGCTTTGATTCGAAGGAACAGTCCTAAAGCGGGCAAGGCCGCACGCGGTGGATACGCTACGGAAAAATGGGCGGCGCCCTACTTTACCGAAAATCGGGTATGGCGTATTCGAGTCGAAACGAGCGATGCAAGGAGAAGGATGATGGACTTCACGCTGACCGAGCGCGAAACCTATTTCCGCGACCGCGTGAAGGGGTTCATCGACCAGCACGTCATGCCGCGCAACGGCGACTATTACCGCCAGGCTGCGGAAGGCGAGCGCTGGAAGGTGCTCCCGGTGATCGAGGAGCTGAAGGAAGTCGCCAGGGCGCAGGGGCTGTGGAACTTCTTCATGCCGCCGCACTCCGGCCAGACCCATGTCGACGACAGTTTCGAGTTCGAAGGGACTCAGCTCACCAACCTCGAATATGCGCTGTGCGCCGAAGAGATGGGCCGCGCGGGCTGGGCGAGCGAGGTGTTCAACTGCTCCGCGCCCGACACCGGCAATATGGAGGTGCTGCATCGCTACGGCACGCGCGCGCACAAGGACCGCTGGCTCAGGCCGCTGATGAACGGCGAGATCCGCTCGGCCTTCCTGATGACCGAGCCGGACGTCGCCTCGTCCGACGCGACCAACATCCAGACCTCGATGGTCCGTGACGGCGACCATTATGTTATCAACGGGCGCAAATGGTGGTCGTCGGGCGTGGGCGATCCGCGCTGTGCCGTCGCCATCGTGATGGGCAAGACCAACCCGGACGCGTCGCGCCATGCGCAGCAGAGCCAGATTCTCGTGCCGATGGACACGCCGGGCGTCAGGGTCGAGCGAATGCTTTCGGTTTTCGGGTATGATCACGCGCCGCACGGCCATGGCGAAGTGGTGCTTGAGAATGTCCGCGTGCCGGTCGACAATATCCTGCTCGGCGAAGGGCGCGGGTTCGAGATCGCGCAGGGCCGGCTCGGGCCGGGGCGCATCCATCATTGCATGCGATCGATCGGCGTCGCCGAGGCGGCGCTGGAGCTGATGTGCAAGCGGCTGCTGAGCCGCGTCGCCTTCGGCAAGCGCATCGCAGACCATTCGATCTGGGAGCAGCGCGTCGCCGAGGCGCGCTCGAACCTGGAGATGATGCGGCTGTTGTGCCTCAAGGCCGCGGACATGATGGACAAGGCTGGCAACAAGTCGGCGCAGGGCGAGATCGCGATGATCAAGGCGATGGGGCCGCGCATGACGCTGCAGATCCTCGACGATGCGATCCAGGCTTTCGGCGGCGCGGGCGTTTCGGGCGACACGCCGCTGGCCAGCGCCTGGGCGAGCATGCGCACGCTGCGCTTCGCCGACGGCCCGGACGAAGTGCACAATCGCGCCATCGCCCGCGCCGAGTTCGGCAAGTACGGGGACTTCAAGGCCGATCGCGTATCGAGCGGCGATATGGCGGTGTCGCGGTGATCCAGTTCCCCTCCCGCTTGCGGGAGGGGGTAGGGGAGGGCGTGTCCCTCGCAACAAACACACCGCTCGCGGAAGACAGGCCCTCCCCCGGCCCCTCCCGCAAGCGGGAGGGGAGAAGTAGGTGAAGGCAGCGGTCCTGTTCGAGGCGAAAAGGCCCCTCGAAATCCATGATATCACGATCGACAAGCCCGGCCCGCGCGAGGTGCTGATCCGCACCGCGGCGTGCGGGGTGTGCCGGTCGGACCTCCACTTCGTGGATGGTGCCTATCCCCATGTCATGCCGACCATTCCGGGACATGAGGCATCGGGCGTCGTCGAGGCGGTGGGCAGCGAGGTGACGCGGCTCCGTCCCGGCGATCACGTCATCACCTTCTTCACCGTGTTCTGCGGATCGTGCGAGTTTTGCGTCTCGGGCCGGCCGTCGCTGTGCGTCGACGGCTCGACCAAACGGCCCAAGGAGGGCGAACCCAAATTGCGCCTGCCTGACGGCACCCCGATCGCGCAGTTCCTCAACCTGTCGGCATTCGCCGAGCAGATGCTGGTGCACGAGAATGCCTGCGTCGCGATCAGCAAGGACATGCCGCTCGACCGCGCGGCGCTGCTCGGCTGCGCGGTGATCACCGGCGCGGGGGCGATCTTCCGCGACAGCAAGGTGACGCCGGGCGAGACGGTGGCGGTGATCGGCTGCGGCGGCATCGGCCTGTCGGCAGTCAACGCCGCGAAGATCGCGGGCGCGGGCAAGATCATCGCGATCGATCCGGTGCCCGAGAAGCGGGAGATCGCGCGCAAGATGGGCGCGACGCATGTGTTCGACGCCATGGCCGACGATCTGGTCAAGCAGGTCGCCAAGCTCACCGATGGCGGGGTCGACTATGCGATCGAGGCGGTCGGGCGGCCCAATACCGCCGAGCTCGCCTGGAACCTGCTTCGCCGTGGCGGCACCGCGACCATCCTGGGCATGATCGCGCCGGGCCAGTCGGTGAGCATCCCAGGCCCGACCTTCCTGACGGGCAAGAAGCTGCAGGGCTCGCTGTTGGGGTCGATGCGCTTCCCGGTCGATCTGCCGCGGCTGGTGCAGATGTATCTCGACGGGCTGCTCGACCTCGACACGATGGTCGCCGAGCGCATCCGGCTGGAGGATATCAATCATGCCTTCGACAATCTGCGCAAGGGCGACGCGGTGCGCTCCGTGATCGAGTTTTCATGAGCGCGCCGGCGGGACACCGCGGCGGGCAGCCGATGGAGGCGGTGAGCGACCTCGATACCGCCAGGCTGACCGCGTGGATGGCGGCGAATGTCGATGGGTTCGAAGGCCCGCTGACCTATGCGAAGTTTCCCGGCGGGCAGAGCAACCCGACCTATCGCATCGACGCGGCGAGCGGGACTTATGTCCTGCGCCGCAAGCCGTTCGGGCCATTGCTCCCCTCCGCCCATGCGGTCGATCGCGAATACCGGTTGATCGCGGGGTTGCACCCGACGGGCTTCCCGGTGCCACGCCCCTATGGGTTGTGCGAGGATGACGATGTCGTCGGTTCCGCCTTCTACATCATGGAGCGGGTCGAGGGGGTGACCTATTGGGACGGCGCGTTGCCGGACAAGACACCTGAACAGCGCAGCGCGATCTATTTCGAGATGTGCGATCGGCTCGCCCAGCTTCACAACACCGATTATGTCGCCGCCGGCCTTGGCGAATACGGCAAGCCCGGCAGCTATTTCGAGCGGCAGGTCGGGCGCTGGACCAAGCAATACCGGCTGGCGCAGACCGACGACCTGCCCGATGTCGAGAAGCTGATCGAGTGGCTCCCGCGCACGCTGCCGCCGCAGACGCGCACCAGCATCGTCCATGGCGATTATCGTATAGACAATATGATCTTCGACGCCGACGCCCCGCAGGTGAAGGCGGTGCTCGACTGGGAGCTGTCGACGCTGGGCGATCCGATGGCGGATTTCAGCTACCTGCTGATGAACTGGTTCGTGCCCGCCAACGGCGCGTCGGGAATCGCCGGGATCACGGGACCCGGGACCGGCATCCCGACCGTCGATGCGATGGTCGAGCGCTATTGCGCCGCGACCGGGCGCGACGGCATTCCCGACCTCAATTGGTATTTCGCCTTCGGCACCTTCCGGCTGATGAGCATCGTCCAGGGGATCAAGAAGCGGCTGCTCGACGGCAATGCCAGCAACGCCCATGCGGAGGAGACCGCGGCGCGCGTGCCGGGGCTGGCGGCGAGCGCATGGGATTTCGCGCGCAAGGCGGGGGCATAGGATGAAGTTGTTCGACCTGACCGGAAAGGTTGCGATCGTCACCGGCAGCTCGCGCGGGATCGGCAAGGCGTCGGCCGAGGCGCTGGCCGATCATGGTGCGAAGGTGGTCATCTCGAGCCGCAAGCAGGATGCGTGCGACGAGGTTGCGGCGGCGATCAACGCGAAGCATGGCGCGGGCACCGCGATCGCGGTCGCGGCGAGCATCTCCGACAAGGCAGCGCTTCAGAACCTCGTCGATGAGACGCGGCGCGCGTTCGGGCGGATCGACATCCTGGTCTGCAACGCGGCATCCAACCCCTATTACGGGCCGCTGGCGGGGATCGAGGACGATCAGTTCCGCAAGATCCTCGACAACAATATCATCTCCAACCACTGGTTGATCCAGATGACCGCGCCCGAGATGCGCGAGCGCAAGGATGGCGCGATCGTCATCGTCTCGTCGATCGGCGGGCTGCGCGGGTCGCCGGTGATCGGCGCCTACAACGTGTCCAAGGCCGCCGACTTCCAGCTCGCGCGCAACTATGCGGTCGAATACGGGCCCGACAATGTCCGCGTGAACTGTATCGCGCCGGGGCTGATCAGGACCGATTTCGCGCGTGCGCTGTGGGAAGATCCCGCCGCGGAGAAGCGCGTCAACCAGGGCACCCCGCTGCGGCGGCTGGGCGAACCCGAGGATATCGCGGGGGCGGTGGTCTATCTCGCCTCGCCGGCAGGGCGGTACATGACCGGGCAGGCGATGGTCGTCGATGGCGGGGTGACGATCTGATGGCGCGCTTTGCGGACAAGTCGATCATCGTAACCGGTGCGGGCAGCGGGATCGGGCGCGCCGCTTCGCTGCTGTTCGCGGCCGAGGGCGGGCGGGTGATCGTCGCCGACCGGACCGAAGGCGCGGACGAGACCGTGGCGATGATCGCCGCGGCGGGCGGCACGGCGAAGGCGATCCTCATGGACGCGGGAAGCGAGGCGGACGTGATCGCGACGGTCGATCTTGCCGTCGCCGAATATGGCGGGCTGGATGTGCTCTTCGCCAATGCCGGCATCTCCGGCGGGATGGCCAATATCTTCGACACCACGCCCGAACTGATCGCCGAGGTGCTGCGCGTCAATCTGATCGGGCCCTTGCTGGCGATCAAGCACGGCGCGCCCAGGATCGCGGAGCGGGGCGGCGGGGCGATCGTGCTCACCGCCAGCGTCGCCGGGATCCGGTCGGGCGCGGGTAGCCCGGCTTACTCCGCGTCCAAGGCGGGCGTCATCAACCTGGCAGCGGTTGCTGCGCAGCAATTGTCGGGATCGAACGTGCGAGTGAATGCGCTTTGCCCGGGCCTGACCGAGACCGGGATGACCAAGCCGACCTTCGACTATGCGCGCGAGGCGGGGAAGACGGACCGCATCGGCCGCCTCAATCCCTTGCGCCGCGGTGCGCAGGCCGAGGAACTGGCGCGCGCGGCGCTGTTCCTCGCCTCCGACGATGCGAGCTATGTCAACGGACAGGCGCTCGCCGTCGATGGCGGGCTGTCGTCGAGCCACCCGGTAACGCGGCAGGAATACGGCAAGACCGCGGTTTGATCGCGCGCGAGATCGACTTGCGCGTGCAACCTGGACGCGCGAAGCTGAAACCATGATCGCATTGCTTATGTTCGCGGCAACGGCCGGCGTGGTGACCACACCGGCGGAGTCTTCGCCCGTCAATCCCGCGCCGCGCAGCCCTGTGCTCGTCGATTTCGTGCCCGCCGAGATCCGCTGCGAGGGCATGCCGGTCACGCCGCGTTTCTCATTTCGACCGGTCCCTGCCGCTACCTATGCGCGACTGGAGAAACCGGGGCGCGTCACGCTCGACTTCCGGATTGACGAGACGGGGCGCCCCTTGTCGATCGGATCGCCCAAGCCCAACGGCTATTTCCATGTCGACATGAGCGATTTGGCGCCAGCGCTGGCCGCGTGGCGGTTCGCGCCAGGTACCGCGCGCGGTGGCTGCACCGTCAGCTTTGCGCTGGAGACGGCGCCTGTTGCCGCTGCGCCCGCCGCGCTCGTGCATCGGGCGTTCGCGCTGCCGCATTCGACGCAGCCGGCCGAATCCGCGCTGCGGGAGCGGTTGCGCGCTGATGACGGAGACTGCGGGCGGTCCGGCCGTCCCGCGGTACGGCTGCGCGCCTACCCCGATTTCGATCGCATTCCGGAAGCGCCTGGCTCAAGCAGCTATGCGATGGTCGGCTTCGACATCGATGCCGCGGGCAAGCCGCGCAACGTTCGAATCCGATCGAGCGACGGCAATACTGCGCTGGATCGCGCGGCGATCAAGGCGGTCAGGAATTCGCGCTTCGCGCCTGGCGCGCGCACGGGCTGCAGCTATCCCTATCATCGCCGTCAGGGCCAGCCGATGCCGGCGCCGGTGCTGCCGCCCAGCGCGACCTTCCGGCCGGCCAATGCATCGTGCCCGGCGATCCCCGCCCATATCGGGCGCGTATCGCGAAGCGACTTCCCAATGCCGTTCGTGCGCCGCTCGATCGAGGGGGCCGCGATCATCGGTTATGATGTCGCACCATGGGGAGCGACCGGAAATGTGAAGATATTGGCGGCAGAACCCGCCGCCGCATTTGGCGAGCAGGCGAAGCGGATTGTCGAGCGCTCGTCGCGGTCCGCGCTCGAAGCGGGGAGCGGCCTGACGGGCTGCGTCGCACGCTTCGTGTTTCGGCTGGCTTGGGATGACGACACGACGCCCGATTGAGCGTCCGCCCCGCGATGAGCGATCCCGGTCCTAGCCGCGCAGCCGCATCAGCCCTTCCTGCGCGGTGCTGGCGACCAGCTGGCCGTCGCGCGTGAAGATCTTGCCGCGGTTGAAGCCGCGGGCATGGCCTGCCCACGGGCTGTCGGTGGCGTAGAGAAGCCAGTCGTCGGCGCGGAACGGCTCGTGCAGCCACACCGCATGGTCGAGGCTTGCGGTCTGCAGGTCGGGCCGCAGCCAGGTCAGGCCGTGCGGCAGCAATGCGGTGCCGAGCAGCGACATGTCGGAAGCATAGGACAGTACCGCGCGGTGCGTCGCCGGATCGTCGGGCAGCGGCGCGATCGCGCGGAACCAGCTGTACCAGATCGGCGGTGCCTTTTCCGGCTTGATCCAGTCGCGCGGATTGACCGGCCGGATCTCGATCGGGCGGCGGCGCAGGAAGAAGGGGCGCATCGACTCCGGGATTTCGTCGATCTTCTCGCGGCGCAATTCCTGTTCGGAGCGGAGCCCCTCGGGCGGCGGCACATCGGGCATCGCGTCCTGATGGTGCAGCCCTTCCTCGGCGCGCTGGAACGACGCGGTCATGTTGAGGATCGGCACCCCACGCTGCATCGCGATCACCCGGCGGTTGGCGAAGCTGCCGCCGTCGAAATCGCGCACCACGCGATAGGTGATCGGATGATCCTCGTTCCCCGGCCGCATGAAATAGGCGTGGAGCGAGTGTGCGACCTTGTCCTCGACCGAGCGCTGCGCCGCCTGGAGCCCCTGTGCGATCACCTGCCCGCCGAACACGCGCCCGCGCCCGCCGGGCTGGCGATGACCGCGATAGAGATCGGCGTCGAGCTCCTCGACGTCGAGCAGGGTCAGCAGCTCCTGGACGATCTCTTCGTCGGTGCGCCGGGGTTTGACCTCATCCGCCATCAGTAGCCGCTTGCCCTCGCCAGTTGATCGGCATGGAAATTGGCGTCGCCGAACATCTCCGCCAGCACGCGGCCGCGCTTCATGTAGAAGCCGATGTCGAACTCGTCGGTCATGCCGATGCCGCCATGCATCTGCACCCCTTCCTGCACCGCGAGCGTCGAGGCAAGCCCCGCCATCGCCTTGGCGACCGACACGGCCTCACCGGCCTTGGCATCGCCGGCATCGAGCAATTGCTGCGCCTTGAGCACCGCGGCGCGGGCGACCTCGAGTTCGGTGTAGAGATGCGCGGCGCGATGCTGCAGCGCCTGGAAGCTGCCGATCAGCGTGCCGAACTGCTTGCGCTCCTTGAGGTATTGCACGGTGAGGTCCATCGCCCCGCCGCCGACGCCGAGCGATTCCGCGGCGGCACCGGTGCGCCCGGCGGCGAGCAGCGCGTTGAGGATGGACCGGCCGCCATCGACCTCGCCGATCACCGCATCCGCATCGACCTCGACATTCTCGAAGGTCAGCCGCGAGGCGAGGCTGGAATCGGCGAGCCGCTGCGGATCGGCGGTGAGGCCCGCCGCGTCCTTCGCCACGGCGAACAGGGTGACGCCCGCATCGTCATCGGGCGAGCCGGCGGTGCGCGCGGCGACGATCAGCAGGTCGGCGACATGGCCGTGGGTCACGAACTGCTTGGCGCCGGAGAGACGGAAGCCGTTGCCCGAACGCTCGGCCTTCATGGCCACCGCATTGCCATGCTTGCCCTTCTCGTCGATCGCGAGCGCGGCGACGGTCTCGCCTGCGAGGATGCCGGGGAACCAGCGTTCGCGCTGGGCGCTGCCCTTGAGCGCTTCGACCGCCGCGACGGCGGTGGTCAGGAAGGGGGAGGGGGAGAGGTTGCGCCCGATCTCCTCCAGCACCACGCCCGCCTCGACATGGCCGAGGCCGAGGCCGCCGTGGCTGTCGGGAATCAGGATGCCGGTGAAGCCCATCTCGGCGAACTGCTTCCACAGGTCGCGGCTGAAACCGGTCGGGTCGTTGGCGTCGCGCAGCCCGCGCATGTGGCTGACCGGGGCGGCTTCGCCCACGAATTGCTGCGCAGCATCGCGGAGCATCGTCTGTTCTTCGTTGAGGTAGAGAGGCATTTCCAACTCCGTCACCCCAGCCAACGCTGGGGTCTTGTGCGACAAGCGCATGGTTTGAGGCGGGAGACCCCAGCTTTTGCTGGGGTGACGGTTCCTACGAAGGCAGCTCCAGAATGCGCTTGGCGATGATGTTGAGCTGGACCTCGCTGGTCCCGCCCTCGATCGAATTGGCCTTGGTGCGCAGCCAGGCGCGCGGCGCGGCGCCGTTGTTCGATGCCGCGCTCTCCCATTCGAGCGAGTCCGATCCGCCCGCTGCCATCTCCAGCTCGTGCCGCGCCTTGTTCAGCTCGGTGCCGTAATATTTCATCATGCTCGGCTGGGCGGGATGCGCACGGCCGGTCTTGAGCTCGTCGAGGAACCGTTCCGACATCGCCGCGAAGGCACGCGCGCGGACCTCGTGCAATGCGATCTGACCGCGCAGCAGCGGATCGGCGAGGCGGCCGTCGTCACCCAGCCCCATCCGCGCCACCGCATTGCCGATCAGCGTGCCGCCACTCGACAGGCCAAGCCCCATGCCGCTGATCATCTCGCGCTCATGCCCGAGCAGATACTTGGCGACGTCCCAGCCCTTGTTGAGCTCGCCCACCAGATTGGCCTTGGGCACCTTCACATCGTCGAAGAAGGTTTCGCAGAAGGGCGAATAGCCGCTGATCAGCAGGATCGGCTTGGTCGATACCCCTGGCGAGGCCATGTCGAACAGCAGGAAGCTGATCCCGGCCTGTTTGACGCTCTTGTCGGTGCGGACGAGGCAGAAGATCCAGTCGGCCTTGTCGGCATAGCTGGTCCACACCTTCTGCCCGTTGACGAGGTAATGGTCGCCCATATCCTCGGCGCTGGTGGCGAGCGCGGCAAGGTCGCTGCCCGCATTCGGTTCCGAATAGCCCTGGCACCAGCGGATCTCGCCGCGCGCGATCCTGGGCAGATGCTCGAGCTTCTGTTCCTCGTTGCCATATTTGAGCAGCGCCGGGCCGAGCATCGAGATGCCGAAGCTGCTGAGCGGATTGCGGCAGCCGAGCGCGCGCATCTCCTCGCGCAGGATCTTGCTCTCGGCCGGCGACAGCCCGCCGCCCCCATAGGCCTTGGGCCAGTCGGGCACCGTCCAGCCGCGCGCGGCCATGCGGTCCATCCACGTCTTCTGGTCCGGGGTCAGCGCCGACTGGTCGCGTCCGCCCCAGACGGTGTCCTTCTCGCTGCGCACCGGCTCGCGCATCGATGCGGGGCAGTTTTCTTCCAGCCATGCGCGCGTCTCGGCGCGGAAGGTGTCGAGGTCACTCATTGCAGCACTCCGTGGAGAAGATCGGCGATCGCGATGGCGCGGTGGTCGTCGCGATAATCGGCGATCACCTGCAGCCCGACGGGCAGGCCGTCGGCGGTGGTTCCGGCAGGGAAGGCGGTAGCAGGGAGGCCGGGATAGGTGGCGATGCCCGCCCAGACGAGCTGGGCATCGTAGCTCGTATCCTGCCCGTCCACGGTCATCCGGCGTTCGTTGTAGGGATCGTCGCGGTGCGGAAAGGCGGTGACGACATTTGCGGGGGTCACCACCGCGTCGAATTCGTCGAACAGCCGGCTCCAGATGCGGCGATTGCGCGCCTGCGCGTCGAGCTGGTCGAACCAGTCGGAAAGGCTTGCGGCCTGACCGTTCGGCCCCGGCGCGCCGCGCGCAAAGGTGATCGCCAGCATCTTGCAATAGGCGCGATGCTGCGCGGCAAGATCGGGGAGGAGATCGCTCGACCGGGCGATATGGATGCCCGCTTGGTTCGCGGCTGCATCGAGCCGGTCGAGCGCGCCGCGGATCGCGGGATCGGTCGGCGCGGCGGGGTGGCTGTCGAGCAGGAGTATCTGCTTGCCCCCGGGGCCAAGGAACCGCCCGGCACGCGGCAGCGGCGTATCCGCGAGGATATCGAGCATCGCGGCAAGGTCGGCGGCATCGCGCGCCATCGGACCGACCACGCCGAGCGGGGGCGAGGCGCCGTCGCTGCCGGGGAAGCGGTGGCCATAGGGATCGATCAGCTCGTAGCTCGGCTTGTGGCCCCACACGCCGCAGAAGGCGGCGGGGACGCGGATCGACCCGCCGATGTCCGATCCGATCTCTGCGGTCACGAACCCGGCTGCCAGTGCCGCCGCCGATCCGCCCGAGGAACCGCCCGCGGTGCGGGAGAGGTCACGCGGATTGGCGGTGCGGCCATAGACGACATTGTCGGACTGCCAGTCGGCAAGGCCGGGCGCGACATTGGTCTTGCCGAGGATCACCGCGCCCGCCGCCTTCATCCGCTGGACGACCACCGCGTCGCTCGTCGCGATAGTGTCGCGGGCGTGCGCGAAGCCCCAGCTGGTCGGCAGCCCTTCGACGTCGAACGCTTCCTTGACCGTCATCGGCACGCCGAGGAACGGCCGGCGCTCGCCGCGCGCAACCGCTGCGTCGGCGCGGTCAGCAGCCTCCAAGGCGCGCGCGAAATCGCGAACGACGACGGCGTTGATCGCATCGTCGTCCGCCTCGATCCGTGCGATCGCCAGTTCACATTGCGCGCGCGCGCTGGTCTCGCCGGCGGCGATGGCCGCGGCGATTCCGAGCGCGCCGGTCCCGGCCCATGCATCGGTCGCCCGATGCGGTGCCGGGACAGCCAGGTCAGCCATTGAACTTCCCGCCGCTCTCGGCCTTGTCGCGGAGCAGCTTGGAAATCTCGAAGCCGTGCTTCTCCAGCCCCGCGACGATGGTCTTGAGGCCGACCTGATCGGCCCAGAACATCGGGCCGCCGCGATAGGGAGGCCAGCCATAGCCATAGATCCACACCACATCGATGTCCGACGCGCGCTGGGCCATGCCCTCTTCCAGGATCTTCGCGCCCTCGTTCACCATGGTGTAGAAGGTGCGCTCCATGATCTCCTCGTCGGTCACCTCATGCTGCGGGGTGCCGGTCTTGGTGCGGAACTCCTCGATGATCTCGGCGACGCGCGGGCTGGGCGACGGATTGCGCTTGTCGTCATAGTCGTAGAAGCCCGCCTTGGTCTTCTGGCCCCAGCGGTTCTCGGCGGCGAGTGCGTCGCGGATATTCTCGATCCGGGTCGGGTCGCGGTGCCAGCCGATGTCGACACCGGCGAGGTCGCTCATCTGGAACGGGCCCATCGGCATGCCGAACTCGACATGCACCTTGTCGACCTGCATCGGGGTCGCGCCCTCGTGGAGCAGCTTCATCGCCTCCATCTGGCGCGGGATCAGCATGCGATTGCCGATGAAGCCGTAGCAGACGCCCGCCACGACGGCGACCTTCTTGATCTTCTTGGCGAGGTCCATGACCGTCGCCAGCACGTCCTTGTCGGTCTTGGCGCCGCGCACGACCTCGAGCAGCTTCATGATGTTGGCGGGCGAGAAGAAGTGCATGCCCACGACGTCGCCGGGGCGGCCGGTCGCCGAGGCGATCTCGTCGATGCTGAGATAGCTGGTGTTCGATGCCAGGATCGCGCCCGGCTTGGCAATCTTGTCGAGCTTGCCGAAGATGTCCTTCTTGACGTCCATATTCTCGTACACGGCCTCGATGATGAGGTCGCATTCGGCGAGGTCGTTCAGGTCGAGCGTGGACTTGAGCAGCCCCATCGCGCCCTCGACCTGCTCGGCGGTCATCCGGCCCTTGGCGGCGGTCGCCTCGTAATTCTTGCGGATCGTGCCGGTGCCGCGGTCGAGCGCCTCCTGCTGCATCTCGGCGATCGTCACCGGGATGCCTGCCGAGAGGAAGTTCATCGAAATGCCGCCGCCCATCGTGCCGGCGCCGATCACGCCGACGCGCTTGATCGGGCGCAGCTTCGTGTCCTCGGGCACATCGTCGATCTTCGCGGCCTTGCGCTCGGCGAAGAAGATGTGGCGCAGCGCGGCGCTCTGCGCGCCCATGATCAGCTTCATGAAGCCCATGCGCTCGCGCTGAACGCCCTCGGCATAGGGCTTGCCCGCGGTCTCTTCGATCACCGCGATGATCTCGGCCGGGGCGTCCATGTTGCGGAAGCGCTTGGCGTTGGTCTTGCGGAAGGCCTCGAACACGCCTGCTTCCACCGTTACCGGCTTCTCGCTGGTGCGGGGCAGGGGACGCGCGGCGGCGATCTCATTGGCATAGGCGATCGCGTCGGCGGTCAGGCTGTCCTCGCCGGCCAGACGATCGACCAGACCCGCGTCCTTGGCGGCGCTGGCGGAAACCGGGTCGCCCTTGGTCGCCAGCTCGAGCGCGAATTCGACGCCCCCGACGCGCGGTAGCCGCTGCGTGCCGCCCGCGCCGGGCAGGATGCCGAGCTTCACTTCCGGAAGGCCGAACTTCGCCGAGGGCACGGCGATACGGTAATGGCACGCCAGCGCGACCTCGCACCCGCCGCCAAGGGCAGTGCCGTGGACGGCGGCGACGACCGGCTTCTCGCTCGCCTCGATCAGATCGACCAGCACCGGGAGCGACGGCTCCTGCATCGGCTTGCCGAATTCGGTGATGTCGGCGCCGGCGAAGAAGGTGCGCCCGTCGCAGCGGATCACCGCCGCCTTCAGGCTGTCGTCGCCCGCCAGTTCCTTGATCGCGGCGTCCAGCCCCTGCCGCACCGCTGCGCCGAGCGCATTCACCGGCGGGTTGTTCGAGGTGATGACGAGGATGTCGCCCTGACGTTCTGTGGTGATTGGGCCGGTCATTGGTCTTCCTTCTTCTGAATCGTCACCCCCGCGAAGGCGGGGATCCATTGGCGCTGAGGTTGCGGCTCCTGCCGGAACGTCAGCCCTGAATGGATTCCCGCCTTCGCGGGAATGACGGGGTAAGGGTTGGGTTCGAAATCATGTCAGCGCCGAATAGATCATCGTCTTGAGCTCGCGCCGGATCGGGTAGGCGCCCGATGGCGAGAGCTGGGTCATGAACACCATCGTGATCCGCTCGACCGGATCGACGAAGAAGGCGGTCGAGAACATGCCGCCCCAGTAGAACTCGCCGACCGATCCGGGGATCATCGACTTCGCCGGATTGAGGTTGATCGCGAAGCCGAGGCCGAAGCCGGTACCGGCATTGCTGGTCTCGCTGAATAGCGACCGCGACAGGCTCGCAAGGTCGCCGCCGCCGGGTAGATGGTTCTGCGTCATCAGCTCGAGTGTCTTGCGCCCGATGATCCGCACCCCCTCCAGCGTGCCGCCATTCAGCAGCATCGTCGCGAAGCGGTGATAGTCGAGTGACGTCGAGACGAGCCCGCCGCCGCCCGAGACGAGGGTGGGGCGCCGGCTCCATGCCGACTTGGCGCCTTCGTCGTACATGACGCGCGATCCCTGGATGAGGGTCCAGCAATCGGTAAGCCGGGCGATCTTGTCCTCGGGCACCCAGAAGCCGGTATCGGCCATGCCGAGCGGGGCGAAGATGCGCTCCTCGAACACGCGGTCGAGCGGCATCCCCGCTACCCGCTCGACCACCGCGCCGAGCACGTCGGTCGACACCGAATAATTCCACTCCTCGCCCGGCGAGAATTCGAGCGGCAGCTTGCCCAGCGCCGCGATGAATTCGTCCAGGGTAAGGTTGCCGTACCAGTTCTCGATCTTCCCTGCGCGATACGCCGCATCGACATTGCTGCGGTTCTGGAAGCTGTAGGTCAGGCCCGAGGTGTGCCGCAGCAGGTCCACCATCCGCATCGGTTCTGCGGTCGGTTTGGTGACGAACGGCACGCCCGCGCCGCCGCCATTATAGACGCCAACGCCCTTCAGTTCGGGCAGGACATGGTGAACCGGCGTGTCGAGCGCGACCTTGCCCTCCTCGACCAGCTGCATGAACGCGATCGAGGTGACCGGCTTGGTCATCGATGCGATGCGGAAGATCGAGGTCTCATCGACCGGCGCGCCATTTTCGCGCGCGGCGCCCTGATGGCTGAAATGCGCGATCCGTCCCTCGCGGGCGATCAGCAGCTGAGCATGCGGCAGCTTGCCCGAGTCGAGGTAGTGCGTCTTGATGAACGCATCGATCGCGGCGAGCCGGTCAGCGTCGAAGCCCGTCATGGCAGGCGGTGCGAAGCGGGCGGCGTCCATACCTTAGGTTCGAATCCTTGCTTCCGGCGGTTTGGCCCGCCTGTCGCTTCCCTATTGCGTTTGGCGGCGGATGAATCAAGAATAACCTGAAAGCTGTGGTGGCGGAAATGCCAAACCGCACATTCAACAAAGCTGGAGAGAGTGCCGTGGCTGCCGAACCGATCATCCCGCTCGACCCCAACTGGCCGAAGATGACGCTAGGGCAAGCGCAGGCGCTGATGACCGCGCCCGGCCAGAAGTTCGAAATGGACGAGGTCGAGATTCGCGGCGTCCGCACCCGCGTGTGGAAGAATGCCCCGCCCAGCCTGGCCTGGCTGATCCAGGCGTCGCGGATGCATGGCGACCGCATCTTCACCATCCACGAGGATGAGCGCGTCAGCTTCGAAGCCAATTTCCGTGCCGTCGCCCGGCTCGCGACGCAGCTGCGCGAGATGGGGGTGGGGAAGGGCGACCGCGTCGCGCTGGCGATGCGCAACCTGCCCGAATGGCCGGT
This sequence comes from Sphingomonas koreensis, assembly GCF_002797435.1. NCBI lineage: Bacteria > Pseudomonadati > Pseudomonadota > Alphaproteobacteria > Sphingomonadales > Sphingomonadaceae > Sphingomonas > Sphingomonas koreensis. The sequence goes on along the minus strand of NZ_PGEN01000001.1, from coordinate 873,913 downwards.
GGTGTTCTTCGCCGCCGTCAGCATCGGTGCGATCCTCGTGCCGCTCAACGCCTGGTGGACCTCGGGCGAGCTCGACTACGGCCTGCGCGACTCGGGCAGCGTGGTGCTGTTCACCGATGGCGAGCGCTACGATCGGCTCGCCGATGCGCTGCCGGGGCTGCCCGACCTCAAGCACATCGTCGTCAGCCGCGCGCGCGGTCCGCTGGGCGAGGGCGTGCGGCAGCTGGAGGACCTGATCGGCAAGCCCGGGGACTGGGCGGAGCTGCCCGACGCGCCGCTGCCCGCCGAACCCTCGCTGGTGCCCGACGACGACGCGACGATCTTCTACACCAGCGGCACCACCGGCCACCCCAAGGGCGCGCTCGGCACGCACCGCAACCTCATCACCAATATCCTTTCGAGCGGCTATTGCGGCGCGCGTCCCTATCTGCGCCGCGGCGAGATGCCACCCGATCCGACACCGCGCGTCGGCCTCATGGTGATCCCGCTGTTCCATGTCACCGCCTGTTCGGCGAGCCTGATGGGTGCGGTCTTCGCCGGCCACACCACCATCTTCATGCGCAAATGGGACGTCGAGCAGGCGATGGAGATCATCCAGCGCGAGAAGGTCAATCTGACCGGCGGCGTGCCGACGATCGCCTGGCAGCTGCTCGAGCACCCCGCGCGCGCCAAATACGACCTCTCCAGCCTCGAGATGATCGCCTATGGCGGCGCGCCCTCGGCGCCCGAGCTGGTCAAGCGCATCTACACCGAATTCGGCGCGCTGCCCGGAAACGGCTGGGGGATGACCGAGACGATGGCGACAGTCACGCAGCATTCGGCCGAGGATTACCTCAACCGCCCGACCAGCGCCGGCCCGCCCGTACCGGTGGCCGAGCTCAAGATCATGGATGCCGAGGGCGAGCATGAACTGCCCATCGGCGAAGTCGGCGAATTATGGGCCAAGGGGCCGATGATCGTGAAGGGCTATTGGAACAAGCCCGAGGAGACCGCCGAAAGCTTCCGCGACGGCTGGGTGCGCACCGGCGACCTCGCGCGGGTCGATGAGGAGGGTTTCCTGTTCATCGTCGATCGCGCCAAGGACATCATCATCCGCGGCGGCGAGAATATCTACTCGTCCGAGGTCGAGGACGTGCTCTACGCGCATCCTGCGGTGACCGATGCCGCGCTGATCGGCATTCCCCACCGTACGCTGGGCGAGGAACCAGTGGCGGTCGTTCACCTCGCGCCGGGCAAGCAGGCGAGCGAGGCGGAACTGCAGCAATGGGTCCGCGATCGGCTCGCGGCGTTCAAGGTGCCCGTCGCGATCCGCTTCACCAGGGACACGCTGCCGCGCAATGCCAATGGCAAGATCCTCAAGAAGGACCTGAAGGGATTGTTCGCAGAGGAAGCGGCGGCTTAGGCATTATCGGTCCAGAATGGACCGATTTCGTCACCCCGGGCTTGCCCCGGGGGCCCGACAGACATGCTTGCTCGCGAAGTCGCCTGCCAGCGGGCGGACAAATACGCGGCCATCCCCTACGCGGACGTCATAGCGAAGACCGATTCCGGCGATGAATTGGGTTCGCATCACGCCATCACCCCCTCGACCGCAGCCTTCCAGCCCGCCAGCCGCGCATCACGTGCCTCTACCTTCATCCCCGGCGCAAATCGCTCCACCTTGCCCCGCATCGCCGCGGCCTCGTCCAGCCCGGCAAAGAGTCCGTACCCGACGCCTGCCAGCATCGCGGCACCCAGCGCGGTGGTCTCGGTGAAGTCCGGCCGCTCGACCGTCAGGTCGAGCACATCGGCCAGATCCTGCGCGATCCAGTCGTTGGTGATCATACCCCCGTCGATCCGCAGGCTCGACCAGTCGGCGCCGTCGGCGGCGAAGGCGGCCTTGAGGTCATGGCTCTGGTGCGCCATCGCCTCCAGCGCCGCACGGACCACATGCGCTCTGGTGCTGGCGAGGCTGAGACCGCTGATCGCGCCGCGCGCTTCGGGCTCCCACCAGGGCGCGCCCAGCCCGGTGAGCGCGGGGACGAAATAGACGCCGCCATTGTCCGGCACCGATCGTGCCAGCACCTCGGTCTCGCCCGCGCTTTCGATCAGCCCCAGCGAATCGCGCAGCCATTTCACCACGCTGCCCGCGACGAACACCGATCCCTCGATCGCATAGGTGCGCCGCCCGCCGAGCTGCCAAAGCACGGTCGAGAGCAGCCGGTGCTTCGACGCGGGTTGGCGCTCGCCGGCATTGGTGAGGACGAAGGCGCCTGTACCGAACGTCGCCTTGGTATCGCCGGGTGACAGACAGGCTTGTCCGATCGTGGCCGCCTGCTGGTCGCCCGCCATGCCGCAGATCGGGATGGGGCCGCCGAACAGCGTCGTCTCGCCGAATCGCCCGGCGCAATCGACGATCTCGGCCAGGGCGGCCCGGGGGGCGCCGAACAGGTCGATCAGGCCGTCGCTCCACCCGCCGCTGCCAAGGCCCATCAGCAGCGTGCGTGAGGCGTTGGTCGCGTCTGTGATGTGGAGGCCGCCCCGCTTCTCATTGGCCGTCAGCTTCCAGACCAGCCAGCTTTCGACCGTGCCGATCGCCAGCCGGTCCCCGGCCTCGCGCAACTGCGGCCAGTTCGCCATCGCCCAGGCGATCTTGGTTCCGCTGAAATAAGGATCGAGCAGCAGGCCGGTGCGCGCCTGCACGCCCGGTTCCTCGCCCGCTTCCTTGAGTTCGCGGCAGATCGCCGCGCTGCGCCGGTCCTGCCACACGATGGCGGGCGCGAGCGGCTCGCCGGTGGCCTTGTCCCAGAAGACGATCGTCTCACGCTGATTGGTGATGCCGATCGCGGCGATCCGGTCGGCGCCGCCCGCGGCCTCGACCATTGCGACGGCGCAGCCCAGCGTCTTTTCCCAGATCTCCGCTGCGTCATGCTCGACCAGCCCCGGCGCGGGATAATGCTGCGCCAGCTCGGCGGATCGGCTCGCGAGCAGCGTTCCATCCGGCGCGAACAGCATCGCGCGGGTCGAGGTGGTTCCCTCGTCGATGACCAGCAGTTTCTCACCCATGATCGCAGGTTAGCCGGGATTACAAGCCGCGCAAATCGCGCTAGAAAGCCGTTGAAAGGCGGGCGAAACTTGGATCAGCAAGCGGGCAGGGGAGAGCAGGCGTCGGAGACCGGTGCGGTATCGTCGCCCGCGCCGCCGCTCCAGCCGATCGTCGCGCCCGCGCACGATACGGAGGCAGAGAATCGCCGCGATCGGCTGCTCGCCGCGCTGACGCTGATGATCGGTGCGGGGCTGTTCCTCGCGCTTCCCTTTGCGCTCAAGGCCGGTTCGCCCTTCTTCCTGCCGCTCACCGCTGCGCTGGTCGTCGCGGTCGCGCTGGTCCCGGTGCTGGAGTGGCTCGAGCGGCATCGCGTGCCGACCCCGCTCGCCGCGCTGATCTGCGTGCTGCTGTTCCTCACCGCCGCCAACGCCGCGATCGTATCGATCGTCGTCCCGGCATGGAGCTGGCTGAGCGCGATCCCCGAGCGGATCGACAACATCCAGTCGAACGTCCGGCCGCTGATCGACTTCTACGCGAACCTCGAAACCTTCGTGAACAAGACGATCCAGGATTTCGCCCAGAGCCCGATTCGTCCGACCCGCGCCGCGGCCGAGCCGCCGCGCTCGCTGCTCGAGTTCGTGACCACCGCCGCGCCGGCCGCGTTCATCGAGATGTTCTTTGCGATCCTCGTGATCTTCTTCTTCCTGTCGGGATGGACGCGGCTGCGGCGCAAGGCGATCACCAGCCGCACCAGCTTCGGCGGGGCGATGGCGACCGCGCGGGTGATTCAGGACGTGGTCGACGACACCTCGGCCTATCTCGGCACGATCACCGCGATCAATGTGACGCTGGGGCTGGTCGTCGCGGGCGCACTGTGGCTGATCGGCATGCCCAGCCCGCTGATGTGGGGCGGCATCGTCACCCTGCTCAACTACATCCCCTATCTCGGCCCGATCTTCGCCGCGCTGCTGCTCGCGCTGGGCGGGCTGATGACGTACCAGGACGTGTGGGCCGCGCTGCTGCCTGCGGGAATCATGATCGCGCTTCACCTGATCGAGGCGAATGTCGTGACTCCGCTGATCGTCGGGCGGCGCCTGACGATCAATCCGATCATGATCCTGATCTCGCTGTCCTTCTGGGGCTGGGTGTGGGGCACGCCCGGCGCGCTGCTGGCGGTGCCGCTGCTGATCATCTTCCAGACGGTGCTCAACGCCGCGGGCAAGCCGGACATCGCCGGATTCCTGTTCGAGCACGGCACGCTGGTGGCGGGCGGAACGCCATTATCCCCAACTGCGCAAAACAATCTCGAAAGGGCTGTTGACAGCCCCGAACCCCCCGTCTAGTTGCCGCGCTCTCGCAAGGGAAAGCGCTGCGGCGCGGGACTTGAGCGGGTGTAGCTCAGTTGGTTAGAGCGCCGGCCTGTCACGCCGGAGGTCGCGGGTTCGAGCCCCGTCACTCGCGCCATCCTCTTCAGGGATGGCCCCTTGTTTCTCCAGATTTGCACTGCCGCAACCGGCTAACGCCGCTGAGGCGCGAACATGCCTTCGAGCGAGAGCCGCCCTGCGCCGATCGTCGCGAAGAGCAGTCCGATCACCACCAGCGCCCCCGCCGGAAAGGCCGGGCGGATGCCGAGCGGGGCATCGACCATCACCAGCGCGACGATGAAGTTGAACGCGCAGATCAGGCCCGCCCAGCGAATCGCGAAACCGGCGATGAAGGCGACACCGGTGAGGAACTGCGCATAGACCGACAGCGGGGCCATCAGCCCGGGCAGGGCGAAGCCCTTGACCGTCAGGAACTTCTCGAACTCGGCCATACGCTCGGCGCTGACGATATTGTCCCACACGCCGTAGATCAGGAACCCGCCTATCACGAGCCGCGCCGCCAGCAGTGCCAGATCGGCGCCGCCCGCCAGCTGCGGCAAGGTCAACCAGTTGCTCCGCTTCCGCCTCATCGCTTGTCCCCTTCTAGGTCAGATCGCCGTCTCCCGGACGCAGCGGGATCGCCGCGCTCTGCTTGTGTACCCGTTTGACGAAGCCGGTTTCATATCTCCGTACCGCCGGGTCCTGCTGAAACAGCCGCTCGGCAAGTGCGTTATAGTCCGCCATGTCGCGCGCGCTGATCAGCACGGCGAGGTCGTTGGCGCCCGCGACATCGAGGATCATCTGCACCTCGGGCGCCGCGGCGAGTTTCGCGCGCAGCGCGGCGATGCCGCGTTCCTCGGCATGTTCATGCACCTGCACGCTTACCAGGGCGCGCAGCCTCCGGTTGGTCAGCTTCGCCGAGATCACCGCGATGTCGGCAGCGATCCAGCCCTCGGCCCGCAGCCGCCGCACGCGACGGGTCACGGCGGAGGCGGAGAGAGGCACCGCCTGTGCAAGTTGCTCGGCGGTCGCCAGCGCGTCCGCCTGCAGCAGGTTGAGCAGCTGGATGTCGAATGCGTCGAGCTTGCCCATCTTCGCCGTCCGCACCCCTGACTTTGCCGTTTTTCGTCGCATAGCCGGTTCAGATCGCCCGCAAAAGGCGTGTTGGCCGGATAGAACACGCTCTATGTCGAAAGATGGAGAGTGTTGATGCGTAAGCATGTTCTGGCGGTTGCGATACTTGCGGCGGCGGTGCCGGCCATGGCCCAGGCCGCGGCGACGGCCCCCGCTGGCGAAATCGCGATCTATGACGCCGCCGAAGCAAAGAAGGCGGTGGCCAAGCTGGCCGATGAGATCGAAAAGACGTTCGTCTTTCCCGACGTCGCCAAGCGCTATGCCGCCGCGCTGCGCGCCAAGCTTGCTGCCGGGGGCTATGAAGGGTTCACCGATAGCGTCGCCTTCGCCCGTGCGGTAACGGCGGACCTTCAGGCGGTGGCGCCTGACGGCCATCTGGCGATGTTTCTGGATGGCGGTCCGTCGCCTCAGCCGCGGGCCGCTCAGGGAGGCGCACCTGTAGCGCCGCCGCCCTCGCCGATGGAGCGGGCAGGGATGATCGCGCCCGGTATCGCCTTCGTCCGCTTCAACGGCTTCTACGGTCAGCCCGAAACGCTGAAAGCCTTCGCCGAATTCCTCGACCGGACTGCCGGGGCGAAGACCCTCATCATCGACGCGCGCACCCATCGCGGCGGCGGGCTCGAGGAAATGGACGTCCTCTTCCCGCGCATCTTCGCCAAGGCACAGCCGGTGATGGTGATGGATACCCGCGCATCGGTCGCGGCAGTCAACGGTCCGCTGCCGTTCCGCTCGCTGGTCAAGGTGGATGCCCCCGCCGAGCTGGCGCGCAGCGAGCACCGGGTCACGCCTGTCAGCCCCGCCAGCCCATGGGTGAATGCGAAGATCTACTACCTCGTTTCGCCGCGCACGGCGTCGGCGGCCGAGCATCTCGCCTCATCGTTCAAGGGCACGAAGCGGGCCACGCTGATCGGCGATACCACGGCCGGGGCTGGGCATTACGGCGGTGCGGTGAAGCTGGGCGGCGGCTATTCGGCCTTCATCCCCTTTGGCCACAGCTATTTTCCGGGCGACAAGGGCTGGGAGGGGACCGGCGTCACTCCCGATATCAAGGTCGCCCCGGAACGTGCGCTCGTCGAAGCGCTCACACGCGCGGGCGTCGCCCCCGCAGAGGCGGAGGCGCTCTCGGCCGAATATATGCCGACCGGGTCGATGGCGCGCCGGACGCGCTGATACGGTTCCACCCGGCCATCGTCGCTATGACCGGGTGGACGCGGGCGCGGACCATCCGCCTCAGGCATAGGCGCCGGCCGCCTTGCCCTCGTTGCGGAGCGCCAGGATCTGGAGCTCCGCGAACAGGGCCACCGCCAGCGCCTGCGCGGTGATGAAGGCGTAGCCGAATGCGTTTGGGCTGACGAAGAAGGCCATCGTCGCAAAGCTCGCGATCACCCAGGCGATGTTGATCGCGATCACCGCGACCACGCCGCCGCGCGCAGGCTTCACCGCCATCGCCAGCACCAGCGCGAGGAAGGGAACCAGCGCGAGGCCGGCGCCGCGGATCAGCGCTTCGGGCAGCCCCGTAAGGCCAGCGGTGAACCCTGCCGCGACGATGGCGAGCACGGCGGTGGCACCGGTGCCGGCGAAATCGACGATCATCGCCTGGCGGACATTGAGCGGAAAGCGGATCATGGCAGTTCTCCTTGGGCGGCATCCCTCGCCGCGGTGACTGCAACTTCGCCGCGGGCGCGAATCATTCCAATTACGTCGCAGGTAATGGGGCCGCTTACGGGTGCGCGCGGGCATCCTTTCCTATCCACACGTTCCGCCGCACGCCCCCTTGCACCCCCTGCCGCAGCCGCTAAACGCCCGCGTTCACCCTAATTGGCACCTTATTTTGGAGCGGGACATGAGCGACTCGATTTCGGCCGAGCAGCTGCGCCTTCTGATCGAGCGGATCGAGCGGCTGGAAGAGGAAAAGAAGGGCATCAGCGACGACATCAAGGATGTCTATGCCGAAGCCAAGTCGACCGGCTTCGACGCCAAGACGATCCGCACCATCGTGCGCCTGCGCAAGATGGAGAAGCACCAGCTCGACGAGCAGGACGCGCTTCTCGAGACCTATCGCAACGCGCTGGGCATGGTCTAATGCTTGTTCGGTTCAGCGGTCGCTGAACCGGGTTGCGGCACCGGCCCGCTCGCCCATCCGGCTACCCAGCGCCAGAATCCTATGGGTGGCCGGGTGGGGAGCGGGCCGGTGCCGCGTCAGCAAAGCTGACACAGGCAAGGAAATCTCATTCCATGATTCTGACCACCACCAGCACCGTCGATGGCCATTCGGTCACCCGCTATCACGGCATCGTGACGGCTGAGGTCATCATCGGCGCCAACATCTTCCGCGATCTCTTCGCAGGCATTCGCGACATCGTCGGCGGCCGTTCGGGCAGCTACGAGCGCCCCCTCAAGGAAGCGCGCAGGACCGCGCTCGAGGAGCTCAAGGCCGAGGCGCTGGCGCTCGGCGCGAACGGCGTGATCGGGATCGATTTCGATTACGAAGTGATCGGCAAGGGCGGTTCGATGCTGATGGTCTCCGCCTCCGGCACCGCGGTCTCGGTCAGCGGGGTCTGAGCCTGTACCATCACTCCGGCCTTGTACCGGGGTGACGGGTAGGCATTGCGTGCCGCCCCGCCTCTCGCCTAGAGACGCCGCCACACATTTTCGCAGAGACGACCCATGGCAGGCCATTCCAAATTCAAGAACATCATGCACCGCAAGGGCGCGCAGGATAAGAAGCGCTCGGGCATGTTCTCCAAGCTCAGCCGCGAAATCACCGTCGCGGCCAAGATGGGCTTGCCCGATCCCGACATGAACCCGCGCCTGCGCGCCGCGATCAACGCGGCCAAGGCGCAGTCGATGCCCAAGGACAATATCGCACGCGCGATCGACAAGGCGAGCAAGGGCGAAGGCGAGAATTACGAGGAAATCCGCTACGAGGGCTTCGGCCCGGGCGGCGTCAGCCTGATCATCGAAGCGCTGTCGGACAACCGCAACCGCACCGCGACCAACGTCCGCACCGCGGTCAGCAAGAACGGCGGCAACCTCGGCGCTTCAGGCTCGGTCAGCCATGCCTTCGACCGCGTCGGCCTGATCAACTACCCGGCCAGCGCGGGCGATGCCGAGAAGGTGTTCGAAGCCGCGCTTGAAGCGGGGGCCGAGGACGTGACGTCGAGCGAGGACGGCCACGAGATCTGGACCGCCAGCGCCGACCTGCACGAAGTCGCCAAGGCGCTCGAAGCCGTGCTGGGCGAGGCCGAGGGCGCCAAGCTCGCCTGGAAGCCGCAGACGATGGTCGAGGTGGGCGAGGAAGACGCCGCGACGCTGTTCAAGCTGATCGACGCGCTCGACGACGACGACGACGTCCAGACCGTCTGGGGCAATTACGAAGTGTCCGACGCGGTGATGGAAAAGCTGGGCTGATCCGTTCCTCCCCGGAATGGGGAGGGGCCATGCGGCAGGCATGATGGAGGGCCTGAAGCAAACGGGCTCCTCCAGGAGCTGATGGGAGGTGCCGATGCGAACTTTGCTCCTGACCGCACTCGCACTCATGCTGGCGGCGCCCGCGGCGGCTCCGGTCACTGCCGCACCTTCGCCCGCGCCGGCCAGCCAGTGCCGCGCGGGGGAGGCGGTCGTCTACACCTGCAACTTCGGCAAATCGGCGGGCAGCGTCTGCTCCGGCGGCGGCAAGCTGCACTATCGCTATGGTCCTCCCGGCAAGCCCGACATCGCCATCGCCAGCACCCCGGACTGGAGCAATGTCCGCCGCAAGGTCGTGGTCGGCGGCGGCGGCGGCTCGCAGCCCTATCTCCGCTTCACTCGCGCCGATTACAGCTATGTCGTCTTCTGGGGCACGGCGGGCAACCTGACCGAGCGGCCGGGCAGGCTGTGGTCGGGTATCCATGTCCGCCGCGGCGACAAGGATCTGGCGACGCTTTCGTGCAGGAGCGGCGCCCATCCCGTCGGCCGTATTCCCGACGCCGTACCCGAGGATACCGACCCCGGCTTCGACATGTGGTACTGACGCCATGATCCTGCTCGGTCTCGATCCCGGCCTCGGCACCACCGGCTGGGGGCTGATCCGCGCAGAGGGTAACCGCCTCAGCCATCTCGCCAACGGCCAGCTCAAGACCGATGCGAAGGCACCGCTGCCACGCCGCCTCGCGCATCTCGACGCGATGCTCGCCGCATTGATCGCCGATCACGCGCCGCAGGCGGCGGCGGTGGAAGAGGTGTTCGTCAACTCGAACCCGCAATCGACGCTCAAGCTCGCACATGCCCGCGGCGTCGCCATCGCGGCGGCCGCGCGCGCGGGGCTCGATGTCGGCGAATATGCTCCGCGTCTCGTCAAGAAGGCGGTGGTCGGCACCGGCACTGCCGAGAAGGCACAGGTCCATGCGATGGTGTCGCGCCTGCTCCCGGGCGTGAAGATCGCAGGCGCCGATGCCGCCGACGCGCTCGCCGTGGCGATCTGCCACGCGCACCACCTCGCGAGCGCGCGGGCGTTGCGCTAGCGTCAGGCAGCGCAGGCGAGGCGGCGGGCGGGCCCGTCCGCGTCGTTGGCGGGCAGGTTGGGCCGGCGGGTCCGCTGCGTACGGCGTGTGCGCGATCTCTGCCCCGGCAGGCGCATTTTCACCCATGCCGTCATGCTGCGCAGACGCACCGAAGCGGCGGTTGCGATCGCCACCGCGACGGCATCGATTGCCGCGGTGAACTCGACGCTGGCCAGCAGCCCGATCAGTTCCGGGGCGTATAGGCTGACGAATCGCAGACCCGCTTCTCCCGCGATCCAGAAGATCAGTCCTGCGAACAGCATCAGCACAGCGGTGAAGATCGCCTGACCGCGGGTAAACCGGTTCAGCCAAGTGGCCGGACGCTCGATCAGCGCGGCGCGCATCGACTGTCCGGTGCGGGTGGCTCCGGCGAGCAGTAGTGCCGCCCATCCCAGCAGCAATCCGACGGTCAGCATCCGGTATCTCCCCCTATCCCGATTGAAATGGTGCGGCGGCCGTGTCTGCCAAGGGGCGGGCCGCAATTTCGCTTTCCTACGTGGCGCCGTTCCGTTTATGTACCGGCATGGCCTGTCGCTTGCCCTCCGCTATCGCTGAATACCGGCCGCTTGTTCATCAGGGCGCACGCGCGAGCAGGACTTTTATGAATTTCGGGCATCTGGATACCCGTCGATGATCGCGCATCTCAACGGCCATCTCGCCGCGACCGGCATCGATCATGCGGTGATCGACGTGAACGGAGTCGGCTATCTCGTTGGCGCTTCGGCCAAAACCCTGGCAGCGCTCGGCAGCCTTGGCGAGTTCGTGACCGTCCACACCGAGATGCTGGTGAGCGAGGATTCGATCCGCCTGATGGGCTTCGCTTCGGCGGATGAGCGCAACTGGTTCCGCCTGCTCACCAGCGTGCAGGGGGTGGGGGCAAAGGTCGCGCTGGCGATCCTCTCGATCCTCTCCCCGGCCGAGGTACAGACCGCGGTCGCCCGCGCCGACGCCGCGATGATCGCGCGCGCCAACGGGGTCGGGCCGAAGCTTGCCCAGCGCATCGTCAACGAGCTCAAGGACAAGGCCGGCGGCATCGCGCTTGGCGGCGGCGGGGTAGGGGCGGCGATCCCGGCTGGCGGCGCGGCGAACGACGCGGTCTCGGCGATGCTCAACCTCGGCTTCAGGCCCGCCGAGGCGAGCAACGCGGTCAACGCTGCGATGGACGAACTGGGGGGAGGAGCGAGCCTCGACGCGCTGGTGCGGCTGGCGCTGCGGAAGGCGGCGAAGTGAGCCCTCGTTTCTTCATGGCGGCAGCGATGATGGTGAGCGCTGTTGGTTCAGCCCAAGCGTGTCGATCGCCGGATGCCGAGGATCATGTGTTTTTCGCGCATCGACCGACGCGCCTGCCTGATAGCGTTCAGTTTCTTAAGGTGCGGGTGGATGATCCGGATCGCCTATCCTACGGCCATACTGAATTTGCTACGGTGACGGTGCTTGAGAAGAAGTTGGGGTTTCGTGCCGGTGAAAAACTGCGCGTGAAAGCTAGCCTGAGTTCGAGTTGCAGTCATTGGGGCCATACCCAAGGTTTTGTCTATGTGGCCGGTTACATCAGGCGACATGCGGGCCGAAAGGTCTTTGAGGCTCGGTCTTACCGGCCTTTCTTGATCGGCGCGGTTCCGCGCAAGAGAAATCCATGACCGACTCCGACCGCATCCTTACCGCATCCCGCCGTCCCGAGGACGTCGATGCCGCGCTGCGCCCGAAATCGCTCGACGAGTTCGTCGGCCAGCGTGCCGCGCGCGACAATCTGCGTGTGTTCATCGACGCGGCCCGCACCCGTGGCGACGCGCTCGACCATGTCCTGTTCTTCGGCCCGCCGGGCCTCGGCAAGACCACGCTCGCACAGATCATCGCCAAGGAAATGGGCGTCGGCTTTCGCGCCACCTCGGGCCCGGTCATCGCCAAGTCGGGCGATCTCGCCGCGCTGCTCACCAATCTCGAGGATGGCGACGTCCTGTTCATCGACGAGATCCACCGCCTCAATCCCGCGGTCGAGGAAGTGCTCTATCCGGCGATGGAGGATCGTGCGCTCGACCTGATGATCGGGGAGGGGCCGTCGGCGCGCTCCGTCCGTATCGATCTGCCGCGCTTCACTCTGGTCGGCGCCACCACCCGGCAGGGCCTGCTCACCACGCCGCTGCGCGACCGGTTCGGCATCCCGGTCCGCCTGCAATTCTACACCGTGGAGGAACTGACCCGCGTCGTCACTCGCGCAGCGGGCCTGCTGGACCTCGGTATCGCGCAGGATGGCGCTGCCGAGATTGCCCGGCGCTCGCGCGGCACCCCGCGCATCGCCGGCCGCCTGCTCCGCCGCGTGCGCGATTTCGCCAATGTCGCGGGGGAAAGCGTGGTTCATGCCCGCGCCGCCGACGCCGCGCTCAACCGGCTTGAGGTCGATGCGCTCGGCCTCGACGCGATGGATCGCCGCTACCTCACCATGATCGCCGACATCTATCGGGGCGGCCCGGTGGGGGTGGAAACGCTCGCCGCCGGCCTCAGCGAGCCGCGCGACACGATTGAGGAGGTGATCGAGCCGTACCTCATCCAGATCGGGATGATCGCCCGCACCGCACGCGGCCGCTGCCTCAACGCGGCGGGCTGGAAGCATCTCGGCCTCAACCCGCCTGCCGGATCGCAGGACGGGTTGTTCGACGGAAAATAACGGAATCGCCGCTATCAGGGGCGCAAACCGTTCCGCACCAAGAAAACGCCGGGGTCACCCCCGGCGCCTTCGTCATTTTCAGTTGAGCCGCGCTTCCTGCAAACCATCGACGGCCTTGCTGACCATGATGTTCACCGCGACGCGGCGGTTCTGCGCCTTGCCCTCAGGCGTGGAATTGTCCGCCAGCGGATCTGCTTCGGCCATGCCGGTCGGGGTCATCACCCGATAGGGCTTCCACTTGCACGCCTGCTGCAGATAGTTGATCACGGTGCTTGCCCGCTTTTCGCTCAGCGTCTGGTTGAACTCCTGGCTTCCCGTCGAATCGGTATAGCCGACGACCAGCAGGACGGCGTTGTCCATCGCTTCGGCCTGCTGGGCCGCAGCGCACAGATCGGCCTTTGCCTGGCTCGACAGCACCGCCTTGCCGGTGTCGAAGTTCACGTTGGTCGTGCCCTTGACGTTATACTGGTCGATATCGCCCACGCGGCTGCGCAGCGCGTCGGTTGCCGCGGTCTGCTCGGCAAAGCGCTGGTCGGTGCCGTTGTGGATCATGTTGGCGGTCCGCAGATCCTTGTTCTGCAGGTTGATCTGGCTCGCCACCAGCGTGTCGCCGGCCTGCAGCGTCTTGATCGTCACGGGCAGGCCGTTGAGCAGCGAGCCTGCCGCGAGCTTGCTCCCGCCAAGGCCGAGAAAGCCGCCGCTGGCCTTGATCTTGGTGGCATCGGTGACAGCGACAACCGTCTTCGAGCCGTCGGGGGTGGTGACCTGCACCTTGTCGCCGCTGCGTGCGGAGATGATACCCTTGACCTCAGGCCCCTTGACCATCTCGGCAGGTGCCGGCTGCGAGCCGTAGATCGACACGTCCGCGGGCGGGTTTTCCTGCGTCTGGGCGAGGCTGGCGGGCGCCACGCCGGCCAGCAGCGCCAGCGGCAGGATCATCTTGGGGGTTCGGGAAACGATACGCACTCTGCTCTCCTTGAAACGCTGTGCTGCGTTGGCGGGCGAAACCGTCATGCGGATCGCCGGTTCCGCGAGCTGAGGGCCGGTGCGGCTGCTGGTGCGTATCGTGCGACGGGCTGAAGTCGCGCCCAAAGAGAAAGGCGCCGGAGTTTCCCCGGCGCCTTCCGATCTCAAACCCGATCCGGTGGCCTTACGCCGCCTTGGCGCGGCTCGCGCGCTTGCGCTCGTGCGGGTCGAGGTGGCGCTTGCGCAGGCGGATGGTCTTTGGGGTCACCTCGACCATCTCGTCGTCGTCGATGTAGGCGATCGCCTGTTCCAGCGTCATCTTCTTCGGCGGGGTCAGGCGGATCGCGTCGTCCTTGCCCGACGAGCGGACGTTGGAGAGCTGCTTCGCCTTCATCGGATTGACCTCGAGGTCTTCCGGCTTGGCGTTCTCGCCGATGATCATGCCTTCATACAGCGCTTCGCCATGGCCGACGAACAGGATGCCGCGTTCTTCCAGCGTGTTGAGCGAATAGGCGTTCGCCTCGCCCGAGCCGTTGGAGATCAGCACGCCGTTCTTGCGGCCTTCGATCGCGCCCTTGTGCGGGCCGTACTTCTCGAACAGCCGGTTCATGATGCCGGTGCCGCGCGTGTCCGACAGGAACTCGCCATGATAGCCGATCATGCCGCGCGACGGGGCGCTGAAGGTGATGCGGGTCTTGCCGCCGCCCGAGGGACGCATGTCGGTCATCTCGGCCTTGCGGATGTTCATCTTGTCGACGACCGTGCCCGAATGCTCCTCGTCCACGTCGATGATGACCGTCTCGTACGGCTCCATCTTCTGGCCGTCTTCCTCACGGAACAGCACGCGCGGACGGCTGATGCCGAGCTCGAAGCCCTCGCGGCGCATGGTTTCGATCAGCACGCCCAGCTGAAGCTCGCCGCGGCCGGCGACTTCGAAGCTGTCCTTGTCGGCGGCTTCGGTCACCTTGATCGCAACGTTGGATTCGGCTTCGCGGAGCAGGCGGTCGCGGATCATGCGCGACGTCACCTTCGTGCCCTCGCGGCCCGCCATCGGGCTGTCGTTGACGGCGAAGCGCATCGACAGCGTCGGCGGATCGATCGGCTGCGCCTGGATCGCCTCGCTGACCGAGGTGTCGGCGATGGTGTTCGAAACGGTCGCGACGGTCAGGCCGGCGAGGCTGATGATGTCGCCCGCCTGTGCTTCATCGACCGGAACGCGCTCGAGGCCGCGGAACGACATGATCTTCGACGCGCGGCCCGTCTCGATGACGTTGCCGTCCATGTCGAGCGCGTGGATGGCCTGGTTGACCTTGACCTTGCCGCTGGTGACGCGGCCGGTGAGGACGCGGCCGAGGAAATTGTCGCGGTCGAGCAGCGTCACCAGGAAGGTGAAGGGCGCGTCGATGTCGAGCGCGGGCGGGGGGACGTGATCCACGATCTTCTGGAACAGCGGTTCCAGCGTGCCCTCGCGCAGCGTCGGGTCCTCGTTCGCATAGCCGTTGCGGCCCGAGGCGTAGAGGACCGGGAAGTCGAGCTGCTCGTCGGTCGCGTCAAGGCTGACGAACAGGTCGAACACCTCGTCCAGCACTTCCTGGATGCGCTCGTCCGGGCGGTCGATCTTGTTGACCACGACGATCGGACGCAGGCCGAGCTTCAGCGCCTTGCCGGTCACGAACTTCGTCTGCGGCATCGCGCCTTCGGAGCTGTCGACCAGCAGGATGACGCCATCGACCATCGAGAGGATACGCTCCACCTCGCCGCCGAAATCGGCGTGGCCGGGCGTGTCGACGATGTTGATGCGCGTGCCGTTCCACTCGACCGAGGTCGGCTTGGCGAGAATGGTGATCCCGCGCTCCTTCTCGAGGTCGTTCGAGTCCATCGCGCGCTCTTCGACGCGCTGGTTGTCGCGGAAGGTGCCGGACTGGCGGAAAAGCTGATCGACGAGCGTGGTCTTGCCATGATCGACGTGGGCGATGATCGCCACGTTGCGAAGGTTCATGCGGATATCCTGGATGCCGCGGAATCGCGGGTTGCGCGCGCCCTTAGCGGAATTTGTGCGGCGCGGGAAGTACCGGTGATTCGTCCGCCGGCTCTGCCTTCAGCCGATAGGCCTTGCCCAGGTCGACGGCCGCGGGCGACGCCTGGGCAGCCGTGGAGACCGGCACCCACACCGCGATCGAACCGGCGATCATCATCTTCAGCCTGCGTTCCATGCCACCCGTCCTAGCGCGGATATGTTAACAGCCCGCGTCATCTGGAACCCCTGACCCCATCGGTCGGTTGCACCATAATTCAAGTGTATTATATTGGCGATACACTTGAAGCGCACGCGGTTCCCGTTCATCTTGGGCAGAACCGCTGGAGAGATGGGCAAATGGCGACCGAGACTGCGACTGCCGAGAAGACCGACGACCTGGTGCTGACCGCGCCCGAGCCGCTGAAGGAGCGTGCGCCCGAGAAGATGGCAGGGCTTGTGCCTGTCGAAGACGCGAAGAAGACCGAGCTTGTCGCTCGTGTCGAGACCTTCATCGACGATCTGGTGGCGCAGGACGTGAACTCGCCGGAGTTCGGCAAGCGCGTCGACGCGATCACCGCGATGGGATCGAAGGAAATCCGCGATGCGGCAGGACAGTCCAACCGCTTCCTCGACCGGCCGGTCCGGGCGATGGACAAGGATGTCGGTGTCGGCAAGGACCTGGCCGAGCTGCGCCGCGTGGTCGAGGATCTCGATCCCGGCAAGAAGGGCAACCTGACCCAGCGCAAGAAGCTGTTCGGCCTGATCCCGATGGGCAACAGCCTGCGCAATTATTTCGACAGCTATAAGTCGAGCCAGACGCACATCGCGTCGATCCTGAAGAGCCTGCAGTCCGGCAAGGACGAACTGCTGATGGACAATGCCGCGATCGACGTGGAGCGGCAGAACCTGTGGGCGGCGATGGGCCGGCTCGAGCAGATGATCTACATCTCGAAGGAGATGGATCAGAAGCTCGAGGACAAGGCGCTCGAGCTCGACCATACCGATCCGGCCAAGGCCAAGGCGATCCGCGAGACCGCGTTGTTCTATACCCGCCAGCGCACGCAGGACCTGCTGACCCAGATGGCGGTGACGGTGCAGGGCTATCTGGCGCTCGACCTGGTCAAGAAGAACAATGTCGAGCTGGTGAAGGGCGTCGATCGCGCATCGACCACCACCGTTGGCGCGCTGCGCACCGCGGTAACGGTGGCGCAGGCACTGACCGCGCAGCGGCTGGTGCTCGACCAGATCACCGCGCTCAACACCACCACCGCGAACATCATCGATTCGACCGGCAATCTGCTCAAGCAGAACACGGCGATGGTGCATGAGCAGGCGGCGAGCAGCACGATCCCGATCGAGACGCTGCAGCGCGCCTTCCAGAACATCTACGACACGATGGACGCGATCGACACGTTCAAGCTCAAGGCGCTCGACAATATGAAGACCACGGTCAACGTGCTGTCGAACGAGGTCGAGAAGTCGAAGGGCTATATCGCCCGGGCCGAGGGGGCCGCGCAGAACCAGGTTTCGGGCGGCGCCGAGCAGTTCAAGCTGGAGGCGCTGTAAGTCCGCCATGCCAAGCGAGATCGATCGTGAGATTGCCCGTGCCGATGAAGTGCTCAACCGTTCGCGCGAGCGTTACACGACGCTGAGCACGCGCGCGAAGAAGCGGCGCGACGCCGAGATCCTGACCCGTGTCGGCCGCATCGCGGGCGCCGCGGGCGCGATCGTGATCGGCGCGATGATCCTGGGCTGGTTCATTCCGCTGGGGATGGGCGGGGCGCTGGTCGTAATGGCGCTGCTGATCGCCGCGACGCTGTTCTTCGGACTGGCGCCGGCGAGCAAGGAAGTCGCGCCCGAGAAGTTCGGCGAGGCGCCGCTCGTCACGCTGCCGCTGCGCACCGAGGAGTGGCTGGACCGCCAGCGGCCGACGCTGCCCGGCGCGGCGATGCCGCTGCTCGATTCGATCGGGATGAAGCTCGACGTGCTGGCGGGGCAGCTCAAGTCGCTCAATGAAGGCGAACCCGCGGCGGCCGAGGTTCGCAAGCTGGTGGGGGAGCAATTGCCCGAGTTGATCAAGGGCTACCAGCGCGTGCCGCAGAATCTGCGCGGCCAGGACCGGTTCGGCCAGTCGCCGGACAAGCAGCTGGTCGATGGGCTCAGCCTGATCGATCAGGAGATTTCCGATATGTCCCGGCAGCTGGCCCAGGGCGATCTCGATGCGCTGGCGACGCGCGGGCGCTACCTGCAGGTCAAGTATCGCGGCGATGACGAGGTCGGCGGCGCTTGATGCCAGCGGCGCTTGTCGCGGCATCCATGCTGCTTGCTGCGGCGCCGCTCGCAGCGTCACGGAACGGCGTCTACACGCCGGCGGCCGGCAGCGCGGAGCGCACCGCGATCATCAGGACGCTGAAGGGCGGGAACGACGCGGGGGTGCGCTACACCTTCAGGCGATTCCACGTCTTTCACGAGCGTAACCGCGCCATTTCCTATGTCGAAGGCGAGGGCGGTATCGGCGGGTTCCAGGCGATCCTGACGCGCGAGGGCAAGGCGCCCTGGCGCGTGGTCTGGGGCGAGGGCGATGGCGGCAGCGACAGCTGCGCGGCGGGCGCGAAGCACTATGGATGGGCGGTACGGCTGATCCGATCCTATAGTGTCGCGCCCGACACGCTGTTTCCCGGCATTACCGTCCGGACGTCCGAACTGAAGCGGATGGCGGCGCGCGAGCCCGAGACTCAGTGCGTCGGCGATCTCGACGGCGGTCCGGAGTAGGCTGCAGGCGAGACCCTCACGTCTTGGTGATCGAAGCGCCCCCATCGACCGCAATCGCACCGCCCGTGACGA
Organism: Sphingomonas koreensis; assembly: GCF_002797435.1. Taxonomy (NCBI): domain Bacteria; kingdom Pseudomonadati; phylum Pseudomonadota; class Alphaproteobacteria; order Sphingomonadales; family Sphingomonadaceae; genus Sphingomonas; species Sphingomonas koreensis. The sequence goes on along the minus strand of NZ_PGEN01000001.1, from coordinate 855,360 downwards.
AGCTGGCAGCGTCGGATGCGAGAAACAGCGCCATCTCGGCAATTTCTTCCGGCTCGGCGAGGCGCTTGAGCGCGTGGAGCTGTTCCATCCACGCCTGCACGCCCGGATCGGCATCCGGCTGGCGTGCCGAGCTGGCGGGGGTGTCGGTACCGCCGATGATGAGCGCATTGGCGCGGACGCGCTGCGGCCCAAGCTCCACGGCGAGCGTGCGGACCAGCCCGAGCAGGCCGGCCTTGGCGGCGGCATAGGCGCCCATGCCGGGAATGCCGTTGGCGGCCCCGACGAAGCTTGAGCTGAACAGGATCGACCCGCCGCCGCGCGCCGCCATCGCCGCAGCCTGATGCTTAGCGCCATAGAAAGCGGCGGTGAGGTTGGTGGCGATCGTCCAGCCCCAGTCTTCCGCGGCAAGGCCGGTCAGCGGACCGCTCACGCCGACGGCGCCGGCATTGTTGAACGCGATATCGAGCCCGCCGAAACGCTCGACCGCTAGCGCGACCAGCGCTTCGGCATACGCTTCGTCGCGGACGTCTCCAGCGAGGAACGCTGTCTCGCCGCCCAGCTCGTCGGCCACGCGCTCAAGCTCGGCAGGTCGCCGTGCGGCGAGAACCAGCTTTGCACCTTCTGCCGCGAAGCGCCGCGCCGCCGCTTCACCGATGCCCGAGCTGGCCCCCGTGATGATTGCAACCTTGCCGTCGAGTCTTGCCATGTTCCTGTCTCCTTGGTTCGGAGCGGGCACATGGCGCGTGCGATTGGGAAGCGCTTCCCGGCGCTTGCCTTCAAAAGCGGGGGCGGCCCAACGCTTCGACTGCGCGGTCACGCAAATGGTCGGCCGCGGCCTGATGAATGCCTGGTGCGGCGGTGAGCACGCCGAATGCCTCTCCAGCAGGGGTGTTGAAGCGCAGCTTCTTGCCGAGTGCATCGGTAACCTTCGCGCCTGCTTCGCGCGCGATCAGCGTGGCGGCGGCGATGTCCCACTCGTTGCCCCAGCGGAAGGTCGCGAGCAGGTCGGCCTCCGCTGACGCGACCATCGCCATGCGCAGCGCGATCGAATTGGGTTTGTCGACCATCGTCAGATGCCGGTCGATCCTGGGAAGGTCGTCGGCGGGGACGCGCGCGCCTGTGAGTTCGATGCGGTCAGAGGCGATAAGCGGAATACCGTTCCGCGCCGCGCCCTTGCCCCTTTCCGCCAGCCAATGCTCGCCACGGACCGGTGCATCGAGCACGCCGATCACCGGCTGGCCATTCTCGACCAGCGCGACCGAGATTGCCCAGCCGGGGCGGTGGCGCAGGAAATCGCGCGTGCCGTCGATCGGGTCGACCACCCAGACGTGGCTGGCCGACAGCCGGGCGAGATCGTCGGCGGTCTCCTCCGACAGCCAGCCGGCATCGGGGAGCAGCGCCGAGAGGCGCGCGCGGAGCAGTTCGTCGATCGCCAGATCGACTTCGCACACGAAATTGTTGGGCGATTTCTCCCATTTGCGGACATCCTGCCCATAGCGGGCAAGCGCCAGCCGGCCCGCCTCGGCAGCGATGGCGCTGACCGCGGAGGCAAGCGTGTCAGCCACTGGCAACGGTCATCCCATCGATGCGCAGGGTCGGCACGTTGATGCCGTAGCGGAACTCGAGGTCGTTGGCGGGCACCAGCGCCGCGAACATCGCCTGGAGGGTGCCCGCGACGGTGAATTCGGAGACGGGCCGGGTGATCTCGCCATTCTCGATCAGGAAGCCGGCGGCACCGCGGCTATAGTCGCCGGTGATGAGATTGACACCCTGGCCAATGAGTTCAGTGACATAGACGCCATAGCTGATATCGGCGATGAGCGTTTCGACGGGCAGCTTGCCAGCCTCCATGAACAGATTGCTGGGGCCGACTCCCGGCGCGCCGCCTATGCCGCGGCTGGCATGGCCGGTCGGCTCGAGGCCGAGCTGGCGAGCAGCGGCGCTGTCGAGCAGCCAGGTTTCGAGCTTGCCGTCCTCGATCAGCGCGACCGGCGAGACGGGCAGGCCTTCGCCATCGAAGGGGCGCGAGCGCAGCCCGCGGGGGCGGTGCGGATCGTCCTGGATACGGATACCCGGGGCGAAGACCTGCGTGCCCATCGCATCGAGCAGGAAGCTGGTCTGACGCGTGATCGCGCTGCCCGAAATGGCGCCGCTGAGATGACCGAGCAGGCTGGTGCCGACGCGCGGATCGAGAACCACGGGCATCGCGCCGCTCTTCATCCGTCCGGGGTTCAGGCGGGCGACCGCACGTTCGCCCGCGCGACGGCCGATCTCTTCGGGCGATTCGACATGCCTGGCGTGGCGTGCGCTGTGATGGGCATAGTCGCGCTCCATCGCGCCGGTCTCGCCCGCAAGCACGCTGGCGGACAGGCTGTGGCTGGTCACGGCATAGGCGCCGGCAAAACCGTGGCTGGTGGCGAGCGCCCAGATGCTGCGGCTGGCCGATGCGCCACCGCCTTCGCTGTTGGTGACGCCGGGGATTGCGCGTGCGGCATCCTCGGCGGCGAGTGCGCGTGCCTTGAGTGCGGCAGGCTCGCCCAGCTGGCCGTCGTCGAGGTCGAGATCCGGGACATTGCCCTTGAGCAGCCGCTCGGCCGGGGCGAGGCCGGCCCATTCATCCTCGGGCGCCTCACGCGCCATCGCCACTGCGCGTTCGGCAAGCGTGTCGAGCGCGGCCGGAGTCAGATCGGTCGAGGAGATGCTGGCGGATCGCGTGCCCACGAAGACACGCAGGCCCAGCTCTTCATGCTCGGCCCGGCCGACATCCTCCAGCGCGCCGAGGCGCACGGAGACGGAGAGCGATTCGCCGCCTGAGAGCATTGCGTCGGCGGCGTCCGCACCGGCCTTGCGCGCGCGGGCGATGGCATCCTGGACTCGATCTCGGGCTTGTTCGGGGGTCAGCATCGCGGCGATCTAGGAAGTCGGCGCGCCAACGTCAAAAGCCCGCGCTTCAAACCGCTGTCGTCCCGACGACGAAACAGGCGGCGAAGACGAGCAGGCCGGTGAAGCGGTTCGAACGGAAGCGGTGAAGCGCATTCGCGCCGTCGGCGGGGACAAGCGTGCCGACCTGCCAGAGCAGGTGCACCGCAGCCGGGGCAAGCGCGGCGAGGGCGAGCTTGTCGGGGCGGACCTGCCACAGTGCTGCACCCCACAGCGTGATCGCGATGGCGTAGAAGGCGGCAACCCCAAGTTGGACATTCTCGCCCAGCCGGCGGGCGGAGGAACGCACCCCGACCAGCGCATCGTCCTCGACATCCTGCAGCGCATAGATGGTGTCGTAGCCGATCACCCAGAAGATGCAGCCGACGTAGAGCATCAGGGCGGGCGGGGGCAGTTCGCGGGCGATCGCCGCCCAGCCGACCAGCGCCGCCCAGGAAAAGACGAGGCCGAGCCATGCCTGGGGCCACCAGGTAATCCGCTTCATGAACGGATAGGCGGCGACCAGTGCGAGGCTGGCCAGCGCGATGGCCGCGGCGAAAGGGTTGAGCTGGAGGAGGACGACAAGGCCGATGAGGCAGAGCGAGACGAGCCAGATCCACGCGGCTTTGAGGCTTACCGCGCCGCTGGCGAGCGGGCGGCTGCGGGTGCGCGCGACCTGCCGGTCGAGGTCGCGGTCGACGATGTCGTTGTAGACGCAGCCAGCACCGCGCATTGCGATACTGCCGAGCAGGAACCAGAGGATCAGGTCCCATCGCTGCACCGCGCCGCCAGCCAGCGCAATGGCCCAGGCGCCGGGCCAGAACAGCAGCCACCAGCCGATCGGCCGGTCGAACCGGGCGAGCAGCGCATAGGGTCGCGCGGCGGCGGGAAGCAGACGGACAAGGCCGCGATGCTCGGTATCGGGGACGATCTGCGCCGGGTCAGTCATGAACAGCCATCATATCGCTGTCCTGCTGCCACAGGCAGGGGGCGCCAGGACAGCGAATTATCCGGCGAGCGCGGTTTTTTGCGCCTCCTGCCGCGCCCGGGAAAGGCGTGCGATCGCATAGGCTGCCGCGATGCACATGAAGGGCATGGCCGGAAAATGATAGCGCGTCTGCCCGGTGAAGCCGAAGGCGAGGGCGGTGCAGAAGAAGGGCATCGCGCCGATGATCAGCAGCGGCGCGACGCGCATGTCGCGCTGCCACGCCGCGCATGCGCCGATCGACAGCGCAAGCGCGCCAAGTGCGAGCAGGCCGAGATAGTAGAGCTGGTTCGCCGCCTTCACGCCGGTCCATACCGGCTTCCATTGCGCGTGACTGGCATCGAGCGACCAGAAGGCGTCGCTGTCCTTGCCCCAGAGTGCCGCGATCTTGCGAAAGCCGAGCAGGAACCAGTCGGCCGGATTTGCCTTGATCCAGTCGATCGCCATTGCCTTGAGCCGGCGGTCCATCTCGACCTGATCCTGAACGCGGCGGCGGAAATCGATGCCGGTATCCTGCCACAGAGCCGACTTCTCGACCTGGAAATAGCCGCCATCGGCAAGCCGGTTGGCGCCGGCCTGAAGCGCGACCCCGCCGTTGGTGGAGACGAGGACGGGTGCGCCGAGCACCATTGCGTTGCGCGCGGTCCAGGGGAGGACCACCAGCATCAGGGCGCCATAGCAGGCAACTCCGCTGACCAATGCGCGCCGCCAGCCATAGCTGCGCAGGGTCAGCCACATCAGTGCGATGAGCAGCGGCGCGAACAGGAGGGTCTGGGGCCGCGTCAGCGTGGCGACGCCGAACACCAGCCCTGCGAACAGCGAGAGCCCGATCCTGCCACGCGCGGCCAGCAGGAGCGCCATCGCCGCCATCGTGACTGCGGTGGCGGTGACCTCCGACGCTGCCGTGCCGACATAGACGATATGCGACGGATAGAGGGCGTAGAGCATTGCCGCACCGCGTCCGATCGCCTCGCCCAGTTCCAGCCGGCGGGAGAACCACAGGATGAGCCAGAGCTTGAGCGCGACCGCGGCAAGGTTGAGCAGGATCGGGCCGAACAGGGACGGGCCGAAAACGGTCATGCTTGCGGCGAGCAGCGCGGGGTATCCTACCGGCCAGAAGGCGGTGGGATGGCCGGACTCCTGATATCCCGCGCCCTCCGCCATTTCGCCCGCGCGAAGCAAGTACCAGAGCGCATCCGAATCCGGCTCTATGGGAAGAAAGACCACGCTCAGGATGCGAAGGGTCAGAGCAACCGCGAAGATCGCGGGAACGATGCGCGGCGAAGTCGTGAAATGGTTAATCGCCTGTCGCGATCTGACGTGCGCGGCGTTGCGAATCGTCAAGCTGCCCATGCGCTCGATGTTCGGGTTAGCTCACGGAGATTGATAGAATAGTTTGTGATTAACGCAGCAGGAGTCGCGGTCTATTATGAGACAGCGGCCACCAGATGGAGCAATAGGTGGTTAATCTGGCCAAGGGAATAGGTGCTTCCGTGCCGATCGGATCGCGGTAGAAGACCGCGATGCAAGTCTCCGGAGAGCCCGTGATCGCTACCCCCGCCTGGCCGCCGCAATCGACGCCGCGCCTGTTCGTCGAACCCGCGTTGACCGAGGGAGAGCTGCGGCGGATCGACGGGCCGCAGGGCCATTACCTGGCGAGCGTGATGCGGCTCAAGTCGGGTGATCCGGTCAAGCTGTTCGACGATGCGACCGGCGAATGGCTGGCGGTCGCCGCCGAGGTGCGCAAGCGCGACGTGACGCTGGAGGTGCGCGAGCAACTGCGGGTGCGCGAGGCCGTACCCGACCTGTGGCTGTGCGCCGCACCGATCAAGAAGGGACGGATCGACTGGGTCGCCGAGAAGGCGTGCGAGTTGGGGGTCGCGCGGCTGGCGCCGGTGCTGACGCGGCGTGCGGTGGTCGACAAGCTGAACCTCGATCGGCTGCGCACCCATATGATCGAGGCGGCCGAGCAATGCGGACGCACCGCCCTGCCCGAGCTGGTCGAGCCCGTGAAGCTGGCGGCGATGCTCAAGGACTGGCCGGCGGAGCGCGCCTTGTTCTTTGCCGACGAAACCGGCGGTGCCCCCGCGCTTGAGGCGATGCGTGAACATCGCGGTCCCGCGGCGATCCTGATCGGGCCTGAGGGCGGATTCGATGCCGATGAGCGCGACGCGATCCGCGCGATGCCTCTGGCGGTGGGGATCACGCTCGGCCCCCGGATCCTGCGCGCTGAGACCGCGGCGGCGGCGGCGGTGAGCCTGTGGATGGGCGCGGCGGGAGACTGGTAATATCCACTGAAAATAGGGTGTTTCATCCCCTCTTTCGCGGATCGTTACGCGCGCCTACATGCCGCGCATGAGCACAAAGACGGCTGTTAGCAGCAACGCGCCTGTCATCGAGAGCCGTCAGCAGCTCCTCGATTATTTTGCCGGTGGGGAGAAGGCCGCCGAGCGCTGGCGAATCGGCACCGAGCACGAGAAATTCGTCTATTCGACCAAGGACTGCCATGCGCCGTCCTATGACGAGCCGGGCGGCATACGCGACCTGCTGGCCGAGCTGACCCAGTTCGGCTGGACGCCGGTGACCGAGGGCGACAATGTCATCGCGCTGTCGGGCCCCGACGGCACGGTCAGCCTCGAACCCGCCGGGCAGCTAGAACTCTCAGGCGCGCCACTGGAGAATCTTCACCAGACCTGTGCCGAGACCGGCCGCCACCTGCAGCAGGTCAAGGCGGTGGGCGAGAAGCTGGGCCTCGGCTTCCTCGGCCTTGGCATGTGGCCCGACAAGACGCGCGCCGAACTGCCGATCATGCCCAAGGGCCGCTACGGCATCATGCTGCGCCACATGCCGCGCGTCGGCAGCCTGGGCCTGGACATGATGCTGCGCACCTGCACGATCCAGGTGAACCTCGACTATTCGAGCGAGGCGGACATGGCGCAGAAGTTTCGCGTCGGCCTCGCGCTCCAGCCGCTGGCGACGGCGCTGTTCGCCAACTCGCCCTTCACCGAGAAGAAGCCGAACGGCTATCTCTCCTACCGCAGCCATATCTGGTCCGACACCGATCCGGCCCGCACCGGCATGCTGCCCTTCGTGTTCGAGGACGGGTTCGGTTACGAGCGCTATGCCGAGTACGCGCTCGATGTGCCGATGTACTTCGTCTATCGCGACGGGAAGTATATCGACGCCGCGGGCCTCAGCTTCCGCGATTTCCTGAAGGGCGAGCTGTCGGTGCTGCCCGGCGAGAAGCCGACGATCGACGACTGGGCCGATCATCTCTCGACCGCCTTCCCCGAAGTGCGGCTCAAGACCTTCCTGGAGATGCGCGGGGCCGATGGCGGGCCGTGGAATCGCATCTGCGCGCTGCCCGCGCTCTGGGTCGGTCTGCTCTACGATCAGGGCGCGCTCGACGCGGCATGGGATCTGGTCAAGGGCTGGGACATGGCCGGGCGGCAGGAGCTGCGCGATTCCGTGCCGAAGCTTGGTCTCGATGCGCCGCTGCCGGGCGGCGGCAAGCTCCGCGACATCGCCGGGAAGGTGATCGACATTGCCGGGGCCGGGCTTACCGCGCGTGGTCGCCTCAACTCGGCCGGCGACAATGAGAGCGGCTTCCTCGATCCGCTGCGCGAGATCGTGCGGACGGGCAAGGTACCCGCGGAAGTGCTGCTGGAGCATTATCGCGGCCAGTGGGACGGCGACGCCTGCCGGATGTACGCCGAGAACCGCTTCTAGGAACTCCGTTGATCGTCGCGATTCCGATCTACCTCGCGCTCGTCAACTTCGTCACCTTCCTGGCCTTCCGCCACGACAAGCGGCGCGCGATCGACGGCGGGCGGCGCGTGCGTGAGGCGGACCTGCTGCTGCTCGCACTGATCGGTGGATCGCCCGCGGCCCTGCTCGCGCGCCGCCTGTTCCGGCACAAGACGCGCAAGCAGCCCTTTTCGACGCTGTTGCTGCTGATCGTTGCGATGCAGATCGGGGCGCCGACCGGCTTGTTGCTGGTCTAGCGCCCCGCCCGCATTTCAGACCAGCAGACCCATCGTCTCCTGCACCTTGCGCAGCAGCGGCGCGGCGAGGGCGGCGGCGCGGTCGGAGCCGTCGCGCAACACCGCATCGACCGCGGCGCGATCGGCGGTCAGGCGCACCATCTCGTCACGGATCGGGCCCAGCTTGGCGACCGCAAGGTCGGCGAGCGCGGGCTTGAAGCTGCCGAAGCCCTGACCGGCATATTCCGCGACCACATCCTGCGGGGTGCGGTCAGACAGGGCGGCGAAGATCGTCACGAGGTTCTTGGCCTCGGGCCGGTCCTTGAGGTCTTCGAACGTCTCACCGAGTGGTTCCGGATCGGTCTTCGCCTTGCGGAACTTCTGGGCGATGGCGTCGTCATCGTCGATCAGGTTGATCCGCGCCGCGTCCGAGGGGTTGGATTTGGACATCTTCTGCGTCGCGTCGCGCAGGCTCATGATCCGCGGCGCTTCCTTGCTCACCAGCGGCTCGGGCTGGACGAGCAGCTCGACGCCATAGTCCAGGTTGAACTTGGCAGCGATGTCGCGGGCAAGCTCGAGATGCTGCTTTTGATCCTCGCCCACAGGTACATGCGTGGTCGAGTAGATCAGCACGTCCGCCGCCATCAGCACCGGGTAGTCGTACAGGCCGACGCTTGCGCCCTCGCGGTTCTTGCCCGCCTTGTCCTTGAACTGGGTCATGCGGTTGAGCCAGCCGACGCGCGCGACGTTGTTTAGCAGCCAGGACAGCTCGCTATGCGCAGGGACGCGCGCCTGGTTGAAAAGGATCGATTTCTTGGGATCGATTCCGCTCGCGATCATCGCCGCGGCGATCTCGAAGGTGTTGGCGTGGAGCGCCGCCGGTTCGATCCATTCGGTCAGGCCGTGCAGGTCGGCGATGAAGTACATGCTCTCGCCGCCCGCGGCATCGACATCGGCCTGCATCCCCACCCACTGCTTGATGGCGCCCAGATAGTTGCCGAGGTGGAGGTTGCCCGTAGGCTTGATGCCGGAAACGACGCGCATTGCACTTCTCTGTGTTTGGATGGTTCCTAGGCGGAACGGCGGCGGATCAGCGCTTTCAGGTCACCGATCCGGACCGCTCCGGTGCCGAAGCACGCGACCGCGTACACGATGCATCCGGCGCCGACCAGCACCAGCATCGCTGCGGTGCGGATCGTCCAGGCGCCATGGATATAGGGCGTGAACAGGTCGTTGAGGAAGAACATCACCGCGCCCATCGCGACCGATGCGCCCACCAGCCGCCAGACGCGGCGCTTGAGCTGGGCGTCGGCGACGAAATGGCCGCGCTTCGCCAGCGCACGATAGAGCAGGGCGACATTGACCCAGGCGGCAACCGCGGTGGCGAGCGGTGGACCCATATGCTGGAGCGGTACGATCAGCGCGAGGTTGAGGATCAGGTTCACCGCGATTGACGCGGTGGCGTAGCGCACCGGGCTTTTGGTGTCCGATCGGGCATAGAAGCCGGGGGTCAGCACCTTGACCAGGATATAGGCGGGCAGGCCGACCGAGAACGCAGCGAGCGCCTGTGCGGTCTTGACCGTATTTTCCGCTGTGAACGCGCCATGCTGGAAGAGCGCCGCGACGATCGGGCCACCGCAGATCACCAGTGCGGCGGTGGCGGGGAGGGTGAGAAACAGCGCCAGCTCCGCGCCGCGATTCTGGGTGTGCATCGCGGCGTCATCGTTTCCGGCGCCGAGCTGGCGGGCGATGGTGGGGAGCAGCACGGTGCCAAGGCCGATACCGATCAGCCCCAGCGGCAGCTGATTCAACCGGTCGGCATAGTAGATGTACGAGACCGAACCCTCGGCCAGCAGGCTGGCTGCAAGCGCGGTCGAGATGATGAGGTTGATCTGCGTCGCGCCGGCGCCCGCAGCGGCGGGGCCGATCAGCGCCAGCAGCTTCTTCACATCGGGCGTCAGGCGCGGCGCGCGGATCCGCAGCTTCACGCCGTTGGCGCGGCAGGCGAGGAACAGCCAGATCAGCTGGAGCGCGCCCGATACGGTCACGGCGATGGCCTGGTTGCGGGCGGTCAGCAGCGTGTCGTCGTTGTGGAAGAACAGCAAGGCCGCGATCAGCGTCAGGTTGAGCAGGATCGGCGCGGCGGCGTTGACCCAGAATTTCTGGAGCGAGTTGAGGATGCCGCCCAGCAGCGAGACGAGGCTGATCAGCAGCAGATAGGGAAAGGTGATCCGCGACAGCTCGACCGCATATGCGAATTGCCCCGGGGTCACCTCGTTGAACCCGCCCGACAGCGCCCAGACGACGGGGTAGGCCGCGATCTCCATGATCGCGGTGAGCAGGATCAGGATCGGGAGAAGGACCGACAGCGCCTCTTCCGCGAACGAAAGCGCCGATTTCGTATCGCCGCCGGCTTCGCCCACCTTCTTGCTGAACATCGGCACGAAGGCGGCGCTGAACGCCCCTTCCGCGAACAGCGCGCGGAACAGATTGGGCAGGCGGAAGGCGATCAGGAAAGCGTCGGAGGCGAAGCTGGCCCCGACATAGCGCGCAAACAGCGAATCGCGGACCAGCCCGAGCACGCGGCTGGCGAGCGTCAGCCCGCCGATCGATCCGAGTGCCCGGACGAGGTTCATGTGTCGCTGGCCCCTTCAGCCGTCATTCCCGCGAAGGCGGGAAGCCATTCGAGTTGACGTCTCGACTTGAGCCGCATCGGCAGCGTCAATGGATCCCCGCCTTCGCGGGGATGACGGCAGAGAAGGGCGAGCGGGCTCGCCAAATCTCAGGCCTGGCCGGCTTCCCCGGCGGCGCCCTCGGCGGCACGCGCCTCGAGCTGCTGGTAGTAGAGGCCGTTGAAGTCGATCGGCTCGAGCATCAGCGGCGGGAAGCCGCCGTCGCGGACGGCATCGGCCAGCACGCGGCGCGCGAACGGGAAGAGCAGACGCGGCGCCTCGCCCAGCAGGAAGGGCTGGAGATGCTCTGCCGGAACGTTGCGGACCGCGAACAGGCCGGCATAGGAAAGATCGACGACGAACGCGACCTGGCCCTCATTCTCGGCGCGCACGTCGATCTTGAGGACGACTTCGTGCAGGTCCTGCCCGACTTCGCCCGAACCGATGTTGAACTGGACGTCGAACTGGGGCTGGCCCTGCATCTGATAGACGGCGGGCGAATTCGGATTCTCGAACGAGAAATCCTTCACATATTGCGAGATCACGCCCACCGAGGGGGCGGTATCGGCGCCGTTCGCGAGCGGTTCACCCTGCGGCGCTGCGTTTTCCGGCTCGTCCATCGTTCGAAAGTCCTTCTTTTCAGGGATACATGTCGCGGCACGCCGCGTTGGAATGACGGTCGCGCCTAGCAGGGGCGATGCGGCGTTTCAACGGGCGTGGATGATGCTCGGCGCATCAAGCTGTTCATGCTATATTTGAATACCGCGCGTATCCTGCCTATGTGGAGCGTGAAACGAGGTGTCCAAAGTGTATCTAGTCGTCCTGTTTGCAGCGATCGCGGCCTTTCTTGCGCTCCGGCTCTATTCGGTTCTGGGTAAGCGCACAGGTCATGAGCAGCAGCCGCTGCCGCGTGCAGCGGACGAGCGTGTCGGCGTGCCGCCGATGCCGCGCACGATCGACATTCCGGCCGAGGTTCGCGATGCCGGCCCGCGCACCGTCGAACCGGGCGCCGAGGGTGGACTTCGCGCACTGGTTGCCGCCGATCCCTCGTTCGACGTCGCCCAGTTCGTCGAGGGCGGCAAGTCGGCCTACCGGATGATCCTGGAAGCCTTCTGGAAGGGGGATCGCGACACGCTGTCCTGGCTGGTCGAGGATTCGGTGCGCGACAGCTTCGTCGCTGCGATCGATGCGCGCGAGGCTGCGGGCGAGACGCTCGACAACCGCCTGATCTCGATCGAGCGCGCGGTGATCGCCGAGATCGCGGTCGAAGGCCGGGTGGCACGCGTCACGATGCGCTTCGATGCCGATATCGCGGCGGTGACCCGCGACAAGGATGGCAACGTCATCGCCGGATCGCTGACCGACGCTGTCGATACGCATGATGTGTGGACGTTCAGCCGCGATCTGCGCAGCGATGATCCGAACTGGAAGCTCAGCGACACCGACGAAGCCTGAGGGGTAGTGATGCGCGCTTGGGGGGTAGCGGCGCTTGCCGTAGCGGTTAGCGCCTGTTCTTCGGGCGTGGTGCCTTCGCGGCCAGGGGCGGTGCGGCCCCCGCCGCCGTCCGGCCCTCCTGTCCGTCAGCCGACCGCTGCGACCCCGCTCGCTCCCAAGCCTGCGCCCGCCGCCACCGCCAGCACCGCCACCGCAGCATCGGCGGGCCTCGTCGCCGGGCCGGACATTTCTACGCTTCCGATCACGGCGATCGGTGCGACGCGTGCGCTTGAGGCGTTCCGGATCAGTTGCCCCAGCCTAGTCAAGCGCACCGACGCCAGCGGTCTCACGCGCGCGGAGGACTGGCGTGCGGCGTGCGACGCGGCGCGGACCACGCAGCCGCGCGATGCCACCGCCTTTTTCGCCCGCTATTTCGAGGCGGTTCAGGTCGCCGACGGCAAGGCGTTTGCGACCGGCTATTACGAGCCCGAAATCGCCGGATCGCGCACGCGCCGCTCGGGCTATGAGGTGCCGATCTATGGCCGTCCCGCGGATCTGATCGATGTCGATCTCGGCACCTTCTCCGACAATCTCAAGGGCCGCTCGATCCGCGGGCGCGTCGAAGGCACCAAGTTCGTGCCTTTCTACGACCGCACCGCGATCGAGCAGGGCGCGCTGCAGGGGCGCGGGCTGGAAATCGCCTGGGCAGCCGATCCGGTCGAGCTGTTCTTCCTGCAGATCCAGGGTTCGGGGCGGCTGCGGCTGCCCGATGGCGGGATCATGCGCATCGGCTATGCCAGCCAGAACGGGCGCGATTATACCGGCATCGGCAAGCTGATGATCGATCGCGGCATCCTGCCCAAGGGGCAGGGGTCGATGCAGGGGATCATGGCCTATCTGCGCAAGAACCCCGAAGAGGGGCGCGCGATCATGCGCGAGAACAAGAGCTATGTGTTCTTCCGCGAGCTGACCGGCGCCGGGCCGCTGGGCGCGATGGGCTATCCCGTCACGGGGCGCGGCAGCGTCGCCGCCGACCCCAAGTTCGTTCCGATGGGAGCGCCGGTGTTCCTGTCGATGGACCGGCAGGATGCGACCGGCATCTGGGTCAACCAGGATACCGGCGGTGCGATCAAGGGCAGCAACCGTTTCGATACCTTCTGGGGTGCAGGGGACGATGCGCGCGCGATCGCAGGCGGCATGGCTGCACGCGGCACCGCATGGCTGCTGCTGCCCAAGGGAACGCTGGCGCGCCACGGCGCCGATTGAGATGGCGCGGCCACCGCGAACGATGACGCCCGAAGAACGGGCGCTATGGGCGCGCGTGATCGCAACGGTGACGCCGATCGTGCGCGAGCCTGTTCTTCCGGCAAAGGCGCAGCCGCCCGTGCCGGTCGTGTCCGAACCGATGCCGGTTGCGCGAACGAAAGGGCGCGTGCCGCCTGCGCCGGCCCCGAAACCGCGACCCGCGCCGCCGTCCGCCGACACGCTCGACTCGAGCTGGGACCGGCGCCTCAGCCGCGGGCTGGTGGCACCCGAAAGCGCGATCGACCTTCATGGCCACACCCTTGCCAGCGCGCATGCCCGGCTCGACCGCGGGCTGGAGGCGGCGATCGCGCGCGGCGACCGGGTGCTGCTCCTGATCACCGGCAAGCCGCCGCGCCCGGAATCGGAACGTCCCCATGCGCGCGGCGCGATCCGCGCGGCGGTGGGCGACTGGCTCGCGGCTTCGCGGCATGGTGACCGGATCGCCGCGGTGCGGGGCGCCCATCCGCGGCACGGCGGGCAGGGTGCACTCTACATCGTGCTGAAACGACAGCGGCCCGCGCCACGGCAGAATTTTTAACCCTTTCGCACCTATAGCGATCCCTCGTCCACATCAGACCGGGCAATGGGGGATAGCGCAGCCGCGATGAACGGATTTTCGCTCAAGAGTCGTGCGATCGTGTTTGCGATCTGCGCCGGGGCGTTCGTGTTCATTCTTGCGCTCGCGGCCACCTCGCAGGGACATTTCGACTCCGAGAATGCCGGGCGGGCGCTGATCGCCGCGATCATCTGCGCCGCGATGTGCTGGGCCTATGCGGAGCGCACCATCGCTTCCACCGCCGCTGCGATCGACGCGGCGATCGAACGTCTGTCGAGCGCCGCCAATGGCGATCTTCAGAGCGAGATTCCCGTCGAAGTCGGGGAATGCGTGCCGCAGCTGGCCGATGCGATGGGGGGGCTGTTCCGCCAGCTCCATTCAAACCTGGAGAGCGTGCAGCGGCTCGCGCTGTTCGATCCGGTCACCGCGCTGCCCAACCGGATCCATTTCCGCCGCAGCTGCGAGCGGGCGCTGACCGAGCTTCCCAACGATGCGATGGCGGCGCTGTTCTTCATCGATCTCGACCGGTTCAAGGCGGTGAACGACACGCTCGGTCACGCGATGGGCGATCAGCTGCTGGGCATGGTCGCCAACCGGCTGCGCGCGGTGGCCGATCGCTTTACCGCGGAGGGCGACCTTCGCCAGCCGCTCATCGGCCGGCTTTCGGGCGACGAGTTCACCATCTTCTTCCCCGTGCTGACGCATGTACGCGACGCCGACCGCGTGGGTCGCGGCATCCTGTTCGCGCTGTCCGAGCCGTTCGACCTGGCGGATCAGGAAGTGAGCATCGGTGCGTCGGTGGGCATCGCGATGCGGCCCGAGCACGGTACGACGCTTACCGATCTGATGCGCGCGGCGGACGCGGCCATGTATCATGCCAAGGGCAATGGCCGCGGGCGTGCAGAGCATTTCAGCGATGGGCTTGCCGCCGAGATCGCCGAGCGGGCACAGCTTGAAAGCGACCTGCGCGGCGCGGTCGAGCGCGATCAGTTTGCGCTGGTCTACCAGCCGCAGATCAGCGCCGCCGATGGCCGGATCGTCGCAGCGGAAGCACTGCTGCGCTGGCAGCATCCCGAGCGTGGTCTGTGCCTGCCGGGCACCTTCATCGCTCGCGCCGAGGAGACCGGCCTGATCGTCGAGATCGGCGAATGGGTGGTCGAGAATGTCGCCAACACGATCGCCCGCTGGGGCAAAATGGGCGTCGAACAGCGCATGGCGGTCAATATCAGCCCGCGCCAGCTGGACCATGCCGCCTTCTTCCGCCGGCTGCGCGATGCGATGCAGGCGGCGGGCGCGCCGGCGCGGTTGCTTGAGCTCGAGATCACCGAGACGCTGGCGATGCATTGCTCGCGCGAGGTGATCGACGCCATCGCGGCGCTCCGCGCCGACGGCGCCAGCATCGCGATCGACGATTTCGGGACCGGTTATTCCAACCTCGCCCGGCTGCGCGATCTGCCGCTCGACCGGGTGAAGCTCGACCGCAGCCTTGTCGAGCATGTCGCGACCAATGCCGAGGCGCGCACGATCGCGCAGGCAGTGATCGGGCTGATCCACGGCATCGGCTGCGAAGTCGTGGCTGAGGGGATCGAGACGCAGGCGCAGCTCGAGGTGCTGCGCGTGATCGGCTGCGACGTGCTGCAGGGCTTCGTCATTGCCCAGCCGATGGCGGAACGCGACTTCATCGCCTGGGCACAGCGCGCGCCGCAGCTCAAGGCGCGGATCGCCGGCTAGGCGCCCGTTTTCGAGTAGTGCTGCACCGGCCGGCTTCCCGACGCGGCGACCCGGCATGACCATCCTATAATGGCCGGGTGGGCCGGTGCGGCTGCAGCGAGGGTGAAAACCTACGCGTACACGCGCCGCAACAGAGTCTCGTAGATCGCCGTCAGCTTGTGGAGATCGTCCAGCGCGACCGCCTCGTCCAGCTTGTGCATCGTCGCGTTGAGCAGGCCGAACTCCACCACCGGGCAAATGCGCGAGAGGAAGCGCGCGTCGGAGGTGCCGCCGCTGGTCGACAGCTCCGGGCGGATGCCGGTCTCGACCTCGATCGCATCGCTGATCAGGGTGGAGAGTGTGCCGGGCTCGGTGAGGAAGGCTTCGCCATAGACGCGGCCGCGGACGATGCCCGCTGGAGCATGGGCATGAACGATCCGTTCGATCCGTTCGATCAGGTCCTGCCCGCGATGCTGGTCGTTGAAGCGGATCGAAAGGCGGGCCGAAGCCTTGCCCGGGATCACATTGGTCGCGGGGTTGCCGACGGTGAGGTCGATGGTTTCGATGTTCGAGGGCTGGAACCAGTCGGTCCCCTCGTCGAGTTCGATGGCGTCGATCTCCGCCAGCGCGCGGACGAGGCGGGGGATCGGATTGTCGGCGAGGTGTGGGTAGGCGACATGGCCCTGGCGCCCGGGCACCTCGATATCGATCACCGTCGATCCGCGGCGGCCGATCTTGATCGTGTCGCCAAGGCGATGGGCGCTGGTCGGCTCGCCGACCAGGCACATGTCCGGGGTCAGGCCTGCCGCCGCCATCCGATCCATCAGCGCGAGCGTGCCGTAGGTCGCAGGGCCTTCTTCGTCGCCGGTGATGATCAGGCTGAGCGTGCCCGAAGCGGGGAGGGCTGCCACCGCGGCGGCGAAGGCGGCGATCGATCCCTTCATGTCCACCGCCCCGCGACCGTAGAGCAGGTCGCCGCGCACCTCCGGCTCGAACGCACCCGAGGTCCAGCCCTCGCCCGGCGGCACGACGTCGAGATGCCCGGCAAAGGCGAAATGGGGCCCGGGGCCTGCATTGCGGACGGCAAGGAGGTTCTCGACCGGACCGTCGGGCGCCTCGCCCGCCACGAAGCGGTCGACGGTGAAGCCGAGGGGGCGAAGCGCGGCTTCAAGCACGTCGAACACCGAACCATGGGCCGGCGTAATGCTGGGTGCGGCGATCAGGGCCTTGGTGAGTTCGACGACGTCGGGCAAAATGGCCTCCAAACCTTGTGGAGGCTCCATTGCCCAAGCTCGACCTCGATACAATCCCGCAGACCAATGCGACTGGCTATCCACCCGAACATGCGGGCGTGGTGCAGGAGCGCTGGTACCGGCGGCTGGCGCCCGCGGCGGGGATCGCCGACTTTGGTGCGAGCCATGTCGTGCTGAAGCCCGGCGCCTGGTCGGCGCAGCGCCATTGGCATCAGGGCGAGGACGAGATGGTGGTGATGATCGCGGGCGAAGCCGTGCTGGTGGACGATGGCGGCGAGACGCCGATGCGCGCGGGCGACGTTGCCGCCTTTCCCAAGAATGACGGCAACGGGCATGTCCTGCAGAATCGCAGCGAGGCCGATTGCGTCTATGTCGCGATCGGCAAGCCGGCCCTGACAGCCTGTCACTATCCGGACATCGACCTGCATTTGTTTCCGGGCGAAGGCTTCCGGCGCAAGGACGGAAGCGCGTTCTAGGCGCCGTTCGGCGTCTGCTCGAACTGTTCGAGCACCCATTCCTCCTCCTGCGCGGCGGCGATCCAGTCCTGCATGTAGGGATGCTGGAGCACCGCCTGCATATAGGCCGGGGCAAAGCGCGCGACCGGGAGGGAGTAGGTGACGAAGCGGGTGACGACCGGCGCGAACATCACGTCCACCGCGCCGAACTCGCCGAACAGGAACTCGCCATCGCCACCGAAGCGGGCGCGGGCCTGCGCCCACAGCTCCATGATTCGCTGGATGTCGTGCATGACATCGTCGTCAGGCTTTCTGGGCTCATAGACCTGGCGGATGTTCATGCTGTGCTTGCGGCGCAGCGCGGCGAAACCTGAATGCATCTCCGCCGCCATCGATCGCGCCATCGCGCGTGCGGCGGGATCGGTGGGCCAGAATTTGTCGCCGCCCGACTTCTCGTTGAGATACTCGACGATCGCCAGGCTGTCCCACACCACGGCATCGCCGTCCCACAGGATCGGCACCTTGCCCGATGACGGCGCGAACTCGTCGCCCTCGCGACGCTGGTCCCAGTCCTGATCGTAGAGCGGGACGACCACTTCCTCGAATGGGAGCCCCGAAAGCTTGCAGGCGAGCCAGCCGCGCAGGGACCAGGAGGAGTAGGCCTTGTTGCCGATGATGAGCTTGAGCATGGGCCGGGGGATAGCGGCGGGCCGGGGCGGGGGCAACGCCGTTGGACATCCGGTGCGGCTTTCGACCAACCGCAATGCGGTTCGACCGGCGGCGTTGCTCGATCGGGTCGCATACGAAACAATCCGGCCATGGATATGATAGACCGCCTTTCGCGCCGGGCGCTGATCGCCCTGGCGACGGCTGCCCCGGCTGTCGCGCTCGCAGACCCCACCCGCACGCCGCATCGCCTGAATGTCGGAGACCGGCTGGCCCGGTTCGGCCTGCTCCGCCCCGGGCGGCGGAGCTATCTCCGCTCGCAGAGCAAGGGCGGCAGGCATGTCGCCATCGATATCTGGCAGCGTGAGGTGCGGTTCGAACGCATCGACGGGGTCGATCGGCTGCGGATCGTCCAGCACTGGGACGGCACCGGCAAGGATCCCTCGCTGGTCGAGCGCGATTCGCTGTTCGAAGTCGGTACCTTCCGCCCATTGACCCATGTCCGCACCACCCGAGCGGGAGGCAAGACGGTGGTTGAGGGGTTCGCGTTCGGGCCGAAGGCGCTGACCGGAGTGCGCGATCTTCCCGACAACAGCCAGGCTGCGGTCGACGTGCCCTTTCCGGAACCCATGTACAATTTCGAAACCGACATGGAGATGCTGCAGACGCTCCCGCTCGCGCGCGGTTACGCGGTGTCGATTCCTTTCTTTCATCCCGTCGCCGGAGCGCCGGCGCGCTATCTGTGGCGGGTTGCAGCCGAAGAGGCTCTTGCCGGGCCGGACGGGCGCGGCATCGACTGCTGGGTGGTCGAGACCGACTACAACCGCCCGCAGTCGCCGCCCGCACGCTTCTGGCTCGCCAAGGGTACCCAGCAGCTGATCCGTCAGGAAGCCCGCGGGCCCGACGGGGTCATTCATCTGAAGACATTGCTCCTTTAGCCACTGGACCCCTTGCGCGCGCACCCGGGGTTGCGGCACCTAGGATCGGGTTTTCGGGGCGTGTGGGGGGATTGATGTCGCGTATTGTCCGGGCGGGTGCGTCTGTATTCGCGCTGATCGGTGCAGCCGGTTCGAATGCGGCGGCGCAGACCGCCGCGCCTGTTGCATCCACGTCTTCGGCTGCACCTGCGCCCGCGGCGCGTGCGCCCTTGCCTGTAGAGGCCTTTGCGGAGCTGCCGGACATCGAGGGGCCAGACCTTTCCCCGGACGGCACCCAGGTCGCCGGCAGGGTGGCGATCAAGGGGAAACAGTATTTTGCGGTCGCCAAGCTCGGCGGTGAGGGACCGCCCAAGCTGCTCAACCCCGGCGAAGCCGACCTCAACTGGTGGCGCTGGGTCAATGACGAATGGCTCATCGTCGGGATCGGCCGGGAAGTGCCGGTCGAGGGCGATAGCTGGTATGTAAAGCGCGCGATCGGTTTCCATGCGCCGAGCGCGAAGACGATCCAGCTCGCGCCGCGCAGCGTGGCGCAGAATGGCGATGACGTGATCTGGGTATCGCGTGACGGTGCGCCGCGCGTCTTGCTGTCGTACCAGACCTCGATCTACACGAACGATGCAGGCTTCTGGCCACAGGTCGATGAGGTCGATCTGACGACCGGGAAGCGGCGTATGATCGTGCCGAGCAAGGCCGGCGTATTCAATTGGTACGCCGATGGCGCCGGACTCGTCCGCATGGGTATCGGCATGAGCGAGGACGGGCGCTCGCGCCGTCTTCTCTATCGCGACCGGCCCAATGCGTTGTTCCGGACAATCGACCGCGCGAAGACGCGTGAGGACCGGCTGACGGTGCCTGCGCTGTTCCTGGAGGACAAGACCAGGGCGCTGGTGATCGATGACGATGAAAAGGGCTATTCAGCGCTTTACGAGCTGGATCTGACGACGCTTGAGCGCGGCAAGCAGCTGTTCGCGAGCAAGGGGTATGACATTGGCGGTATCGTGCCCGATTCCGCCGGTTCCGGTTATCTCGGTATCAGCGTCGAAGAGGATCGCCCGCTGATCCGCTGGACCGACGCCGATATGATGGCGATGCAGTCGGCCGTGTCCGCGCTGGTCAAGGGCGCGCAGGCCCGGATCGTGTCGCTCAACCGCGATCGTTCGCGCGCATTGATCGCGGTCGGCGGCGCGGACGCGCCCGGCGGCTATTTCGTCTACAGCCGGTCCGAAAACACGATGGACCCGCTGGGGTACAACAACCGCACGATCAAGATGCGTCGCATGCATCCCGTCCGCACGATCCGTTACAAGGCGCGCGACGGGCTGGAGATCGCCGCGGTGCTGACCGTGCCCGCGTCGCGCAAGGGCAAGCTGCCGCTGATCGTGATGCCGCATGGCGGGCCGTTCGCTCGTGACAGCGAAACCTGGGACTGGTGGACGCAGTTCCTGGCCGATCGCGGCTATGTCGTCATCCAGCCCAACTACCGCGGCTCATCGGGTTACGGCACCGAGTTCGAGAAGAAGGGGCGGGGGCAATGGGGCCTCGCCATGCAGGACGACCTTGACGATGCGGTCAAGGCGATCGCCGATCTCGGGATTGCCGACCCGTCACGGGTGTGCATGGTCGGCGCTTCCTATGGCGGCTATGCGGCGATGCGTGCAGCGCAGCGCGACGGCAACAGGTATCGCTGCGCCGTTTCCTATGCCGGCGTGTCCGATCTCAACCGGATGCTGAAGCATACCAGCAGCTTCCTGGGCGGCGGCGCGCGAGGCGACTGGCTGCGCGATCAGGCGCCCGATCTCAAGAACGTGTCGCCGCTCAACTTCCCCCAGCAATTCTCGATCCCCGTGCTGCTTGTGCATGGCGAGAAGGACCGGGTGGTGCCGCTGGTGCAATCGAAGGTGATGGCGCAGAAGCTCAAGTCCGCGGGGAAGGACGTGACCTACATCGTCCAGCCCGAGGCCGATCATCACTTCAGCCGAACCGAGGATCGGCTCGAGTTCCTGAAGGCGCTAGAGGCGTTTCTGGCGAAACATAACCCGGCCTAGGCCGGATCGCGGATCAGACGCTGACCGCTTCCAGCACCGCAGCGCGCAGTTCGGCGATGCCGTCGGCCTTTTCGCTTGAGGTCGAGAGGATATCCGGATGCGCGGCGGGGCGCTTGCGCGCTTCGGCGATGGTGCGCTCGGTGACTTCGGCGAGTTCGGCCGGCTTGATCTTGTCCGCCTTGGTCAGGACGATGCGATAGCTCACCGCAGCTGCGTCGAGCATGTCGAGGATGTCGCGATCGACCTCCTTGATGCCGTGGCGGCTGTCGATCAGCACCAGCACCCGCTTGAGCACATCGCGCCCGCGCAGATAGTCGTTCACCAGGAAGCGCCACTTCTTGACGATATCCTTGGGCGCCTTGGCGAAGCCATAGCCAGGCATGTCGACCAGCCGGAACTTCAGCGGATCGCCGATGTCGAAGAAGTTCAGTTCCTGAGTCCGCCCCGGTGTGTTCGAAGTGCGGGCAAGCCCGTTGCGGCCGGTCAACGCGTTGAGCAGCGAGGACTTGCCGACATTCGACCTGCCCGCGAACGCGACTTCCGGCACCGTGGGATCGGGCAGGAAATGGAGCGCGGGGGCTGACTTGAGGAAGGCGACCGGGCCGGCGAAGGTCTTTCGCGCGGCCTCGATCGCTTCGGGTTCGAACTCGGTCACTTCTTCCCCTTACCCGATTTGGGACCGGGTTTGGCCTCGATCACTGCACCCGATGCAGCCACCGGTTCCTTCAGCGCCGGGTGGCGCATGTACAGGAACTTCTGCTGCGCGATGGTGAGC
This sequence comes from Sphingomonas koreensis, assembly GCF_002797435.1. Taxonomy (NCBI): domain Bacteria; kingdom Pseudomonadati; phylum Pseudomonadota; class Alphaproteobacteria; order Sphingomonadales; family Sphingomonadaceae; genus Sphingomonas; species Sphingomonas koreensis. The sequence continues at coordinate 833,664 of NZ_PGEN01000001.1, read as the reverse complement.
AGGTTCGAGGTGATCCAGTAGAGCTGGAGACCTGCCGCGAACGGCGCCATCACGAACATCAGCACCCAGGGCATGATCGCGAAGACCTGCTTCTGGACGTCGTCCATCGGCGCCGGGTTCAGCTTGAACTGCGCCCACATCGACAGGCCGAGCAGGATCGGCAACACGCCGATCGCCAGGAATGCCGGCGGGTTGAAGTCGAGCAGCCCGAACAGATTGAGGATGTGCAGCGGATCGGGAGCCGAGAGGTCCTTGATCCACAGGATGAAGGGCTGGTGGCGCATCTCGATCGAGAGCATCAGCACCTTGTACAGCGCATAGAGGATCGGAATCTGGAGCAGGGTGGGGAGGCAGCCCGCGAGCGGGTTCACCTTCTCATCCTTGTACAGCTTCATGATCTCCTGCTGCTGGCGCTGCTTGTCGTCCTTGTAGCGCTCCTGGATCGCCTTCATCTTCGGCTGCACCGCGCGCATCTGCGCCATCGATGCGAACTGCTTCTGCGCGATCGGGAACAACAGCAGGCGGACGGTCAGCGTCAGCGCGATGATCGCCACGCCGAAATTGCCGATCATCCGGAACAGCCAGTTGAGATAGTGGAAGATCGGCTTCTCGAAGATTTCGAACCAGCCCCAGTCGATCGCCTTGCCGAACTGGTGGATGCCGCCCTTTTCCTCATAATCGTCGAGCAGGTTGATGTCCTTGGCGCCCGCGAAGAAGCGCGAGGTCTGGGTGACCATCTGGCCGGGGCCGACCTGGCGCGCGGTCGCCGGCTCGAACTGCGCCTGGGTCGCGGTGCCGCCCGCGGGGCGGAACTTGAGCGCGGTCTTCATGCCCTGATCGGGCACCAGCGCGGTCAGCCAGTAAATGTCGGTATAGCCGACCCAGCCGCCGGTCGAATCGAAGCTCTTGGGGCCTTCGTCCTTCACCGTATCGTAGTTGACGCCATAGTCGACCACGCCGTTGTACGAGGCGACCGGACCTGCATGGATCGTCCAGGTATCGTGATCCTTGCCCGGGCCATAGCGGTAGAGATAGCCATAACCCGCAACGCTGATCGGCTTGTCGCCAAGGTTCGCGACGCGCTGGCGGACGGTGAACATATAGCCTTCGTCCACCGACAGCTCGATGATGAAGCGCTGCGTGCCGTTGCTGCTGGTGAGCTTGACCGGCGTGGTCGGGGTCAGCTTGTCGCCGCTGGCGGTCCACACCGCGTCGGCGGCAGGCGCGGTCAGGCCGGTGCCCGACCAGCCGAAGCCCGCGAAATAGGCGTCCTGGGTGCCCGAGGGCGAAAGCAGGCGGATCGGATCGCTGTCCTTGGCGATCGTTTCCTTGTGCTTGACCAGCACCAGATCGTCGATACGCGCGCCCTTGAGATTGATCGACCCGCGCACGGTGGGGGTCTCGATCTGGACGCGCGGAGTTTCGGCGAGCACGAGCTTGCGGTCGCGGATCGCTGCCGGGCTGTCCGCGGCCGGATCGGCGCCGGGGTTGGCGACCACCTCGGTCTTGCCGCCCTTTACTTCCGTGACCGGCGGATTGGCCGTCGGGAACAGCCATTGCGTCGCCATCGGCCACCCGAACAGCAGCAGTGCGGCGAGCACGGCGAAGAGCAGGAAATTCTTCTGGTCGTCTTTCACGTCAGTCCCCGGTTCAGGAATCAGGGCACGGGGTCATAGCCGTGCCCACCCCACGGATGGCAGCGAAGGATGCGCCGGAGCGCGAGCCATCCGCCCTTGAGCGCGCCATAGCGGGAGAGTGCCTCGATTGCATAGGCCGAACAGCTCGGCGCATAGCGGCAGGAGGGTGGAAGGATGCGCGATGGGCCGATCTGCCAGCCGCGCGCGATCAGGATGAGGGCGCGGGCGATCATTTGCGGATCTTGCCCAGAGCCTTGGTCAGATCGGCCCTGAGCGCCGCGAAATCGCGCTCGATTCCCGAATGGCGACCGATCAGCACATGATCGGCGCCGGCGACGCCTTCCTGCGGAAGGATCGCGCGGGCAAGCTCGCGGAAACGGCGTTTCATGCGATTGCGCACGACCGCGTTGCCGACCTTCTTTGAGACGGTGATGCCGATTCGCATCGTCGAATCATCATCGCCGCGAACACGGACCAGCAATACGAACCCTGGCATGGGTGCGCGCTTGCCCGCATTTGCGGCGAGATAATCCTTGCGCAGCGTCAGCCGCGCAAGCGCACCTGCGGTCAGGCGCTCAGCTTGTTGCGGCCGCGGGCGCGGCGGGCGCGAATCACATTGCGGCCGCCGGGGGTCGCCATGCGCGCGCGGAAGCCGTGCCGGCGCGCTCGCACCAGGTTGCTCGGCTGAAAGGTCCGCTTCATCGCTCATTCCCTGAAATCTAGAAACTAAAAGGGCCGCCACAGAGGCGACCATGTGAGGAGCGCCGTTAGCCAAAGCTGATCGGGAAGTCAATTCGCAGCCAGCTCTTTCGCGCGTTTCCGCCGTCTTTTGGCGCTGGCGCGGATCAGGATGCGATCGACAAAGGCGCCGACACGCGGCCAGCGGGCCTTCAGGCGCACGAACCGGTGTCGCGCCCAGGGCGAATTGCGCAGAATCAGGATGATGCCGGCCGCCGCGATCAGCGTGCCTCCGGGACCGGGAATCGGCGAGGCGAGCGGCGCGACGACGCAGAACAACAGGATTCCCGTCACCAGCAGGCTGATTCGCACGATCGGATGCGGTTTGCGGCGCATGGCCAGGAGGTGGGGACGTGTGTTGTCGATGCAAGACGCGAACGCGATGAACCGTTTCCTGCCGCGGAAAACCCGTTACAACGGATGAACAAATGGGGGGCATATGGTCGCGAGCGTCTCTACGGTTGCGTATCTGGGTCTGGAGGCGCGCGCCGTCGAGGTGCAGTGCAACCTCGTCCCCGGCCTGCCCAATTTCGTCGTTGTGGGATTGCCCGACAAGGCGGTGGCGGAGAGCCGGGAGCGGGTGCGCGCGGCGATGGCGGCGATCGGCCTTGCGCTTCCACCCAAGCGGGTGATCCTCAATTTGTCGCCCGCCGACCTGCCCAAGGAAGGGTCGCATTTCGATCTGCCGATCGCGCTGGCCCTGCTGGGCGCGATGGGCGTGGTCGATGCCGAGACGCTGAGCGAGCATGTCTTCGTCGGCGAACTGGGTCTCGACGGACGGATCGCGCCGTCGCCTGGCGTGCTGCTCGCGGCGCTGCACGCAGCGGAAACGGGCAAGGGGCTGGTCTGTCCGGTGGCGCAGGGACCGGAAGCCGCATGGGCTGGGACCACCGGTGTGATCGCCGCGCCCGACCTGATCGGCCTGATCAATCACTTCAAGGGGCAGCAACTGCTCGGTGCGCCGCAGGCGGGCGAGGCCGAGGAAGCATCGCTCGGTCCCGACCTCAGGCAGGTCAAGGGACAGGAAACCGCCAAGCGCGCGCTAGAGATCGCCGCAGCCGGGGGGCATAATCTGCTGATGGTCGGGCCACCCGGCGCGGGCAAGTCGCTGATGGCCAGCTGCCTGCCGGGCATCCTGCCGCCGCTTGATGCCAGTGAGGCACTTGAGGTTTCGATGGTCGCAAGCGTCGCCGGGACGCTTCAGGGCGGCAAGCTCACGCGGATGCGGCCGTTCCGCAGCCCGCATCACTCCGCGTCGATGGCGGCGCTCACCGGCGGCGGGCTCAAGGTCAAGCCGGGGGAGGTCAGCATGGCGCATCTCGGCGTGCTGTTTCTCGACGAGCTGCCGGAATTCCAGCGCGCCGTGCTCGATTCGCTGCGCCAGCCGCTCGAGAGCGGCACGGTCAGCGTCGCGCGCGCCAACGCCCATGTCACCTTCCCGGCGCGCGTTCAGCTGGTCGCGGCGATGAACCCGTGCCGCTGCGGTCATCTCGGCGATCCGGCGCTGGCCTGCGCCCGTGCGCCGAAATGCGCCGCGGACTATCAGGCCAAGGTCTCGGGGCCCTTGCTCGACCGGATCGACCTGCATGTCGATGTGCAGCCGGTCACCGCCGCCGATCTGGTGCTGCCGCCGCCTGCCGAAGGATCGGCCGAGGTCGCGGCGCGGGTCGCGGCGGCGCGCAAGGTCCAGGCTGCGCGCTACAACGGCTCCGGTACCCGCACCAATGCCGAGGCGGACGGGCCGGTGCTCGACGATGCCGCGACACCCGACGAGCCCGGCCGCAAGCTGCTCGCGCAGGCGGCGGAGGCGATGCGCATGTCCGCGCGCGGCTATACCCGCGTGCTGCGTGTCGCGCGAACCATCGCCGACCTGGCACAGAGCGAAACGGTCGGTCGTATTCACGTCGCAGAAGCGCTGAGCTACCGTCGCCAACCGCCACGATCCTAGGCGAGTCGTTTGGGTTGAAGAGGAAGAGGTTAGGGTCGCGCAACAAGGGGAACGAAGATGGAATGGATGATCCTGCCGTTTAAGCGCTATTTCGACTTCAAGGGCCGGTCGCGGCGCAAAGAATATTGGATGTACACGCTGTTCGTCGTGATCGTGTCGTTCGTGCTGGCCTTCCTCGATTCGATGCTCGGCCTGGGGGGAAGCGCGACTGGCGACGCGGATCTGACCGGCACGTCCGTCGGCGCTTCGGGAGCTATGTCGGGCGGCCTGCTGTCCAACATCTTCTCGCTGGCGACCATCATTCCCAGCCTTGCCGTCGGTGTGCGGCGCCTGCACGACACGGATCGTTCGGGCTGGTGGATCCTGCTTCCGCTCGGCCCGATCCTGATCGGTGCCGTCCTGATGGGGGCAAGCCTCATGACCGCCATGTCGGGCGGTGGCAGCGCCGGCTTCTCGGGCATCGCGCTGTTCGGCATGATCATGCTGCTCGGCGGCTTCGCCTGCGCAATCCTGCTGCTGGTCTGGTACTGCACGCCCGGCACGGCGGGGCCGAACCGCTTCGGGGAGGATCCGAAGGGGCAGGGCACCAACGCCGACGAAGTATTCGGCTGAAGAAAAGCGGCCGGGTCCGTAAGGCCCGGCCGTTTTCCTAGGCGGCTGCGGGGCGTGGCTTGCGCACCGGCCTGGGCTTGGGCCGCTTGAACCAGAAGGTCCACACCGCCAGCGTGCCCAGCATCGCAAGGACGAGGCCGGTGGCCGCGATCACCAGCTTCCACAGGATGCCGCCGACCTTCGCGGCGTGGATCGGGTAGATCGCATTATAGGCGCGCACGCCCTTCGGCATCGCCTGCACGTTGCGGGTATCGACCAACTGGCCGTTCTCGGGCCGAAACCATAGCAAGGTGCGGCCATTGGGCAGCCATTCGGGCTGCTGGCGCAGGCGCATGAGGATCAGTCCGCCCGGCTTGCGTGGCAGCGAGACGAGGCGGATCTCCGCGTCCGGGTATCGGGCGCGGGCCTCCGCGAACATCGCCGCCCAGTCGAGCTTCGCCGCGAGCGGGCCACCTTCGACTCTGGGTGCCTCGAACGGCGCGCGAAGCCCGGTAGCGGGTGCGAACAGCGCCTCGCTGATCGGGCGGAACACCATCAGCGATCCCGTGGCGAGGGAGAGAAACAAGAGCGGCGCGAACACCACGCCGATGTCGCGGTGATGCGTGACGATCGCCGGGCGGCTCATCCGCTTTGGGATCAGGCGGAACGTGAACGTCTTGCGCAGCCGCCACCAGAGGATTGCGCCGGTGATGACGAACAGCAGGCCGATCAGCGCCGCGATCCCTGCCACCGTCTCGCCGGCGTCGCCGAAGAACAGGTGGTGGTGGAAGTCGAACAGCCACAGCTCGACCCGGTCCCATTTGCTGCCCCATTCGGTGACGATCCGGCCCGACTGGTCGGCATAGGCGCCGGCGCCCTCACCGCGCGACAGGCGGGTCAGGCCGAAGTCGTGGGTGGCGAACAGGATCGACTGGGGCGGTCCGCCGGGTACCGCCATCGCCGCATCGACCTGCGCCGCGAGCGATGCGACGTCCTGACGCTGGGCATCGCCCGCGCCGGGCAGATAGGCCAGCCACCAGCTCTTGAAGACGAGGATCGCGCCGGTGAAGCCGAGCAGCCCGAGTCCCAGCCCGATGATCCCGCCCGTCCAGCGGTGGAGAAGGTCGATCCACTTCATCGTCAGAAACGATAGTCCCAGCCGAGCGTGAAGGTCCGCCCGCGCCCCGCGAAGAAGGCGAGGTTGTCGGTCGGCAGCCGGGTGTCGCTCGAATAGTCGATATATTGAGTGTTGAGCAGGTTCTGGACGCTCAGGCTCAGCGCGCCGATGCCGGTATCATAGCGGACATTGGCGTCGGTGACGTTGTAGCCGCCGAAATTGTTGCGCTGATCGGGCTGGGTCTTGCCGGTGTCGGCGTGGAAGCTGCGCGACAGGTAGAATTGCGACTGGACGCGCGCCGAGAATGGCCCGCTGGCATAGCTGGCCGACAGGTTGAGGCGGTCGGGCGAGATGTTCACGCCGTCCAGATCGGTATCGACGACGCCGTCGGGGGTCGCATCGGCATCGTAGCGGCCGATCAGATGGGCGTAGCCGATGCCGAGCCTCAGCCCGTCGATCGGCGTCTGGATGCCCAGCGCGACCTCAAGCCCCTGGATCTCGACGCGCAGCCGCTGGACGTCGAAGATCCGGTCAGGGCGGGTGATCAGCAACTGGCCCTTGTCGCTCGACGACCAGAAATAGGTGGCGCTTGCATCGAGCGGCCCGCGCTTGACCTCGATCCCGATCTCGCGGTTGTTGGAGATGACCGGCGAGATGTCGACATAGCTGTCCATATCGATCCCGGTGCGGTTCACCGCGCGGGTGATGCGGCCGATATCGGGAACGGTGAACCCCTCGGCGTAGCTGGCATAGGCGCGGATGCCCGCGACCGGCTCAAAGATCACGCCGCCATTGACCAGCACGTCGTCGAATTTCGGGGTGCCGCCGCCGACCGCGACGCCGCCGAATGTCGCCGGATTCGGCGGGGTGCCGGTCGCGGTGGTCGAGGCAAGCGTGCGATAGTCGTCGATGGTGATCTTCACATTCTCCCACCGTGCGCCGCCGGCGAGACGGAGCACGCCGTCGAACAGTTTGAGGTTCGCCTGCGCGAAGGGGGCGAGGCTCTGGAAGTCGCTGGGCGGCACCCAGATACGGTCGGTTGCGATCAGCCGCTGCTCGGTCCTGTCCCACAGCGCATCGAAGCCGAGTGTCAGGGTGAGGTCGTCAAAGCCGGGCAGGCCGCGCTCATAGCTCAGCTTGCCGCCGATCTTGCGGCTGCGATTTTCCGACTGGTCGAACAGCGTGCCGATCGGCGCGATCGCGGGGTCCTGGAAGGTTGCGATCGGCGCCACCTCGCCGCCGAACGTATCGTGGCTGCGGTTGAAGAAGATCTGACTGACGAAGTTGCCGCCCCAAAGGTCGCGATCGGTGAGCGACAGCGCGACGCTCTCGACGCGGTTCGCGGCGGGCACGCCGGGCGGTGTTCCCTTGATCGAGGTCGTCGGGATGCCGAGCGTGCGGTTGCCCGGCGTCGCGACATAGTCGCCATCGCCATCCAGCTCGAAGCGGCTGGCGATCAGGTCGAGCCGTGCGCTCGACGACAGTTCGTAACCGAAACGCGCGAACAGCGACGTCGCGCGCGAATCCTGTGTTTCGCCCTGGGTCAGGTTGAGGCCGATGCGGCGTCCTTTGGCATCGTAGAAGGCGCCGCGCTTCTCATAGGTCGCGCCCACCGTCGCGTCGAAACGCCCTGCCTTGTACTGGATCAGCCCCGCCGCCTTGTAGCCGATGCCGTCGCTCCTGAAGTCGCCATCGGCGGTGCCCTGAAGCAGCACGCGGCCCGACAGCCCTTCGGTCTTCGGTGCGCCGACCGTCACCTGATTGACGATGCCGCCGGTGCCGCCGATCCCCTGTAGCGCGTTGGAACCATAGATCAGTTCGACCCGGTCGACGAAAAAGCCGTCGATCGTGAAGCCGTCGCGGCTGCTGTCGCGCATCGGCGTCGATTGGGGAATGCCGTTGATCGCATAGAGCGGCGAGCGGCCGCGCAGCGTCTCGCCCGAACCCGACAGCTTCTGGCGGGTGGGGGAGAAGGAGGGGGTCAGTGTCGCCACCGCATCGGTGACGGAGCCGGAGATCGCGATCTGCTGATCGAGGGCTTCCTTGTCGATCACGTCGATCGTCAGCGGCAACGCGTTGGGCGGCAGCACGGTGCGCGCCGCGGTGATGACCACCTGGCCCTCGTCTTCGGTCTTCTCCGCGTCGGACGGCGCTTCCATGGTCGTCGCGGCATGCGCGGTAACCGGCGTCAGCCAGGCGAGCGCAACGAGAGGCAACGGCGAACGGGAACGACGGATCATTGAAATCTCCTTTGCCGCGCCCGCTAACAGCGAAAGGAAGGTAATGCAAACTAGTCGCATTAACTGAATTGGCCCGGCCTGATTGCGTGGTCTGATGGGCCAGGTTCAGGGAGCCGGTACAAAACAAAACCGCCGCCCGGAGGGTCCGGACGGCGGCTTGTTGGGTTCAGCGATGGACGCTGAACGGAACGATCACTCGCTCTCGTTCAGGTAATCGCCCGCGGCCGCGTCGCTGCCGTCGCCCGAGACTTCGACCTTCTCCAGCGCGTCGCTGGTGGCCATCGCCTCGATCGGGTCCTGCGCCAGCTCGGCTGCACGCTCCTCAGCGGCCGAGTTCGGCGCGATGAGGACTTCCTGCAGACGGCGCTGCTGGGCGCGCAGTGCGGCGTCGCGGCTGGTGGCCGCGATGCGCATGCGGTTCATGCCCGCGCCGGTGCCGGCGGGGATGAGACGGCCCACGATCACGTTCTCCTTGAGACCGATCAGCGTGTCCTGCTTGCCCTGGACCGCCGCCTCGGTGAGGACGCGGGTGGTCTCCTGGAACGACGCCGCCGAGATGAAGCTGCGGGTCTGCAGCGACGCCTTGGTGATGCCGAGCAGGATGGGCTTGCCCTGTGCGGGGGCCTGGCCGGGCTCGAGCTTGGCGTTGGTCTCGTCCATCTCGTCGCGATCCACCTGCTCGCCGGGGAGCAGGGTGGTGTCGCCGGCGTCGGTGATCTCGACCTTCTGCAGCATCTGGCGAACGATCACCTCGATGTGCTTGTCGTTGATCTTCACGCCCTGGAGTCGATAGACTTCCTGGATCTCCGACACGAGATATTCCGCGAGCGGCTCGATGCCGAGCACCTCGAGAATGTCGTGCGGATCGGGCGAGCCGCCGATCAGGTTGTCGCCACGCTTGACGTAGTCGCCTTCCTGAACGTCGATCACCTTCGACTTCGGCACCAGATACTCGACGACCTCGCCGCCATCCTCGGGCTGGATGCCGATCTTGCGCTTCGCCTTATAGTCCTTGCCGAACACGACGCGGCCCGAGACCTTCGCGATGATCGCGTTTTCCTTGGGCTTGCGGGCTTCGAACAGCTCGGCGACGCGCGGCAGACCGCCGGTGATGTCGCGGGTCTTGGCGCTTTCGCGGCTGACGCGCGCCAGGACGTCGCCGCCCTGGACGGTCGCGCCGTCCTCGACCGAGATCACTGCACCCGGCGCCAGCATGTAGCGCGCGGCCTCACCCTCGCTGTCCCCGGTCAGGGTCAGGCGCGGACGCAGGTCCTCCTTCTTGGCTGCAGCACCGCGGTTCTCGATGACGACGCGCTGGGCGATGCCCGTCGCTTCGTCGACCTGCTCGGTCAGCGTCTTGCCGTCGATCAGGTCCTGATACTTCACGGTACCGCCGGTTTCCGTGATCACCGGCATGGTGAACGGATCCCACTCGGCCATACGGTCGCCCTTGGCCACGACATGGCCGTCATCGAACATCACGTACGCACCGTACGGGATGCGATGCACCGCCAGCTCGCGCCCGTCCATGTCGAGGATGGCAAGCTCCGCCGAGCGCGAAGTCACCACCCGGCGACCCCGCTGATCGACGATGATGCGGACGTCGCGGAACTCGACCTTGCCGTCCACGGGGGCTTCGAGGTTCGACTGCTCGTTGAGCTGTGCCGCGCCGCCGATGTGGAAGGTACGCATGGTGAGCTGGGTGCCCGGCTCGCCGATCGACTGCGCCGCGATCACGCCGACCGCCTCGCCGATGTTCACCGGCGTACCGCGGGCGAGATCACGCCCGTAGCACTTGGCGCACACGCCGATCTTGGCCTCGCACACCAGCGGGCTGCGGATCTTCATGCCCTGGATGCCGAGTGCTTCGATCTGCGCGATCATCGCCTCGTCAAGCAGCGTGCCGGTGGCGATCGCCACTTCGCCCGTCTTGGGATCGACGACGTCCTCGGCCGTGGTACGGCCCAGGATACGCTCGCCAAGCGACGCGATGGTCGAGCCGCCCTGCACGATCGCCTTCATCTCCAGCGCGCGCTCGGTGCCGCAATCCTCCTCCATGACGACGCAATCCTGCGACACGTCGACAAGGCGGCGGGTGAGGTAACCCGAGTTCGCGGTCTTCAACGCCGTGTCCGCAAGGCCCTTGCGGGCGCCGTGGGTCGAGTTGAAGTATTCAAGGACGGTCAGACCTTCCTTGAAGTTCGAGATGATCGGCGTTTCGATGATCTCGCCCGACGGCTTGGCCATCAGGCCGCGCATGCCGGCGAGCTGCTTGATCTGTGCCGCCGAGCCGCGGGCACCCGAGTGCGCCATCATGTAGATCGCGTTGGCGGGCTTCTCACGGCCGGTCTCAGGGTCGGTCTTGACCGCCTTGATCTCGTCCATCATCGCTGCCGCCACCTGGTCGCCGCAACGGCTCCAGGCGTCGATCACCTTGTTGTACTTTTCCTGCTGGGTGATCAGGCCGTCCTGATACTGCTGCTCATAGTCCTTCACGAGGGCACGGGTCTCGTCGACCAGCGCATCCTTCGAGTCCGGGATGATCATGTCGTCCTTGCCGAACGAGATGCCCGCCTTGAATGCGTGACGGAAGCCCAGCGCCATGATCGCGTCGGCGAACAGCACGGTCTCCTTCTGGCCGGTGTGACGATAGACCTCGTCGATCACGTCGCCCACGTCCTTCTTGGTCAGAAGGCGGTTGACGACATCGAACGGCACCTTGTGGCTCTTCGGCAGACACTCGCCGAGCAGCATGCGGCCCGGGGTGGTCTCGAAGCGCTTCATGTACGTGTTGCCGTCCTCATCCGTCTGCGGGACGCGGCTGGTGATCTTGGTGTGAAGCGTCACAGCACCGGCGAACAGCGCCTGGTGCACCTCGGCCATGTCGCCCAGGATCATCCCCTGGCCCGGCTCGTTCTCCTTCTCCATCGAGATGTAGTAGAGACCGAGAACCATGTCCTGCGACGGCACGATGATCGGCTTGCCGTTCGCGGGTGACAGGATGTTGTTGGTCGACATCATCAGGACACGCGCTTCCAGCTGAGCCTCGAGGCTCAGCGGAACGTGCACGGCCATCTGGTCGCCGTCGAAGTCGGCATTGAACGCCGAACAGACCAGCGGGTGAAGCTGGATCGCCTTGCCCTCGATCAGCACCGGCTCGAACGCCTGGATGCCCAGGCGGTGGAGCGTCGGTGCGCGGTTCAGCAGAACCGGGTGCTCGCGGATCACCTCGTCCAGGATGTCCCAGACTTCCTTGCGCTCCTTCTCGACCCACTTCTTGGCCTGCTTCAGGGTCATCGAGAGACCCTTGGCATCGAGACGGGCGTAGATGAACGGCTTGAACAGCTCGAGCGCCATCTTCTTCGGCAGGCCGCACTGGTGCAGCTTGAGCTCCGGACCGGTCACGATGACCGAACGGCCCGAATAGTCGACGCGCTTGCCGAGCAGGTTCTGGCGGAAGCGGCCCTGCTTGCCCTTGAGCATGTCGGACAGCGACTTGAGCGGACGCTTGTTGGCGCCCGTGATGGTGCGGCCGCGGCGGCCATTGTCGAACAGCGCGTCGACGGCTTCCTGCAGCATGCGCTTTTCGTTGCGGACGATGATGTCCGGCGCGCGCAGCTCCATCAGGCGCTTGAGGCGGTTGTTGCGGTTGATCACGCGGCGATACAGATCGTTGAGATCCGAGGTCGCAAAGCGGCCGCCGTCGAGCGGCACCAGCGGGCGCAGCTCGGGCGGGATGACCGGAACGACGTCGAGGATCATCCACTCCGGACGATTGCCGGAATCGATGAACGATTCCACGACCTTCAGGCGCTTGATGATCTTCTTGGGCTTCAGCTCCGACTTGGTCGTCGCCAGCTCTTCCAGAAGCTCCTTGCGCTCACCCTCGAGGTCGAGGTCCATGAGCATGATCTTGACCGCTTCCGCGCCGATGCCGGCCGAGAAGGCGTCCTCGCCATACTCGTCCTGCGCGTCGAGCAGTTCGTCTTCGGTGAGAAGCTGGAACTTCTCGAGCGGGGTCAGGCCTGGCTCGGTGACGATGTACGATTCGAAGTACAGCACGCGCTCGAGCTGCTTGAGCTGCATGTCGAGCAGCAGGCCGATGCGCGAGGGCAGGCTCTTGAGGAACCAGATATGCGCGACCGGCGCGGCCAGCTCGATATGGCCCATGCGCTCGCGGCGGACCTTCGAGACCGTGACCTCGACGCCGCACTTCTCGCAGACGATGCCCTTGTACTTCATGCGCTTGTACTTGCCGCACAGGCACTCATAGTCCTTGATCGGACCGAAGATGCGCGCGCAGAACAGGCCGTCACGCTCGGGCTTGAACGTGCGATAGTTGATCGTCTCGGGCTTCTTGATCTCGCCGAACGACCACGAACGGATGCGGTCAGGCGACGCAATGCCGATCTGGATCTGGTCGAAGGTCTCCGGCTTGGCCACCGGGTTCGCGAAGTTGGTCAGTTCGTTCATTCTCTGTGTCCCTCTGGAGGGTCAAATTCGTCGGGGCGGGGAAGGGGCAGCGGTCTTGAAAACCGCTGCCCTGCAATCCGTTATTCCGCCGCCTCGGCCAGCTCGTCGCCGTCCTCGATCTCGTCGAGATTCTTGAGTTCGACGTTGAGGCCCAGCGAGCGCATTTCCTTGACGAGAACGTTGAAGCTCTCCGGAATGCCGGCCTCGAACGTGTCGTCACCCTTGACGATCGCCTCATAGACCTTGGTGCGGCCGACCACGTCGTCGGACTTCACCGTCAGCATTTCCTGCAGCGTGTACGCCGCGCCATAGGCCTGAAGCGCCCAGACCTCCATTTCGCCGAAGCGCTGGCCGCCGAACTGCGCCTTGCCGCCCAGCGGCTGCTGGGTGACGAGCGAGTAGGGGCCGATCGAACGGGCGTGGATCTTGTCGTCGACCAGGTGGTGGAGCTTCAGCATGTAGATGATGCCCACCGTGACCTTGCGGTCGAAGGCGTCGCCAGTGCGGCCATCGAACAGGATCGACTGGCCCGACGTGTCGAGACCCGCCAGCTCCAGCATGTCCGACACGTCGCTCTCGCGCGCGCCGTCGAACACCGGGGTGCCCATCGGGATGCCCGTGCGGACATTCTGGATCAGCTCGACGACCTGCTCGGGCGAGCGGGCCTGGATGTCGGCGGCATAGTGATCGCCATAGATCTCGACCAGGCGATCCTTGACCGCGGCCGGCATTTCGCCGGCCTTGGCGTCCGGATTGGCCTCACGCCAGTCTTCCAGCGCGCTCGCGACCTGCATACCCAGGTTGCGTGCGGCCCAGCCAAGATGCGTCTCGAAGATCTGACCGACGTTCATGCGCGACGGCACGCCCAGCGGGTTGAGCACGAGATCGACCGGGGTGCCGTCCTCCAGGAACGGCATGTCCTCGACCGGCAGGATGCGGCTGATGACGCCCTTGTTGCCGTGACGGCCGGCCATCTTGTCGCCCGGCTGCAGCTTGCGCTTCACCGCGACGAAGACCTTGACCATCTTGAGCACGCCCGGCGGCAGCTCGTCGCCCCGCTCCAGCTTCTCGCGGCGGTCCTCGAACTTGTCCTTGATGCGCTTCACGGCCTCGTCATACTGGCCCTTCACCGCTTCCAGGTCGCTCTGAACCTTGTCGTCCTGAACCGCGAACTTCCACCATTCGTGGCGATCGACGCTGTCGAGCAGGTCCTCGTCGATCACCGAGCCCTTCTTGAGGCCCTTGGGCGTGCCGGTCGCGGTCTGCCCGAGCAGCATCTCGCGCAGACGCGACCAGGTCGCGCGGTTGAGGATGTTGCGCTCGTCGTCCGAGTCCTTCTTCAGGCGCTCGATCTCCTCGCGCTCGATCGCCATCGCGCGCTCGTCCTTGTCGATGCCGTGACGATTGAAGACGCGAACGTCGACGATCGTGCCCGACACGCCCGGGGGCAGGCGGAGCGAGGTGTCGCGGACGTCCGAGGCCTTTTCACCGAAGATGGCGCGGAGGAGCTTTTCTTCCGGCGTCATCGGGCTTTCGCCCTTCGGCGTGATCTTGCCGACCAGGATGTCGCCCGGCTCGACCTCGGCGCCGACATAGACGATGCCCGCCTCGTCGAGGTTGCGCAGCGCTTCCTCACCCACGTTCGGGATGTCGCGGGTGATGTCTTCCGGCCCGAGCTTGGTGTCGCGGGCCATGACCTCGAACTCGTCGATATGGATCGACGTGAACACGTCGTCCTTCACGATCCGCTCGCTGATGAGGATCGAGTCCTCGTAGTTGTAGCCGTTCCAGGGCATGAACGCGACGAGCGCGTTGCGGCCCAGCGCCAGCTCACCGAACTCGGTCGATGGGCCGTCGGCGATCACGTCGCCCACGTTGACGACGTCGCCCACCTTCACCAGCGGACGCTGGTTGATGCAGGTCGACTGGTTCGAACGCTCGAACTTCATCAGCGTGTAGATGTCGACGCCGCTTTCTTCCGCCGAGACCTCACCGGTAGCGCGGATGACGATGCGCGACGCGTCGACCTGGTCGACGATGCCCGCACGGCGCGCGGCGATCGCGGCGCCGGAGTCACGCGCGACGGTCTCTTCCATGCCGGTGCCGACGAAGGGCGCTTCCGCCTTCACCAGCGGCACGGCCTGACGCTGCATGTTCGATCCCATGAGCGCGCGGTTGGCGTCGTCGTTTTCCAGGAACGGAATGAGCGAGGCCGCGACCGAGACGAGCTGCTTGGGGCTGACGTCCATCAGCGTGATCTGGTCGGGGAGCGCCATCAGGAACTCGCCTGCCTGACGTGCCGAGACCAGTTCCTCGGTGAAGCGGTTGTCGCCATCGACCTCGGCCGAAGCCTGGGCGATGGTGTGCTTGGCCTCTTCCATCGCTGAGAGATAGACGACCTCGTTGGTCACCTTGCCGTCGATCACCTTGCGGTACGGCGTCTCGATGAAGCCGTACTTGTTGACGCGCGAGAAGCTCGCCAGCGAGTTGATCAGGCCGATGTTCGGGCCTTCCGGCGTCTCGATCGGGCAGATACGGCCATAGTGCGTCGGGTGAACGTCGCGGACTTCGAAGCCGGCGCGTTCACGGGTGAGACCACCCGGCCCAAGCGCCGACACGCGGCGCTTGTGGGTGACTTCCGACAGCGGGTTGGTCTGGTCCATGAACTGCGAGAGCTGCGACGAGCCGAAGAACTCGCGGACCGCCGCAACGGCCGGCTTCGCGTTGATCAGGTCGTTCGGCATCACGGTCGACACGTCGACCGAGCTCATGCGCTCCTTCACGGCGCGCTCCATGCGGAGCAGGCCGACGCGGTACTGGTTCTCGAGCAGCTCGCCCACCGAACGGACGCGGCGATTGCCGAGATTGTCGATGTCGTCGACCTCGCCCTTGCCGTCCTTGAGATCGACCAGCGTCTTGACGACGGCCAGGATGTCCTCGGTGCGCAGCGTCGTCACCGTGTCCTCGGCGTCGAGGTCAAGGCGCATGTTCAGCTTGACGCGGCCCACGGCCGACAGGTCGTAGCGCTCCGGATCGAAGAACAGGCCGCCGAACAGCGATTCCGCCGTCTCGAGCGTCGGCGGCTCGCCGGGGCGCATGACGCGATAGATGTCGGACAGCGCCTGCTCGCGCTCCTCGGCCTTGTCGGCCTTGAGCGTATTGCGGATCCACGGACCGGTCGAGACGTGGTCGATGTCGAGCAGCTCGATGCGCTCGATGCCCGCCTTGTCGAGCTTCTCGAGGTTCTCGGCCGACACTTCGTCGCCCGCCTCGATGTAGATTTCGCCCGTCGACTCGTTGATCAGGTCGAACGCCGAGTAGCGGTTGAAGATCTCCTCGGTGGGGATGAGCAGCGTCTCGAGACCGTCCTTCTGCGCCTTGTTGGCGGCACGCGGGCTGATCTTCTGGCCGGCGGGAAACACCACTTCGCCGGTCTTGGCGTCGATGATGTCGAACGCCGGCTTCGCGCCGCGCCAGTTCTCGGGCTGGAAGGGGATCTGCCAGCCGCCCGGACCGCGCACGAAGGTCACGGTGTTGTAGAAGTGGTTGAGGATCTCTTCGCTGTTCAGGCCCAGGGCATAGAGCAGCGAGGTCACCGGCAGCTTGCGCTTGCGGTCGATGCGGACGTTGACGATGTCCTTGGCGTCGAACTCGAAGTCCAGCCACGAGCCGCGGTACGGGATCACGCGCGCCGCGAACAGATACTTGCCCGAAGCGTGGGTCTTGCCGCGGTCATGGTCGAACAGGACGCCCGGCGACCGGTGCATCTGGCTGACGATAACGCGCTCGGTGCCGTTGATGAAGAAGGTGCCGTTGCCCGTCATCAGGGGCATATCGCCCATATAGACGTCCTGCTCCTTGATATCGAGCACCGAGCGGGCTTCCGTATCGGGGTCGACCTCGAACACGATCAGGCGGAGGGTGACGCGCATCGGAGCCGCGTAGGTGATGCCGCGCTGACGGCATTCCTCGACGTCGAACTTGGGCTGCTCGAGCTCATAGGTGACGAAGTCGAGCTCGGCGGTGCCGGCGAAATCGCGGATCGGGAACACGCTGCGCAGCGTCTTCTCGAGACCCGACACATAGCCGATCGAAGGATCGCTGCGGAGGAACTGTTCGTAGGATTCGCGCTGAACCTCGATCAGGTTCGGCATCTGGACCACTTCGTGGATGTCGCCGAACACCTTGCGGATGCGGCGCTTTGCGGTGCCGCCTTCGATCGCCTTGGTTGCCATGGGTATGTTTTGCCTCGTCAGCCTGAAAATCGTCCCGGTATCCGCCGGGGCAGGCACGCGAACAGACGCCGAAAGGGCCGAGCAACTTCCTCTTCGAAAAGAAGAATAACTCAGCCTCTCAAGCGTCTATGGTCCCCGGCGGCCAATTCGTTCGATGCGCTGCGCGACGGCACATCATTTCCCGACCGATCGGATGAGGGGCGGATATAGGAAACGGGGCGGGCGCTGTCAAACGCCCGTCCCGACTTTTCCGGCATCGCGATCAGCAGGGACCGGGACGGGCCAGAGCGGCCTCGGCCCGTTCGACGGGGCATGTGCGGTTGATGGCGGCTCGAAGGTCGGCCACCCGATTGTCCCAGTCCTGACGGTTCCTGATCTTCAGAAGCAGATCGTCGTCCGCTGCGGTCAGCGACGCCGTCAGGCCGACGAGCACGAGCAACGCGGCGGCCGCAGCGACGGTGAGACCGATCGCGACACCGGTCAGGACAATCCCGGCGGGAATCCCGAACACCGTCGCAATGGCTGCTGCAGCGGCGGCGTAGGTCGCGACCGCGGCGATGACCAGCGCCACATGCACGGCGGTTGCAGCCACCACCTGCCCGCGAAGATCGGTGGCAAGAATCTGCGCGGCATCCTGTTCGCGCTTGGCGTTGCACGCCTTTTGCCGCGCATCATCCCACTCCTTGACGGCGTTTTCACAGCCTTCGGGCTTGGAGGCGCCGGGGCCGTCCTGGGCCGGCGGCAGGCGAGCCCGGCCGAACTCCCGGCCGAGAACCGCTGCGCCGACGATGGCGAGAACTCCCGCCGCGATGAAGATGACGATCATAGTGTCCCCCGTTGTCCGCCTCTTCCGGCTTCCCGGATGCGCTTGCTTAGCCAGCACCGCGATGGCATTGCTTCCCCCGATAGGGGGAAGGATTGGCCGCCGGCGCGGCGCCGTCCTCGCGGGTTGATCGGTCTCGATACGGAAAACTGGTGAGGAGGCTCCCGGTGCGTAATCACGCCGCGCTTGCCCATCTTTCGCAGCTGGCCCGGCTTGGCCTGCCCAGCCGCGCGGTCATTCCGGAAATGCTCAAGGCATTGGCCGAACTGGTGCCCGGCCACTTCTGCATGTTCGTCTGGATCGACCAGTTCGGCCGACCGGCCGACTTCCATCTGCCCTGGATCATTCCCGCAGCGCTGGAAGTGAACGCCGCACTGCTCGCCTGCGACGATATGAGGGTTCCGGGTTTCTCCAGCCTCGTGCGGCGAGGGCAGCCGTTCGGTGCGGCGGCTGAAACCACGCGCATGCCCGAGTTCCGTGCGTCGCTCTTCTACAACGAATGTTGCCGCCCCTATGGCATTGGTCACGGCTTCGACGTCTTCGTACGCGACGGGCAGGAAGTGCGCGGCGTCGTGCTCGCCACGCGCGAACCGGGCGGATGCGAGTATTCGCGCCGCGAGATCGACATGCTGATCGCGGTCGTTCCGGCGTTCGCACATGCGCTCGCGGCCGATCGTCTCGATCCGCCCGTGGACTATGCCGACAGCAGCGAGCGGGCCGTCCTGACGCTGGACTGCGACGGTCATCTGATCGAGGCGAGCAGTGGCTATGAGGCGATGCTGCGCGCGTTGCTGGGCGTCCAGTTCGATCAGAAGTTCCGGCGTTGCGCGATCGAGGACGCCTCGCCCGATTTCTTCGCGCCGCTGATCCGACGCGCGGGCCGCGAGCCTGCGGTTGCACGCACCACACCCTATGGACGCATGATGATCCGGTTTTACCCGGTCGGACCGCTTGCCGGAGCGGGCGGCGATCGCAGCTCTGCGGAATCCCAGTGCTGCTATGCATTGATCGAACGCCAGATTCCGCTGGGGTTGAAGGTGTTGAGCCGCCTCGCCGGACTGGATCTCTCGCCACGCGAGCGCGAGGTCGCCCGGCATCTGGTGATGGCGCGCGGACCCGGGGAGATCATGCGCGACCTTGGGATCGGTGCGCATACGCTCCACGACTATCGCCGCCGCATCTATCGCCGGATCGGTGTGTCATCGCGTGAGGAACTCGAGCGCCGGGTCATGGGCTAGGCCGTCTCAACCGATAAAGGCGAGAATGTCGTCGCGCACCCTGTCGTGATGGGTGGCGAACAGGCCGTGCGGCGCACCTTCATACACGTTGAGCTCCGCACCGGTTATGCCCGCCGCGGTGGGGCGTCCGGTGATTTCGATGGGTGCGGAGGCGTCCTTGGTGCCGTGGATCACCAGTACGGGTTTGTCGACCCTGGTGAGGGCAGGGCGCAGGTCGGTTCCGATCAGCGTGCGGTTGCATTCGATCGCGGCGGGCAGCCAGGTGTTCAGCATCATCGCCTTCATCGCGTCCATTGTCTCGACCGAGGTTTCGGGGGTGAAGAAGGGCGCCTTGTTTGCCTCGATCCATCTGGGGAAATCCCGGCGCCATTCCGCTCGAATCTGCTCGTAGAACGCCTCGGGCGCGCCGAGCGCATTGTCGGCGGTCTTCAGCAGGAACGGCGTGACCGGGGCGAGCAGCACGATCTTCGCGATCCGCGCGGTGCCGTGACGCTGGGCATAGCGCAGGATTTCGGCCGCCCCCATCGAATGACCGACCAGGATCACGCCGTGCCGGTCGCCGATCACCGTTGCGACATCGTCGGCAAGCGTATCCATGTCATAGCCCGTCGCGGGCGCGTCCGAGCGGCCGTGCCCGCGCCGGTCAAACCCGATACACTCGAAGCCTCGCTCGGCGAGGTCGAGGAACAGCCTGCTCCACATCGTGCTGTCGAGCGCCCAGCTATGCGTGAAGACGATCGGGCGGCCCTTGCCCCAGCGGCGGACGAACAGCTGCGTCCCGTCACGCGCAGCGACGCGGGCGGGCGTCCGGGCCGGTTTCCCGGCGGCTCGGGCAGGCGTGGCGAGGGTCGCGGCGGCGGCAGCCGCGGATAGGGTGAGCATCAGGTCGCGGCGATTCATCTGGGCCTCCTCGGTTGCTGAGGTCGGGATAGGCGCGCGCCGTCGGACAGGCGATTACCTGTCAGGTAAAGCACTGGAATCATCGTGGATTGCCAAGCCCGGCGAACTGTCCCAGCCTCGCGCGCGAGGCATAGGGTGATGAGCGACAGTACCAGACGATCCCATCGCGGCGAGAGCAACGCGTCGCTTGAAGCGCTCGATGCGCGCTTCCGCGCGTCGCTGGACCGTTACTTCTCGCGCCGCCTCCGCGATCGGGGTGAGATCGAGGATCTGATCCAGGAAGTGTTCCTGCGGCTCGCCAAGCGCGGCAGCCTCGAGGATGTCGACAAGGTAGGCGGTTACGTCTTCGAGACTGCGAGCAGTGTGCTAAACGACCGGTTGCGCCGCAAGCGCAGCCGGCACGAAGCGGATCACGAAGCGTTCGACGGCCAGCAGCATGGCGATGTGGATTTTTCGCCCGAGCGCGTCCTACTGGGCAAGGAGGCGCTGGTGCGCGCCACCGCCGTGCTGCTCGAACTGCCGGAACGGACGCGAATGGTCTTCGTGATGCGACGCCTGGAAGGCATGCGATACCTGGATATCGCCGCGCGGCTGGGCATCTCGGTCAGCGCGGTCGAGAAGCATATGACGCGTGCGATGTCGCACCTCGTTCAGCGGATGGGCGACCAATGATCTCGCTCGCGCGCACCAATCCGACGCTGGGCATGACTCCGGACGAGGCTGCGATCTACTGGGTATTGCAGCACGACCGGGGCGATCTGACTCCCGCCGAGCAGGCCAGCTTCGACGCCTGGCTCGCGGCGAGCGAGATCCATGCCCGCGCTTTCCGCAAGGCCAATGGCGTGTGGGACGTGTTCGATCAGGCTGACGCCGATCCCCATCTCACTGCGCTGCGCCAGGCGGCGCTCGCTACAAGGCCGACGCCGCGGCGCTGGGTGATCCCGGTCGTGGGAACGGGGCTTGCTGCCTGTCTGACTGCGGCGGCGCTGATGCTCCCGGGCCAACTCGGGTTGAACGGCGGTCCGGCGCGGGGGCCGGCCGGAGAGGTCGCGTCCGCGGCTGCGGGCGCGCAGCCCGCACCGATGCGGTTCGCGACCGCGAAGGGCGAGCGCCGCATCGTCCGCCTGCCCGATGGCACGCGGGTGACGCTCAACACCGACACGGCGGTCGCGCTGGCCTACACCCCGAACGGTCGCCTCGTCCGGCTGACGCGCGGTCAGGCGCTGTTCGAGGTCGCAAAGGACCCCGCCCGGCCGTTTACCGTCGAAGCCGCGGGGCGCCGTGTGACGGCGCTCGGCACCGTCTTCGAAGTCCGCCTCGATCCCGGCCGGATGAAGGTCGTGCTGGTCGAGGGGCGCGTCGTCGTCGATCATGCCGCCGCGACGCCCGAAGCCTCCGCGCCTGCGCCCACGCTGCTCAAGCCCGGCCAGGCGCTGGTCGCCGAGCTGGGCGTGCCGCAGCGCGTGGCGCCGGTGGACGTCGGCGACGAACTGCTGTGGCGCGACGGCTATGTGTCGCTCGAGGATGCGCCGCTGGCCAGCGCGGCCGCGGAAATGAGCCGCTACACCGCCGCGCCGATCCGCGTGCTCGACGATGAGACTGGACGGATGCGGATCAGCGGCGTGTTCCGCACCGGCGACGCCGATCGTTTCACGGGGCTGGTGCGCGAGTTGCTGCCCGTGCGGATCGACAGGCAGGCGGACGGAAGCCTGGTCATCGCGAACGCCTCCGCGAAAAAAACTTCGCGGGCCGATGTGGAAAACTGATCCGCACACGTCCTGACCTTTTGAAGACTGGTTGAAGCCAGCTTTGCAAGGGAGGGGAAACCATGCGTAGCAACCGCCGTACATCTGCACTTCGCCTGCTGGCTCTGGTCAGCATCGCGCCGCTGGCGCTGACCGTCGTGCCTGCGGCCGCACAGGCCGCTACGCGCGCGCCGGTCCAGCTCGAAGCGCAGAGCCTGTCGTCCGCGCTGACGCAGCTCGGTCGCCAGACGCGGACCGAGATCATCTTCAACCCGGCGTTGGTGCGCGGCAAGCGCGCGCTGGCGATCCGGGGCAGCTATTCGGTCGCCGAGGCGATCGACCGGTTGATCGCGGGCCATGGTCTGCGCGCGCGCGCCGCTTCGGGCGGTGCCTTCGTGATCGAGGCGGTGGCCGCTCCTGCTCCGCGACCGCTCCAGACTTCCGAGGTGGCGCCCGCGGCAGTTGAAGAGGCGTCGGCCGATCCGGCGGGCGAGGGCGAGGTCGTCGTCACCGGCACGCTGCTGCGCGGCGTCGCGCCGACCGGCACCAATGTCGTCAGCGTGAAGCGGGAACAGATCGTCGCCAGCGGTGCGGCATCGGCGAACGACCTGCTCGCCTCGATCCCGCAGGTCGGCAACTTCAACACCGTGCCCAGCGGCAGCGGCGACATGTCGATCCCGATCGTGCGGCCCAATATCCGCAACCTCGGCGCTTCGGGCGGTACCACCACGCTCGTGCTGATGAACGGTCGGCGCATGGTCGGCGCGGGTGTGCTCCAGACCTCGGTCGATCCCTCGATCGTTCCGCCCGATCTGATCGATCGGGTCGAAGTGGTGCCCGATGGCGGCTCGGCGATCTATGGTTCGGACGCGATCGGCGGCGTCATCAACTTCATCACCCGCAAGCGCTTCGACGGGGTCGGCGCCAATGTGCGCTATGGCTTCGCTGACGACTACAAGACGGTCGACGGCAACATCACCGTCGGCAAGGATTGGGGCAGCGGCTCGCTCTTCGCCTCGTACAGCTATGCCTGGCACGACAATATCCTCGGCATCGACCGCGACTATGTGCGTGCCGATCATAGCGCGCGCGGCGGGCAGGATTTTCGTGCGACCACGTGCTCGCCGGGAAACTTCACCGTGGGCGGCATCAGCCATGCGGCGCCGGGCCTCACGCCCGGCACTGTGAACAAGTGCGACACGACCGATTATGCGGACATCTATCCGCGTGAACGGCGCCACGCCGTGTTTGCCGGCCTGACCCAGGCGCTCAGCGATAGTGTCGATTTCCAGGCGACCGTCTACTGGTCGCGTCGCGACACCACCCGGCTGAATGCCACGCCCGGCTTCACCGGCACGATGGTCTTCACCAATCCCTATTTCCGTCCGATCGGCCTGTCGCCCGTGCAGAGCGTCGCCATCTCCTTCGCCGACGCGTTCGGCGAGAGCATGGAGAGCCGTGCCCGCTTCGACAGCTGGGGGGTCTCACCCAGCCTTTCGATCGATCTGAGCGATCGGTGGCAGCTGCGTACCGAGGCGAATTACGGGAACAGCTATTCGCTGATCCGGGAGCCGACGATCAACGCCACCGCCGCGACGGCCGCGCTCGCGGGCACCACGCTCGCCACCGCGCTCAATCCCTATGATCCGGAGGCGAGCAACCCGGCGGTCCTCGCCGCGATCCGCGACTTCGAGAATTACGGTCAGGCCGATCAGGAGATGTTCCAGACCCGCGCGATCCTTGACGGTAAAGTCGCGACGATCGGCGGCGGCGACATCCGGCTGGCGATCGGTGCCGAGTATTTCTTCGAGAAGCTCGACTCGCTCGTCTCGCTGGATCGCCGCAATGTGTTCACAAGTGCGATGGGGTCGGTGACCAGCCGCCATGTGAAATCGGCGTTCGCCGAGGCGCTGATCCCGCTGGTCGGAGCGGGAAACGGGATGCCGGGCCTGCGCGCCTTTCAGATCTCCGGCTCGATCCGGCACGACAGCTATGACGATGTCGGCGGCACCACCAACCCCAAGGTCGGCGTCAACTACAAGCCGTTCGACGATCTGCTGATCCGGGGCAATTACGGCACCTCGTTCCACGCGCCCAGCCTGGCCGACACCACCAGCCTGGCCGATGCCCGCGCGCAGATCCTGCTGTTCAGCCCGTTTCGCGCGTCGAACAGCTCGCCGCTCGATATTCTGCGGCCGACGATCATCCTAGCGGGCGGGAATGCCAATCTGAAGCCTGAGAAGGCAACGACCTGGTCGGTCGGTTTCGACTGGACGCCCAAGGCGGTCCAAGGCCTGGTGGTGAGCGCGACCTATTACAATGTCCGCTTCACCGATGCGATCTCGGTGCCGCCATTCCTGTCGCCGGTCTTTTTCACCGATCCGGGCTATAAGAGCTTCTACATCACCAATCCGACGCTGGCGCAGGTCAAGGCGCTGGTCGGCAGCAGGCCGCTCAACGGTGCGCCGAGCCTCGACAGTCTGTATTTCGGCACGTCGCCCTATGTGATCATGGACGCTCGCCGCACCAATCTGGGCGCGATCCATGTCGATGGCATCGATTTCAATATCGCCTATCTGCGTGAGACCGGGTTCGGATCGATCAACGCCGGCATCTCCGGCACCTATACGCTCAACCGCAAGACCCAGGCGGTTCAGGGCGCTGGCTTCGACGACAACCTCAAGAACGGCACCGGGCGCCTCGCGCTCAACGCCGCGCTGGGCGCGAAAGTCGGCGATTTCACTGCGCGCGCCACGCTCGGCCATCGCGGCGGCTATCCGATGCTGGGCGTCCCGCCTCAGACGCGGGTGAGTAGCTTCAACACCGTCGATCTCTTCTTCGCCTATGATCTGGGCGGCGCGCTCAAGAACTCGATGCTGACGATCAACGTCGAGAATGTGTTCGATCAGGACGCGCCGTACCTCAACAGCTCGACCGGATACACCAACGGCTTCTCGCTGGGCCGGCTGGTCTCGTTCGGCGTCAGAACGAAATTCTAGAGGCCTGTCGGCGTGTTGCGTACACTCCCCCTTTCCGGAAGCGGCCACCGCATCGGCCGCTTCCGGGTTTTTGCCGGGGCGCTTCTGCTGGTCGCCTTGGCGCCCGCTCAGGCGGCGGATCCGGCGAAGGTGCCGGAGGGGCTGCGCGCCGAATATGCGACGGGGCCGATCGGTCTCGATGAGCCCGCGCCGCGGCTCGCCTGGCGCTCGCCCGTTGCGCGCCAGACCGCATACCGCATCCAGGTCGCGCATTCGCCCGAAGCGCTGGAACGGGGGGAATTCGTCTGGGACAGCGGCAAGGTCGCCTCCGCAGACAATATCCACATCGCCTATGCCGGCCCCGCGCTCGCCTCGCGCGGCCGCTATTGGTGGCGGGTCCAGGCCTGGGACGGGGAGGGCCGCGTCAGCGGCTGGAGCACGCCGGGCTTCTGGGAGATGGGCCTGCTCGCTCCCGCCGACTGGCAGGCGCGATGGATCGCCGGGCGCACGCCCGACGCGCATGACTGGCGCAACCTGACGCTCGACATCGATCTGACGCTGACCGGCAAGTCGATCGATATCCTCTTCCGCGCGCTGCCCAGCGGCAAGACCTATGGCGATGCCTATGTCTGGACGCTGAGCGACGGCGCCGAAGGCGCCACGCTGACCGCCAGCGTGCGCCGCTATCCCGGTGGATCGAGCGCGAGCGTGAAGACCGATGTGCTCAAGCGCATCCCGCTCGCTAGGCCGCTCAAGGACAAGCGCAGCCGCCTGAGGATCCGCGCCGAAGGATCGCGCATCGTCACTCAGCTCGACGGCAAGACGGTCGATACGCTAGAGGATGCGACGCACACGCACGGTACGATCGGCTTCGCGGCCGCCGATCCCAGGACCGCGACGATCCATTCGGTCGCGGTGACCGGTACGGGCAGCGCGCCGTTCCGCACCGACTTCGCGCACAACGACAACCCGTTCACCGGCGGCTCAGTCGAGGCGGACGGGCTGGCCATTCCCGCGGGCGTGCCCCGGGTCGCCTTCGTCCTGCCGATCGAGGCACCCGCGCCGCTGGTGCGCCGCAGCTTCGCCGTCGCGCGTAAGCCAATCGCGCGCGCGCGTCTCTATTATGCGGGGGCCGGGATGCCTCGGGTCCTGCTCAACGGTGCACAGGTCGGATCGCCGCTCGGTGCGGGCTTCACCGCCTATGACAAGCGCGTGCTGAGCTACACCCAAGACCTGACCGCTCAGCTTCGTCCGGGCGAGAATGTGCTCGGCGCCGAACTCGGCCGGGGCTGGTACGCGCTCACCGATCCCGACGAATGGTATTTCCACGCAGCGCCGTGGCGCGCCGCGCCCGCACTCAAGGCCCAGCTCGAGATCGACTATGCCGACGGCACTCGCCAGACGGTCGCGACCGGCGGGGACTGGCAAGCCGCCGACGGCCCCACCCGCAGCGACTCCGTCCATCGCGGCGAACGCTACGACGCACGGCTGCTGCCCGCTGGCTGGGACCGTCCAGGTTTCCGCGCGAACTGGCGGCCCGCGGCGGTCATCGCCGGCCCCGCCGGGAAGCTCGCCGCCGCCAATGCGGAGCCGATCGAGGCGGTCGAGACGATCGATGCCGTTGCGGTCAAGGAAGTCGCCCCGGGGGTCCGGGTGCATGATTTCGGCCGCATCGTCGCCGGCCGTCCGGTGCTCGAGGTCCGCGGGCCTCGCGGCGCCACCGTCTCGATGATCGCGGGCGAGAAGCTTGCGGCGGACGGCCGCGTCGTGCCGGTCTCCGGCCTGATCCACGCCCAGCTCCAGACCGACCGCTACACGCTGGCAGGGAAGGGCGTCGAGCGCTGGGAGCCGAGCTTCGGCTATCGCGGCTTCCGCTATGTCGAGCTGCGCGGGGTGCCCGGCGCGACGCTCAAGGCGCGGATCGTCCATTCCGCCGTTGCCCGCACCGGCAGCTTCGCCAGCGCCAACCCGCTGCTCGGCAAGATCGATGCGGCGGCGACCGGTACCATTCTCAACAACCTCCACGGCTTCGTCACCGACACCCCGGCGTTCGAGAAGAATGGCTGGACCGGCGACGCCCAGGCATCGGCGGGCGCGGCGGCGCGCAGCCTCGACATCGCGCGGGTCTGGACCAAATGGCTCGCTGACTTTCGCGATGCGCAGGCGCCCAACGGCGAACTGCCAGAGATCGTCCCGGCGACGCCCTATTACGGGTACGAGAACACACCGGGCTGGAGCATCATCTGGGGGCCGACCACGCCGTGGGATGCCGCCGCGCTGATCCTGCCATGGGAACTCTACACCACCTATGGCGACACACGCATCCTGGCGCAGAGCCACGACATGCAGCGGCGGCTGGTCGATTATACCGCCACCTATATCAAGGCGCCCGACTATCGCCGCGCCGCAGGGCTGAGCGAGTGGATGCCGCCAGGCCCCCTCGATTTCCTCAACGCGCGCGGCGGCGGCGTCGACGCGGTGACCACCGCCTATTTCTTCCATGAGGCCGATCTGCTGGCACGCTCCTCGGCGGTGATCGGCAAGGCCGAGGACGCCGCGCGCTACCGTGAGCTCGCCGAGGCGATCCGAACTGCCTACAACGCCCGCTACTGGGACGACGCCAATGGCTGGTATCGCACCGTCGATGCCAGGGGTGTCGCCGGGCCGGCGGCGCAGATCCAGAACGTGCTGCCGCTCGCCTTCGGCATGACCCCCAGGGGCCGCGAGCAAAGCGTCGCCGACGCGATCGCACGCGATGTCGACAAGCAGGGACTGCGCACCGGCGTCTACGGCACGCGCCATCTGCTCGAAATGCTCAGCGACTATGGCCATGCCGATCTCGCCTATCGCGTCGCGACGCGTACCGACGAGCCGAGCTGGGGCTGGTGGATCGCCAACGGTCATTCGACGATGTTCGAAAGCTGGAGCCTCGAAAGCCGCTCGCGCGACCATCATTATTTCGCGTCGATCGCCGACTGGATGCGCCAGCGCCTTGCCGGCCTGCGTCCCGGCGCGCCGGGCTACAAGACGGTGCTGGTCAAGCCGGCGATCCCGACCGGCCTCGCCTCGGCCGAAGCGGTGATGGAGACGGTCCATGGCCGCGCCGCATCCCGCTGGAAGGTGGAGGGCGGCCGCCTGACGCTCACCGCCGAAGTCCCGCCCAATACCGGCGGCGAGGTCTGGGTACCCGAACGCTTCGGCACCATCGCCGTGCCGCAGGGCGCCGAGTTGCTGCGCCGCGAGGGGGGCTACACGGTTTATCGCACTGGTCCCGGCATCTTCGAATTCCGTACGGGAGGCGGCGCATGAACCGGTTGCTTATCCTCGCCTTGCTCGCCGCGACGCCCGCCGCCGCGCAACAGGTGACCATCGAAAGCGGGCCCCTCAACGGCGCCACGGCGGATGACGTCGCTTCGTTCAAGGGTATTCCCTATGCCGCGCCGCCGGTGGGCGAGCGGCGCTGGGCGGCGCCTGCGCCCGTGCAACACTGGTCTGCTCCGCGCGACGCGACCCGCTTCGGCGCGGACTGCGTGCAGAATGCGGTGCCAGGCGACGTCAGCCACGGCGCGCCGATGGCAGAGGATTGCCTGTTCCTCAACGTCTGGACCCCGAAGCCTGCCGCGGGCGCGAAGCTTCCGGTGATGGTCTGGATTCACGGCGGCGGCTTCGTCGCCGGATCGGGTGCGTTCGCTCCGACCGACGGTACGCAGCTCGCCAGGCGCGATGTCGTGGTGGTGACCTTCAACTATCGGCTCGGGCGCTTCGGCTTTTTCGCGCACCCGGCGCTGGGACAGGGCGCGAACTGGGGTTTGATGGACCAGATCGCCGCGCTGGCCTGGGTCAAGCGCAACATCGCGGCATTCGGTGGCGATCCGGCGAACGTCACGATCTTCGGCGAGAGCGCGGGTGGCGAGTCCGTCGCGCGGCTGATGGCGTCACCCGCTGCCAACGGCCTGTTCGCCAAGGCGATTGCCGCATCGGGCGGCGGACGCGATCGCTGGCCCGCACTGGCGGATGCGCAGGCGAAGGGCAGTGCCTTTGCCGCGAACTCAGGCGCGGCCGCTCTCGCTGCACTGCGGGCACTCCACGCCGACACGGTGCGCGGCGGGATCACGATCCTCAACAAGGAAGAGGGCTTCTATTCCGGCCCGGTCACCGACGGCACGATCGTTCCCGGCCATGCCGATGCGGTCTTCGCTTCGGGCAAGCAGGCGCGCATCCCCTTCATCGCGGGCAGTAATGACGACGAGCTTGGCTTTGTGCCAGCGCCGTTCCTGCCGATGGTCAATGGGCCGGTGCTCAAGGCACTTGGTCCGGGAGCGGAAGCTGTGAAGGCAGCCTATGGTTCGGAGGAAAAGGCCATCCGCTACCTCGCCGGTGACGCGATCTTCGGCGAACCGGCGCTCGCGCTTGCCGGTCGTCACACGAAGAGCGGCGCGCCGACCTGGCTCTATCGCTTCGGTTATGTGGCGCAAGCCAAGCGCGAGCCGGGCAAGGGCGCGGGCCACGCCAGCGACGTGCCGTTCCAGTTCGGCAATCTGCCCGCAGACGCGAGTGCGGCCGACCGCGCCGCTTCGGCACAGCTCATGACCTATTGGACCAACTTCGCCCGCGCCGGCGATCCCAATGGCAAGGGATTGCCGAGCTGGCATCGGGTCGAACCGGCCAAACCCACGCTGCTCGCGATCGATATCGACAAGACCGCGATGGCGCCCGCCGCGACGCCGCCGATCGCCGCCATCGCCAGGATCAGGGACGCCCAATGAAGAAGATCACCTTACGCCTGCTTGCAGGCCTTGCCGCGGTCGCCGCACTGGGCACGGTCGCGCTGATGCCGGTCGCGGCACCCGCGTCCGCACAGGAAGTCGTGCGTGTGTGGCCGGACCAGCCCGCGGAATCGCCCGGCGAACGCGAGAAGCGCGCGCCCTTCGGTATCGTCGTCACCAATGTCGAGGACGCGACGCTGACCGTCTATCGGCCCGATCCGGCCAAGGCCAACGGCACCGCCGTGATCGTCGCGCCCGGCGGCGCGTTCCACCTGCTGTCGATCGAGAATGAGGGCGAAGCCGTCGCGCAATGGCTCAACGCTCAGGGCGTGACGGCATTCGTGCTGCGCTACCGGCTGCTGAAGACCGGCGGCGATCTGCCCTTCGCGATGCTGCGCTACATGACGAACCTGCCCGAGCTGGCCAAGGCAGTGGAACCGCTGCGCCCACTGGCGACCGCCGACGGTGAGCAGGCGGTGCGCCATGTCCGCGCCAACGCCGCGCGCTATGGCGTGAAGCCGAACCGGGTCGGCCTGATGGGCTTCTCGGCGGGCGGCGCGGTCACGGTCTGGACGATGCTCGGCAACAAGCCGGATGCACGCCCGGACTTCGCTGCCGCGATCTATCCCGGCCTGCTTCCCGACCCGATCGTCGCGCCGCAGAAAGCGCCGCCCTTGTTCGTCGCGGTCGCCGACGACGACAAGCTTTCGCGTACCGACAGTGCCCGGCTCGACGCGGCCTGGCGTGCGGCGGGTGCTCGCTCGGAATTCGCGACCTTCGCCAGTGGCGGCCACGGCTTTGGCATGAAGCGCCAGGACAAGCCGAGCGACGTCTGGACCGACCGGATGCAGGCATGGATGAATTCGCTGGGAGTGCTCAAGAAATGAAAGCGACCCGCTTTGCAAGTCTGAGCGCCATCGCGCTCGCCGCCGGATCGGCCACAGGCGGGGCGCCGGCCGCCGCGGCGCCGCGCCAACAGGCGGATAGCTGCACCGCACTGACCGGCCGCGCACTGGCGAATGGCAAGATCGAGGCGGCGACCCCGCTAACGATCGGCGCCACCGTCGATACCGGCCCCGGCATGCCGGGCCTGCCGTCCAGCGCTGCGTTCTGCCGTGTGCAGGCGGTGATGACCCCGGTTCCCGGATCGTCGATCAAGGTCGAGGTGTGGCTGCCCCAACGGGCGGCGTGGAACGGCAAGCTGATGGGTGCGGGCAATGGCGGCTTCGGCGCCAATCTCGGCATCCCGGCATTGCTGATGCGCGGCGCGTTGGCACGGGGCTATGCCTCGGTCGGCAGCGACATGGGCCATTTCGGCAAGAGCGACGTCGACGGCAGCTGGGCGCTCAATGCGCCGGAAAAGATCAGGGACTATGGCTGGCGCGCCAACCATATCGCCGCGCAGACCGCGAAACAGGTGATCGCGGCCTATTATCCCGCGCCGCTCGCCGCGAGCTATTTCCATGGCTGTTCCGACGGCGGGCGTCAGGCGCTGATGGAGGCGCAGCGCTTCCCCGACGATTACGATGCGATCATTGCAGGTGCCCCGGCGATTCCCTGGACACGGATGGCCAGCGCCTTCGCCAGCAATGCGCAGGTGCTGCGCCAGCCCGGCGCGGCGCTCGGCTCGACCCAGCTCAAGCTGCTGCAGACCGCCTCGCTCGCCAAATGCGACAAGCTCGATGGTGTTGCCGACGGCGTGATCGAGAATCCGCGCCTGTGCCGC
Organism: Sphingomonas koreensis; assembly: GCF_002797435.1. Taxonomy (NCBI): domain Bacteria; kingdom Pseudomonadati; phylum Pseudomonadota; class Alphaproteobacteria; order Sphingomonadales; family Sphingomonadaceae; genus Sphingomonas; species Sphingomonas koreensis. The sequence goes on along the minus strand of NZ_PGEN01000001.1, from coordinate 802,509 downwards.
TTCGATCCGGCCGAGCTTCAGTGCAAGCCGGGGGCGACCGGCGAATGCCTGACCCCGCCGCAGGTCGCGTCGGCACGGCATCTCTATCAGGGGCCGAAGGGGCCGGACGGCAAGTCCTTCTACCCCGGCTTCGCACCGGGCGCCGAGGGCGAACCGGGCACCTGGGGCATGTGGCTGACTGCCGCCGACTCCCAGCACGCGAAATTCTCGGGCGAGTTCTTCCGCTACTTCGTCCACAGCGATGCCGAGTGGCCGGCGTCGCGCTTCAACCTGGCCAGCGACTATCCGCTGGCCAGGGCGAAGCTCGGCAAGGAGCTCGACATCGAGAGTGCCGATCTCAAGGCGTTCTTCCGCCGCGGCGGCAAGCTGCTGATGTATCATGGCTGGCAGGACGCCGCGATCCCGCCGGAGAACACGATCGGCTTTGTCGGCCGCGTGCTTGCCGCCGACCCAGCCGCGCGCGACCGCATCCGCCTGTTCATGGCGCCGGGCATGTCGCACTGCATGGCGGGGCCAGGACCGAATGTGTTCGATGCGCTCGGCACGCTGGACGCCTGGCACAAGGGCGGCCCCGCGCCGGAGCGGATCGTCGCGACCAAGTTCGATAACGACCTGTTCGGTTATCTCGGTTTCCCCGCCAAGGCGCAGCGCACGCGCCCGCTCTGCGCCTGGCCCAAGGTCGCGCGCTGGGACGGCAAGGGTTCGACCGATGAGGCCGCGAGCTTCACCTGTGAGGTGCCCGGCAAATGAGCTTCGTCACTCCCGGACTCAGCCATGTCCGTGGCACGGACACGCCGCCGCTGATCGAACATACGATCGGTGAGGCGCTGGTGCGCGCGGCGGAACAATGGGGCGAGCGCGATGCACTCGTTTCGGTCGCGCAGGGCATCCGTTGGAGCTTCGCCGAACTGCTGGCGCGGACCGATCGGCTGGCGTCGGGGTTGCTGGCGCTCGGGCTCAAGCCCGGCGAGCGGATCGGCATCTGGTCGCCCAATTGCGCCGAATGGACGCTGACTCAGTTCGCGGCGGCGCGTGCCGGGCTGATCCTCGTGACGATCAACCCGGCCTATCGCCTGTCCGAGGTCGAATATACGATCAACAAGGTGGGCCTTGCCGCTTTGGTCGCGGCAGAGAGCTTCAAGACCAGCGCGTACGCCGAGATGGTCGAGACGCTGGGGCCGGAACGGCTGCCGACGCTGCGCGCACGGATCCTGATCGGCGAGAACGAACGGCCGGGCTGGCTGAGCTTTGCCGATGTCGCGGCGCATCTGGCGGGCGCGCTGCCTGAGGATCTTCACCCCAGCGATCCGATCAACATCCAGTTCACCAGCGGCACCACCGGCCTGCCCAAGGGCGCGACGCTCAGCCATCGCAACATCCTCAACAACGGCTATTTCGTAGGTCGCGGCATGGGGCTGAGCGCACAGGATCGCATCTGCATTCCCGTGCCGCTCTACCATTGCTTCGGCATGGTGATGGGGAACCTCGCCAGCCTGACCCACGGCGCGGCGATGGTCTATCCCGCGCCCGGCTTCGATCCAGAGGCGGCGTTGCGCGCGGTAGCGGCGGAGCGCTGCACTGCGCTCTACGGCGTGCCGACGATGTTCATCGCGATGCTCGCGCATCCCGTGCTCGACAGCCTCGATGTCACTTCGCTGCGTACCGGCTGCATGGCCGGCGCGATCTGCCCCGAGCCGCTGATGCGCGAGGTGATCGATCGGCTGCACATGCGCGACGTGACGATCGGCTACGGCATGACCGAGACCAGTCCCGTGAGCTTCCAGACCGCGCTCGACGATCCGATCCACCGCCGCACCGGATCGATCGGCCGGGTGCAGCCGCATCTCGAAAGCAAGCTGATCGACCTCGACGGCAATATCGTCCCGGTCGGCCAGCCGGGCGAGCTGTGCACGCGCGGCTATTCGGTGATGCACGGCTATTGGGACGAGCAGGAGCGCACCGCGGAATCGATCGATGCGGAGGGCTGGATGCACAGCGGCGACCTCGCCGTGATCGACGACGAAGGCTATGCCAATATCGTCGGCCGCCTGAAGGACATGGTGATCCGCGGTGGCGAGAATATCTACCCGCGCGAGATCGAGGGCTTTCTCTACAGCCACCCGGCGATCGAGGATGTCGCGGTGGTCGGCGTGCCCGATGATCGGATGGGCGAGGAACTGTGCGCCTGGGTGCGGCTGCGCGCCGGGGCGCAGGCCGATGCAGAAAGCATCCGCGACTTCTGCCGCGGCCAGATCGCGCACTTCAAGGTGCCCCGCTACGTCCGCATCGTCGCGGAATTCCCGACCACGGTGACCGGCAAGGTCCAGAAGTTCCTGATCCGGGAGGCGATGATCGCCGAGCTCGGCAGCCAATCCGGCGCGCAATCCGCCGAAACCAAGGAGAACCAGTGATGAAGCTTCACCTCATGCTCGGGGCGGCGCTGCTCGTCCCCACCATTGCGACCGCCCAGACCGCGCCGGCGGCTCCCGCAGCGGACGCCCCCAAGCCTGCAGCCAAGTTCAACCTCGACACGCCGATCGGCGAGCTGCTGGCGAACGACGCGGCCAAGGCTGTGCTCGACAAGGAACTGCCCGGCCTGACCCAGCTGCCGCAGCTCGAGATGATCAAGGGGCTCGGCCTCAAGCAGCTCCAGCCCTATTCGGACGGCAAGCTGACCGACGAGCTGCTCGCCAAGACCGAAGCCAGCCTGGCTGCGATCAAATGAGATCGGGTGCGGCAATTGCACTGACCCTCGCCATGGCGGCGCCGGCCGGATCGCAGGAGGCCGCACCGGTCTATCGCGATGCCAAGGCGCCGATCGAGGCGCGGGTTGCAGACCTGATGGCGCGGCTGACGCTGGACGAGAAGATCCTGCTGCTGGCGGGCGAATCCTCGATGGCGCTCAACCCGATCCCGCGCCTTGGCATCCCGGCGGTGAAGATGACCGACGGGCCGACCGGCGTACGCTCGCCCGACGGCAAGCCGGCGACGGTCTTCCCCGTCGGCGTCGCGCTGGCGGCGAGCTGGAATCCCGACCTTGCCGCCACGGTCGGCGCGGCGGTGGCGCGCGAGACCAAGGCGCATGGCGCCGACGTGCTGCTCGCGCCCACTGTCAATATCGTCCGCACCCCGCGCTGGGGCCGCAATTTCGAGACCTATTCGGAGGACCCCTGGCTCAGCGGGCGCATGGGCCTGGGCTATGTGCGCGGTGTACAGGGGGAAGGGATCGGCGTCTCGCTCAAGCATTTCGCGGTGAACAACCAGGAAAGCTATCGCTTCGTCGTCGACTCGATCGTCGATCAGCGCACGTTGCACGAAATCTACCTGCCCGCATTCGAGATGGTGGTGCGCGAGGCCGATCCGTGGTCGGTGATGGCGTCGTACAACAAGATCAACGGCACTTATGCGGCCGAAAATCGCTGGCTGCTGACCGATCTGCTCAAGAAGGAATGGGGCTATCGGGGCTTCGTCGTGTCCGACTGGGGCGCGACGCACACCACCGCCGAGGCGGTCAACGCCGGCATGGACCTCGAGATGCCGGGGCCGCCCAAGCATTTCGGTGACAAGCTTAAGGCCGCGGTCGCCGAGGGCAAGGTCAGCACCGCGCAGATCGACGACAATGCCCGGCGGATGGTCCGCCTGATCGTGCGCAGCGGCGTGATCGAGCGCGGGGCGTCGCGTCCGGAAGCGGCGACGCCGCTCCGTCAGTCCGCCATCGCGCGGAAAGCGGCGGAGGAGGCGATGGTCCTGCTCAAGAACAATGGCGTGTTGCCGTTCGACCGCTCGATCAGGTCGCTCGCGGTGATCGGCCCCAATGCCGATGTCGTGCGCATGCAGGGCGGCGGCAGCTCGAACGTCGTGCCGTTCGAGACGCAGACGCCGTTGGATGCGTTGCGCGCGGCGTTGCCCGGCGTGCGCATCACCTATGAAAAGGGCGTCGATAACGAGGAGACGCCACCTGCTGCCGATGCCAAGCTGTTCAGCCCGGACGGCAAGCGCGGCGAGACCGGTCTGACCGGCAGCTACTTCATGACCGCCGACGCGAGTGGCGAGCCGGTCAAGACCGAACGCGTCACGCGCTTCGTTCGCTGGATCAGCGGCAATGTCGCGGGACCCAAGGCCACCGGCTATGCCGCGATCCGCTGGGACGGGATGTTCTGGCCGCGCACCGGCGGCGTGCATGAGTTCAGCGTGCGCGGCACCGGCACGCCGCGCGTCACGCTCGACGGCAAGGTGATCCTCGAAAAGGCGAGCAAGGTCGTTCCCGACAATCGGGACGTGCTGGGCTTTCCGGTGCCACGTCGCACGGTGCAGGTGACGCTGGAGGCGGGGCGCGGCTATCCGATCCGCATCGACTATGCGAACGGGGGCACGCCCTACGAAAATCTGAGCTTCGGCGTGCGCGAGCCGCAGCCTTCGTTCGACGCCGCGGTCGCCGCGGCGAAGGGCGCGGATGCGGCGATCGTGATCGTCGGCTCGTCCTCGACCACCGAGGGCGAGGGCTATGACCGCGCGAATATCGACCTGCCGGGCGAGCAGAACCGGCTGGTCGAGGCGATCGCCGCGGCCAATCCGAAGACCGCGGTGGTGGTCAATGCGGGCGCGGCGATGACGATGCCTTGGCACGAGAAAGCGCCCGCGATCGTCAGCATGTGGCTGCCCGGCGAGGGTGGTGCCGCGGCGCTGGCCGATGTGCTGACCGGCAAGGTCAATCCGTCAGGCAAGCTGCCGGTGACCTTCCCGCAGCGTAGCGGGGACGATCTGGCCGATCTCAAGACCTCGAAGAGCGCCTATTCCGAGGGCCTGCTGGTCGGCTATCGCGGCTATCAGGCACGGGGCGTGAAGCCGCTGTTCCCGTTCGGGCACGGGCTGTCCTACACCAGCTTCGCCTATTCGCCGCTGAACGTTCCGGCCAGGGCGTCGGGCGCGAAGCCGGTGACGGTGAAGCTGACTGTGCGGAATACCGGCAAACGCACGGGGCAAGAGGTGGTGCAGCTCTATGTCGAGCCGGTCGAACCCATGGCGGGCGATCCGCCGCGGACACTGCGAGCCTTTCAGAAGGTCGCGATCCCTGCGGGCGGCAAGCGTGAGGTGACGCTGACGCTCGATCCGCGCGCCTTCTCCTTTTACGACGTCAAGGCGGGCGGCTGGCGCGTACGGCCGGGCGCCTATCGCGTGCTGGCGGGATCATCGTCCGAGGATATCCGGCAGGCCGGCGAAATCCGGGTCGATCCCTGATCTGCTTCACAAAGCGGCATTCCGGTCTGGAAATCGGTGCCGGGGCTTCGTATAGGCTCCGGCACCGATCTTCGGCCCGCAGGCGCCGGCGATATGCGGGTGTGGCGGAATGGTAGACGCAGCGGATTCAAAATCCGCCGATGGCAACATCATGTCGGTTCGAGTCCGACCACCCGTACCAGCCTTCTGAACAGGGCAGGACATGCGAAAAGGGCCGGTGAGGTAACTCACCGGCCCTTCGTGTTTCAGCCTGCGACCGGCCCGGCATAGGGCCGTCGGGCATAATAGCCGAAGCCGGCGATGATCGCGTAGCAGATGGCGGGCAGGATCAGCGCAAGGCCCAGGCTGCCGGTCGCATCGGCGAGCGCGCCGGTCGCCAGTGGCACCACGGCGCCGCCGAAGATCGCGATGTTGATGATCCCTGACCCGTCCGCCGCGCGGCCCCCCAGCTTCTCGCTGGCGAGGCTGAAGATCGTCGGGAACATGATCGAGTTCATCAGGCCGATCGCCAGCAGGCTGTAGCCCGCGACATGGCCGGTGGTGTTGGTGGAAATCAGGATCAGCGCGACCGCGCCGACCGCGACGAAGGCGAGCAGCTTGCCCGGGCTGATCACGCGCATCAGGCCCGATCCGATGAAGCGCCCGACCATCGCACCGCCCCAGTAGAAGCCGATCAGCTTGCCTGCTGCCTGCTCCTGAAGCCCCATCACGCCGGGCTGCATCAGATAGTTGACGATCAGCGAGCCGATTGAGACCTCCGCGCCGACATAGAGGAAGATGCAGAGCGCGCCGAAGCCGAAGCGGGGCCGGCCGAGCAGGTCGAGGCCGGCAAGACCCGCGCTCGCCTGGTGGCGCTCACCCTTCAGGCGGTTGCGGAACAGCCAGACGACGCCGGCGACCACTGCGAGTGCTGCAGCGATGCCGAGATAGCCGTGCATGATGGCCTTGCTCTCCGCCACGCGATAGGCTTCGAGCGCCGGGCCCGAGAGCTGGTCTGCGGTCACGGTGGCGAGGCTGCCGAGGATCAGGATCGACCCGACGATCGGGAAGACCGTGGTGCCGAGCGAGTTGAATGCCTGCGCGAAGGTGAGGCGGCTATGCGCGGTCTCGGGCTTGCCGAGCAGTGAGATCAGCGGGTTGGCGACGACCTGGACGATCACCACCCCGCTCGCCAGCACGAACAGCGCGAACAGGAACACGCCATAGGTCGCGTATTGCGAGGCGGGGATGAAGAGCAGGCAGCCGACCATCATCGTCAGCAGGCCGGCGACCGCACCGCGCATATAGCCCAGCTTCTTGACCAGTTTCGCGCCGGGGATGCCGATCACCAGATAGGCGGTGAAGAAGCAGAATTGCACCAGCATCGCCTGGGTGTAGTTGAGCGTGAACAGTTCCTTGAGCTTCGGGATGATCACATCGTTGAGCGAGGTGATGCCGCCGAAGATGAAGAACAGTGCGAAGACGAAGACCTGAAGGTCGGGCGCGTTGATGCCCTGTGCGTCGCCGGACGCCGGATCGGTCGAACTCAATTGTGTGACGGGTGCGGCCAACGCCCCTCTCCCTGATAACGTTGTCAGTTGCGTGACACATACCGCGCGCCCGACGAAAGGCGAATTGAAAATGCGTTTACAGAGGACGGTAGCGATAAAAAATGACCGGTGGAGGCTTCTTTTCGTTCGGTGTTCCTGAACCGGGCGAAGGATTTTCTCGCCACAGGTCTCTATGCGGCTAGGGTCAGTTCAAATGACCGCAAGAACGGGGAGCCGGATCAACGGCTGAGGGGATGGAAGTCGAGCGGCGGGTCCGCATCGCGACGTGGGTGGCCCGGCAGGTCATGCCCCACGAAGCGGACGTGCGCGCCTGGCTTCTGCGGTCGCGCGCGGCACCCGACGATGCCGATGAGCTGATCCAGGAGGCCTATTGCCGGCTCGCAATGCTCGACAGTGTCGATCATATCGGCCGGCCGGACGCCTATTTCTTCTCGATCGTGCGCAACCTCTATGTGCGCCGCCTGAAGCGCGCGCGGGTGGTGCCGTTCGAGACGATCGCGGCGATCGAAAGCTATTCCGCGGACGAGGCGCCGTCCCCGGAGCGCGAGGCCGGCGGGCGGCTCGAGGTGGAGCGCGTGCTCGCGCTCATCGCGCGCCTGCCGGAACGGTGCCGGCAGATCGTGCAGATGCGGCGGATCGAGGGGCTGTCGCAAAAGGAGATCGCATCGCGCCTCGGCGTGACCGAGAAGGTGGTAGAAAAGCAGGTCTGGCAGGGCATCCGGGCGGTGCAGGCATTATGGCAGGCGGCCGATGCGGAGGCGGAAGCCCGCATCGACGCAGCCGAGAAAACGAGGGTTTCGAAGTGGCGCAAATGACGCGCGACATGGCCGATCAGGCGGCGCGCTGGACGGCGCGGATGGACGCTGGCGGCTGGTCGGAAGGCGACGAGGCCGAGCTTCGGGCCTGGCTTGCCGTGCACCCGCTGCACAGCGGCGCGCTGTTGCGCGCGCAGGCCGCCTGGATCTCGACCGATCCTGCGATCGCGGTGGTGAACGAGGAACCTGAGTCGGTGCCCAGCTTCTCTCGCCGTTGGGCTATGGCGGGGGGCGCGGGCCTGCTCGCCGCATCGCTCGTCGGCGGGCTGATCTGGGCGACCCGCTCGATGCACTATGCGACGGGGGTGGGGGAGATCCGGCGTGTGCCGCTGGTCGATGGCTCGGTTGCGGCGATCAACACCGCGAGCCGGATCGCGGTACGCGTCGATGACAAGCGCCGGAACGTCGACCTTGCCGCCGGCGAAGCCTGGTTCCAGGTTGCGAAGGACGCGCAGCGGCCGTTTGTCGTGAATGCGGGCCGTGTGCGGGTGCAGGCAGTGGGGACTGCTTTTGCGATCCGGCTGCGCGGCGACGGTGCGCAGGTTTTCGTGACCGAGGGCGTGGTCGAGGCCTGGGTCGAGGGCGCTGAAGGGCACCGCGTCCGGATCGCCGCGGGCGGCAGCGCCTTCGTCTCCAACGATGCCGCGATCGACGTTGCCGCCGCCGAGCCCTCGGCCGTCGATCGCTCGCTCGCCTGGCGCGCGGGCAAGATCGATCTCGACGGCAGCCGCCTCGACGCCGCTGTCGACGAGTTCAACCGCTACAACCAGCGCAAGCTGGTGATTGTCGATCCCGCGCTCGCAAGTGAGGAGTTTGACGGGATTTTCCGCGTCGACGATCCGGAGGGGTTCGCGCTCGCGGTGCGCGAGAGCCTCGACGTTCCGGTCGATACCCGGCAGCCCGATGCCATCCGTATCGGCAGAAATCCGAACTAAAAAATCAAAAAATGCACCGCCGGCGAAGGATTCTTCCTGTCCCGGTCTCTTGGGAGGGGTGAGCGGGTAAGAGCCCGACGCCCAAGGGGGGAGAAGACAGATGGGGGGAATAACGCGCAACGCCTTCATGGCGGGGACCGCGATCATTTGCGCGATGGCGACGCCAGCGCAGGCACAGGAAAAGCGCTTCGACGTTCCTGCACAGGCAGCGCGTTCGGCGATCGTGACCCTTGCGCGGCAGGCCGATGTCCAGATCATCGCGTCGCGTGGCGACACGCGCGGCAAGCAGGCGAATGCGGTCAAGGGCACCATGTCCGTCGAGCAGGCGCTGGCGCGCATGCTTAGGGGAACCGGTCTCGTCGCGCGCCGGTCGAGCGGGCAGACCTTCGTGGTCACGCGCGAACGCGCTCAGCCGGTGCCGGCTTCCACGTCGGCAACCGCTCCGCGCGCTGCTCCCGAGCCGGTTTCGCAGGTTGAGCCCGAAGCCACGCCAGCGGTTGAATCGGGCGAGGTGATCGTGACCGGCTCGCGCATCCGCCGCGAGTCCTTCGACACTGCCTCGCCCGTTACCGCGCTGGGCGGAGAGGAGATCTCCGAGTCCGGCCGGACCGAACTGAGCGAAGTGATCGCGGAACTGCCGTCGGTCAGCTCGACGCTGAACGATCGCCGGAACAGCGGCGATGTCCAGAATGACGGCCTGAGCTCGGTGCAGCTGCGCAGCCTGAGCGACAACCGCACGCTCGTGCTGGTCGATGGCCGTCGCACCGTATCGAACAGCGCCAACGCCAACCGCGTCAGCCTGAGCACGATTCCGAACGGCTTCGTCAGCCGCGTCGACATCATCACCGGCGGTACCTCATCGGTCTATGGATCGGACGCGGTGGCGGGTGTGGTGAATATCATCACCGAGTCGAAGAAAACCGGGCTGCGGCTCGGCGCGCGCACCGAATTCACTGATGCGGGCGGCGGGCGTGAACATGAGTTCGATGCCAGCTTTGGCACCAAATTCGCCGACGGGCGCGGCTATTTCCTGATCAGCGGTTCCTACGACCGGCAGGACCCGATCCGCGCGAACCAGCGCGCCTTTGCGCTCACCCAATGGGAATATGACTGGGATCCTGCACTGGGCGGGATCAACGAATATGAGACGCTGTACACCGATGCGACGGGTATCCCGACGAGCGGCGACCGGCCGATCGGTACCTTTCCGCCCAACAAGCCGGCTGACCTGTCGAGCTCGATTCCGGGCGGCGTTTTCTATGGCTCGAGCAGCGCGCGCGACCGTTTCTACCGTGGCGGGACGCTTGTTCCGCTGGGCCCCGACGTTCAGACGGGGGGTGTCGTCAATGTCGGCACCAGCGATGCCGGCAACAGTGGCTATTTTCTGCCCAACCGCGATGGCTACAGCACGCGCGACGTGCGCTGGATCAGCGGTGAGCGCGAACGCTATCTAGGCGCGGCGAAGTTCGACTTCGAGATATCGGACAAGACCAGCATCTTCGCGCAGGTCCAGTATTCGAAGGTCAAGACGCTCAACTTCCGCGAGCCGAGCGCGATTACCGCAGACGACACCTTCCCGGTGATCGATCGGGTGACCGGGGTTGGCAGCGAAGTGACGCTCGGCCGTATTCCATGCCAGCGTGCAACCGGCACCGGTTCGGGCCCCTGCAATCCCTTCGTCCCCGCCGAAATCAGGGCGGACGTCACCACCGGTTCGGCCAACCGGGGAGTCTATTTTACTCGTCGCCTGATCGAGCTGGGGCCGCAGGCAACGTACAATGACCGTGAGACCGTGCGCAGCTGGTTTGGCGCGCGCGGCGACGCATGGGGCAACTGGAAGTGGGAAACGAGCTTCGCCTATGGCCAGTTCGTTCAGGATCAGGTGCGCGCGGGCGAGATCAATGGCCTGCGCCTCAAACAGGCGCTCGATGCGACCACGGTGAACGGCCAGATCGTCTGCCGTGACACATCCAACGGCTGTGTCCCGATCAACCTTTTCGGTGAAGGCTCGATCACACCCGAAGCGGCCGCCTTCATCAAGGCCGATCTGCGTCAGCGCGCGACGCTCAAGCAGCACAGTTTCAGCGGGTTCTTGACCGGCGACCTGTTCGATCTGCCCGCCGGGCCGGTGGGCGCGGCGTTCGGTATCGAATATCGCAAGGACAGTCAGAAGATCGAGGGCGACGATTACTCGCGTTTCGGGGGTACTTCGGGCCCGCCGGTTCCCAATTTCGGCGGATCGATCTCGGTGTTCGAGGGCTATGCCGAGGTCAACGCACCGCTGGTGAATGACAAGCCCGGCATCGAGCTGCTCAGCGTGGATGCGTCAGCGCGTGTCGGAACCTATGACATCAAGAATGTCGGTACGGTGTTCAGCTTCCGCGGTGGCGTCCAATATGCCCCGGTCAAGGATATCCGTTTCCGCGCGAGCTTCGCGCGTGCGCAGCGGGCGCCTGATCTGACCGAGCTGTTCTCCCCTCCGCGCGGCGACTTCGACGATATCAGCGATATCTGCGACGGCGTCACCCCGACCACGGCCGGGCGGATCGCGGCGAACTGCCGGGCCAATCCCGGCATCCAGGCGCTGTTCGCATCGCAGGCGGCGAGCGGGTCGCCGCAGGTGTTCGATCAGTCCGGAACCTCGGTCTTCAGCCCCAATGCCGGCAATCTGGCGCTCAAGGAGGAAACCGCCGACACCTTCACCCTTGGCGCGGTCGTCACACCGAGCTTCCTGAAGCGGTTTACGCTGTCGGTCGACTATTACGATATCCGGATCAAGGACGCGATCACCGCCTATGGCAATCAGGCCATCCTGACCCAATGCTATGACAGTGACCTGCCGGCTTCGGCCAACCCGTTCTGCGGAGACATTACGCGCAATCCGAACAACGGGCAGCTTTCGGGAGTCACGCAGCGCGAGTTCAATCTTGCGGGATTCAAGACCTCCGGCATCGACGTCGCGGCCGAATATCGGTTCGATTTCGACGGCATCGGAATCCCGGGAAAATGGAGCGTGCGCTATGATGCGACGCATCTGCTGAAGTACGAGACCAGCTTTATCGGTCTTACTGGGCTGGTCACGACCGATGAGCGGGGCGAGTTGGTTTCGGGCACGTTCAAATACCGCGCGCGCGGATCGCTGTCGTGGCGGCATGAGGGGCTGAGCCTGCGCTGGACCGCTGTCTATTACGGCAAGATCTACGACAGTCTGACCCGCCTCAACGACTATCGCACCTTCAAGGCGAGCAATCCCAATGCGGAGTATCCGCTGTTCCTGAACATCCCGGCGGTGTGGCAGCACAACGTCTATGCGGGTTATAGTTTCAAGGTCCGCGATGCCAAGCTGCGCCTCTACGGGGGCGTCACCAACCTGTTCGACAAGACGAGTCCCTTGCTGCCTGCGGGCGACGTGCTGAGCGGGAGTACGAACAACTACAACCCGACCTACGACGTTGCGGGGCGCCGCTTCTATATGGGCCTCTCGCTGGACTTCTAAGGTAGGGAAGGGGCCGCTGCACCAGCCCCCGCAGCGGCCCCAAGAGCACGGGAAGACGGTTCATGACTGCGAAGACCTTCTGGTTGGCGCTTGGTGCTGCGTTCATGGCATCGCCCGCCGCGGGCCAGACCCAACCGGCGGCGCCGCAGCCGATGACCGCGACAGACCTGATCGGGCTCGCACGTGCGGCGAGCCCGCTCCCCTCGCCGGACGGCAGCGAGATCATCTATAAGATCCGCACAGCGAACTGGGCACGAAACGCGTCCACGATGCGTACGTGGCGAACCACCGCTTCCGGCGTCCCGGAGCGCTTGCGCGAGCTGAAGGGGGAGATTGCGTGGGCGCCGGACGGCAAGTCGCTTGCCTTCGCAACCAAGCCGAAGGGCGGCCGGTATGCGCAGATCCATCTGTACGCATCGGGCAAGAAAGTGCGGCAGCTCACCCAGCTGCGCAGTTCGGCCTCGGATATCACCTGGTCGAGCGATGGCGCGCGCATCTACTTCCTTGCGGACAAGCCGGACGATCCGGCTACGGCGGCCCGGATCAAGGCCAAGGACGACATGTTCGCGTTCGAAGCGCCGCGAAGGCGTGCGACGCTGAACTATCTCGACGTCGCGTCCGGTCAGGTCGTCACCTTGGTGAGTGGCGACCTCGACGTGCGCAGCTTCAGCATCGCGCGCGATGCCGGTACGATCCTGCTCCGGCAGGCCACCTCACGCCTGCTCGACGATCAGCCGCGATCGGAACTCTGGATTCTCGATCCGGCGACGGGAACCCGGCGCCGGATCACGGCCAACGACTATCGCGAGGACGATGCCCGTCTGGCGCCGGACGGCAAGACGGCTCTGTTCGTCGCCAATGCCGCCGATGGCAAATATGCAACCGTCAACGCACGGCTGTTCGTCATCGACGTGGAGAAGGGGACGATCCGCCAGTTCGGCGAGGGGCGCTCCTGGGCGGTCAAGGACGCCTTGTGGTCCGGCGATGGGTCGGAAATCTACTTCACCGCGCAGGACGGAGTACGCACCAACCTGCACGCGGTGGCCGTCGCGACGGGCGAGGTCCGGCCGCTCGATCGCTGCGATTGCGTGATTTCGGCACCCGCCCTGTCGCGCGATGGCCGGACGCTGGCCTTTCTGCGAACCTCAGCAACCCAGCCGGCGGAAGTGGTCCGGATCAATCCACGCGGCAGCAATGCACCAGTGCAGGTGACTGCGGTCAACGACGATGTCGGCAAGCGCTTCCAGTTGCCGCGTCAGGAGGCGATCCGCTGGCCCGGTCCGGAAGGGCAGGAGCTCGAAGGGCTGATCACCTATCCGCTCGGCTATACGCCGGGTCGGCGCTATCCACTGATCGTTCAGAGCCATGGCGGTCCGCGTTCGGCCGACCAGTTCAATATCTTCTCTTACGGCCGCTTCCTGCCCCTGCTGGCGTCGCATGGGTTCGTGACGCTGAGCGTCAATTATCGTGGCGGTACCGGCTATGGCGATACGTTCCTCCAGGGCATGAACGGCGACTATTTCCGGATCGCGGACCGCGACGTGCTGTCCGGCGTCGACGAGCTGGTGAAGCGCGGGATTGCCGATCCCGCGAGGCTCGGCGCAATGGGATGGAGTGCTGGCGGACACATGACCGCCCGCCTGATCACCGTTACCGATCGTTTCAAGGCGGCGATCGTGGGCGCGGGCGCGGTGGACTGGGCATCGATGTATCTGGGCTCGGACACGCGTTGGCAGCGCAAGGAGTGGTTCGTCACACCACCTTATGGCAGCCAGGCACGTCGCGATCTCTATCTGCGCAATTCACCGCTGGCTTCGATCGACGCGGTGAAGACGCCGACGCTGATCCTATCCGGCGCCGAGGACCGGCGCGTTCCGCCCGCGCAGTCCGTCATGCTGTTCCGCGCGCTCAAGGATATGGGGGTTCCGACCGAACTCTATCTGGCGCCGCGCGAGCCGCATAATTTCAAGGAACTGCGCCACCAGCTGTTTCAGGTGAACGCCAGCATGCGCTGGCTGACGACCTATGTGACCCGAACCGGCTACGTGCCGGCCATCGCTCCCCATACTGCGATCGACCCGGCGGATGACGATGAGAGCGCAGACGAGCCAACAGAACCCGGCGAGGCGCTCGAGTAGCGGCCAGCCGTCCGGCGGGGCGGGGAAGATCGATGGTGCCGGTTGCAGGGATCGAACCCGCGACCTTCGGTTTACAAAACCGCTGCTCTACCAGCTGAGCTAAACCGGCCACTACGCGAAATCCGCAGAAATCTGCGGCTTGCGCGCTCTTGGGCCGTTCCTGTGACAGGGTCAAGGCCAAAATTGGCGGGCTATCGGCGGGCCGATCCTTGCTCCGCAAGGCCTTCGGTCTCCTGGCTGCCAGCGCCTTATGCGATGCCGAAGGTCCATCCTTCGGCTCGTGCGATCTCGCGGGTCAATGCAGTCGGATGCCAGAGATCGGCGCGACGTGCATTGGCGCGCAGCCAGGCGGCGGTGAGGATCGCATCGGTGGAATGATCGTCGTAGCGGGCAAGCGGTGCATGCGGCCGCGAACCCAATATGGCGAGAGCAGTATCGAGCGCGGCCGCGTCACGCAGCTTGGACCGGCCCCTGGGCAGACCGGCGGCGCGGGCGGCGATCGCGGTGTAGATCTCGACCACCGCAGCGCCCGAGGACGGCGCGGGATCGAACGGCCAGATCGCGACCTGACCATCGAGCGCATGGAGCAGGCGCATTCCGGCGAAGCTCGCCTTGGCGACCTGTGCTGCGCCGATCGCATCGTACACCGTGGTCACCTTGCCGCCGCCGGTCGCGTTGAATCGTTGCTCGCAGCGGCGGAAATGGATGAAGTCCGCCTTCGTGCCATCGGCGGCGCCGAGGTAGAAATGCCGGCCGCGACGCGCCTCGAGGAACGATGCTGCGCCGAGATCCTCGTCCGCACTCTGCGCATCGATCCAGGCCCAGAAACCACGGGCGTCGGTGGCGGTGCTCTCGCCGGGAAGATAGGCACCCCGGTCGAGGATCGGGGCGCAGAAGCTCATGTCGAATCCGATCAGCAGCGGCTCGGCGGCCTGGGCCAGAATCCAGTCGCGGATGCCCTCGCGCGACCAGTTGCGGTCGGGCGGCGGGACGAGTGCGGGTGCGGCGTCGCCCGACTCGCAGATTGCCAGCGCGATGCCGCGATGGCTGCGGCCCTTTGCGCCCGACCAGTCGATCGCGGCGAAGCGGTCGAAGTGCACACCGCCCATGGTCAGGGGCGGTCGCCATAGGCACGGCGTTGTGAGAGCGTCGCCCGGTCCCACCAGGCGCGCGAGATCAGCAGTTTCACCCGATCGGGATCGGCATGGGCGGCGTTCACCAGCACGGTCGGCCAGCCTTCATATTGCGGTGTCTGCCAAAAGGTGACGGGATCGGTTTCCTTGAGCACCACGATCTCCTCGCGCGTGGCCCGAAGAACGTAGGTTTCAGGTGCCCGGCCTTGCGAGATCAACTGCTTGCCGCGCAATTGGGGCGAGGTCGAGCCTTTCGCCCCGGCACCAACGACCACGCCGGGCAAAGTCAGTGCGAACGCGACGGCCTCGTCCCAGGAGAAGCTCATGGCCGATCCCTCATTGGGCAGCCTTCAGCACCTCCGCGACGAAACTGCGCGCGTCGAAGGTCTGACCGCTGGGGTCCTCGCCGCGGCGGACGATGACGAGGCGGGCGGAGGGAATGACGAAGATGAACTGTCCGCGATTGCCTTGTGCGGCATAGGTGCCTTCGGGCAGCCCCTGTTCAGGACCGAACAGCCAGAGCGTCGCGCCATAGCCCGGCCCCATGGCGGGCTGCGGCCCGCTGGGCGTGGTCATATACTTCATCCAGCCTTCGGGGAGGATGCGTTTGCCCTGCCAGACGCCGTCGTTGCGCCAGAGCTCGCCGAGCCGGGCAAAGTCGCGTGCGGTGGACCAGACCTGCGAGGAGAAGACGAAATTGCCCTGCCAGTCGATGCCGGGTGTGGTGTGCATCATGCCGAGCGGACGGAACAGGCGGGTGCCGGGCAAATCCCGATAGGCATCGTCATTGCCCAGCGCCGCTCGCAGCGCGCGGACCGCGAGCAGCGTGTCGTTGTTGGCGTAGCGGAAGATGCTTCCGGGCGGCGCGACCAGCGGCCAGGCCACCGCCTGTTCGGTCACACTCGTCCCGCCGAAATAGATCGCGTCGGTGCGGTTGCCCGCGGTGTCGCTGCCCAGCCCCGATGCCATGCGCAGCAACTGATCGAGCGTGATGGCCGCGCGCGGATCTCCGGGCGTTCGCCATTCCGGGATCGGCGCGGGCTTCATCGGATCGAGCTTGCCGTCGGCCACCGCGATGCCGGCGAGCGTGCCCGCAATGCTCTTGGCGACCGACCAGGTGCGGTTGGGTACCAGCGGGCCGAACCCGTCGGCATAGCGCTCGGCGATGATCTTGCCGTCACGCAGGATCAGGACGCCGGTGGTACGGCCTTTCGAGCGGGCCGGGTCGAAGGCGGTAGCGACCGCGGCGCTGAGCGCTTCCGAGGGCTTGGGGGCGATTCCGCCGTCACCCATCGGCCAGGGGCGCGGATCGGCCGGGATGGGCATCGACGGGTTCGGGTGGAGTGCCGGCGGCGTTCCACGCTTGCCCCCGATCGGCGCGAGCGAGCAGCCGAAACGCGGCATATGATAGGCGATCCGCGGCGGCATGTCGGGGGCGAAGGGCACGCTGACGCTGCGGCTCAGCCGGTCGCTGGTCGCCGGAAGCTCGGCCACCAGCGCCTCATATTCGGAATAGATCCCCTTGAGCTCCGTTGCTGCGATCTGCTCGGATGTGCGACCGCCGCCGAACTGGCCTTCGCACAGGGTCAGCGCCTTGTAGCCCGCGGCGATGGCACGCTGGTGCGGGGTGAGCTCGCGAGGTGCCTGTTGCGCGGCGGACGGGACGGCAAGCGCGAGCGCAGCAAGCAGGTACCCTGATACCGGAAAATCGTGAAGTTCATGGTACAACGCGCGCGATCTGCGCCCGATCCCGTGCAGGCTGAGGCGAGCGGCGCGCGCGGAGAGGCTGGGTCCGGTCATTTACCGATGAGAGCAGATGAACTCCAACATTGGAAGGCCCGCGATTACTCGCCCTTCAACTCCCGCCGCCGCGCGTCCCACCACGCCATGCGTTCGGCGATGCGCTTCTCCACGCCGCGATCGGTGGGGGTGTAGAAGGTCTGCGGCGTCATTTCCTCGGGCCAGTAACTGTCGCCGGAGAAACCGCCCTCTGCATCGTGGTCGTACGTATAGCCCTTGCCGTAGCCGACCTCCTTCATCAGCTTGGTCGGCGCGTTGAGGATGTTCTGCGGCGGCATCAGGCTGCCGGTTTCCTTCGCCGCGCGCCATGCCGCCTTCTGCGCGACATAGGCCGCGTTCGATTTGGGCGCGGTAGCGACATAGAGACAGGCCTGGGCGATCGCCAGCTCGCCCTCGGGCGAGCCAAGGAACTCGTACGTGTCCTTGGCGGCGAGGCATTGCGTGATCGCATTGGGATCGGCGAGGCCGATATCCTCGACCGCCATGCGGATCAGGCGGCGCAGCAGATACAGAGGCTCCTCGCCAGCGGTCAGCATCCGCGCGAGATAGTAAAGCGCCGCCTGCGGGTCGCTGCCGCGCACCGATTTGTGGAGCGCGGAGATGAGGTTGTAATGACCCTCGCGGTCCTTGTCGTACACCGCGACGCGGCGCTGGAGGAAGTCGCCCAGCGCGGATGGATCGAGCGGCTGTTCGAACTTCACGGAGAACAGGGTTTCCGCCTGGTTGAGCAGGAATCGGCCATCGCCGTCGGCGCTGGCGACCAGTGCGTCGCGGGCCTCGGGCGTCAGGGGGAGG
Source organism: Sphingomonas koreensis (assembly GCF_002797435.1). NCBI lineage: Bacteria > Pseudomonadati > Pseudomonadota > Alphaproteobacteria > Sphingomonadales > Sphingomonadaceae > Sphingomonas > Sphingomonas koreensis. The sequence continues at coordinate 784,609 of NZ_PGEN01000001.1, read as the reverse complement.
GGCGCTCCTCCATCGCCTCGGCGCGGTCGAGCAATCGGGTGAGCGCTTCATGGTCGAGGCGGCGCAGGATCAGCACCTGTGCGCGGCTGAGCAACGCGGCGTTGAGCTCGAACGAAGGGTTCTCGGTGGTCGCGCCGACCAGCGTGACGGTGCCGTCCTCGACGAACGGCAGGAAACCGTCCTGCTGTGAGCGATTGAAGCGGTGGATCTCGTCCACGAATAACAGCGTGCGCTTGCCGAGCCGGCCGTGCTCCTTCGCCTCGGCGAACACCTTCTTGAGGTCCGCGACCCCTGAAAATACCGCGCTGATCGCGACGAAGCGCAGGCCGACCGCGTCGGCGAGCAGGCGCGCGGTGGTGGTCTTGCCGGTGCCGGGCGGCCCCCACAGGATGATCGAGCTGAGCTTGCCCGCCGCGACCATGCGGCCGATCGCGCCCTCCGGCCCGGTCAGGTGATCCTGGCCGACGACATCCTCGAGCCGCTGCGGGCGCAGGCGATCGGCAAGCGGCCCGCCGGCGGCGGTTTCGTCAGGGGAAGTGGCGGATTCGAGCCCGCCGAACAGGTCGGCCATGTGGAACGATATAGGAACTGGCGCAAATTTCGCGAAGGGGGTTGTGCGATGCATTCTAAGATATATCTTAAGCGCATCGCGACTCGAATTTGAAAGGTTCAACAATGTTTCGAGGAACACATCATCGCGGCTGCGGGCCGCGTGGAGAGATGCGCTTTGGCGGCGGCTTCGGCCCGCGCGGGCGGCGCCAATGGGGGCCGTTCACCGTGGAGTGGGACGTGTCCGGCGAGGGCATGGGCGGCGGCCGCGGGCGGCGGCGCATGTTCCAGGGCGACGAGCTGCGGCTGGTGCTGCTCAAGCTGATCGAGGAAGCGCCGCGTCACGGCTACGACCTGATCCGCGAGATCGAGGAACGCACCGGCGGCGCCTATGCGCCGAGTCCTGGCGTGGTCTATCCGACGCTGACCATGCTCGCCGACATGGAGCTGATCGCCGAACAGGCGAGCGACGACGCCAAGAAGATCTTCGCGATCACCACTGCCGGCCAGGCCCACCTGACCGAGCGCGAGGAAGAGGTCGAGGCGCTGATGGAGCGGCTCGCCCAGATCGGCACGATGCGCTCGCGCAGCCATGGCAGCCCGGTGCGGCGTGCGATGGGTAACCTTCGCCAGGTGCTCCAGCACCGGCTGGGCGATGGCGAGGTGAGCCAGGAAACCCTACATGCGGTCGCCGACCTGATCGACGAGGCGGCGCGCAAGATCGAGAGGCTGTAAATGAGCGTATCTGCGAACGGATTTGCCAAGACCGAGAAGGCTAGCCGCTATCTTCAGGCGCTGTGCAAGCATTGGGAGCATAATCTGAAGGTCGAGTTTTCGGCCGATCACGGCACGATCGTGTTCCCCAAGGATGCGCGCGGTGCGGACTGGCCCGGCGACGGGCTGGTCACGCTCGACGCTAAGCCCGACGGCCTGGCGATCCGGGTGGACGCCAGCGCCGAAGGGCAGCTCGAAGGCCTCAAGGGCGCGGTCGAGCGTCATGTCGACCGCTTCGCCTTCCGTGAGGCACCGCTGGGATATGTTTGGTCCTAGGCGCAATCGTCATCCCGGCCCCCGTGCCGGGATCCACGGTGCGGCCAGCGCTGCGCAAGAGGCTGCTGATCAGCGCTTGGGGCGGGGTGACGGCCAGCTAGTTGCCTGAGCGCTCCGCCATCACCTCAAGATACGCATCCAGTACGGCCTGGTTGATGCGATCCCACACATAGGCCTGCATCTTGGCGTGGCCCGCCTCGCCGAAGCTGCGCCGCATCGTCGCGTCGCGCGCGAGCCGCTCGATCGCGTCGGCATAGGCATCGACCGCGCGGGGCGGCACCAGAAACCCGGTGACGCCTTCTTCGACTAGGTCCATTGCCCCGGTGGCCTTGGCCGCGACCACGGGGACGCGGCACGCCATCGCCTCGGCGGTGACGTTGCCGAACGTCTCGGTGACGGAGGGGTTGAAGAACACGTCCATCCCCGCCACCGCGCGGCCGAGATCGTCGCCCGACTGGAATCCGGTGAAGATCGCATCGGGCACGCGTTCGGCGAACCAGTCGCGCGCCGGCCCCTCACCGATGACGAGGATGTGGTGCGGCACCTCGCGGCGCTTCAGCTCGCGCGCGACCTCGGCGAAGATGTCGAGGCCCTTTTCGAGCACGAGGCGGCCGAGAAAGCCGATCGCGGGCACGTTGTCGGGGATGCCGAGGCTGCGGCGCCATTCGTCGTCGCGGCGCTGCGGGTTGAAGCGGGCGTGATCCACGCCGCGCGACCAGATGCTGACCGGGGTCCGGACGCCCCAGCCCTTGATCAGCTCGGCGATCGAGTTGCCAGGCACCAGCGCGCGATCGAACTTGTTGTAGAAGCGCGTCAAGCGGCGGATCAGCCAGGGTTCGACGAAGCCGATATTGTAATAGCGCGGGTAGGTTTCGAACCGGGTGTGGAGCGAGGCGACATTGGGAACCCCGTTGTCGCGCGCCCAGGCGACCGCGGCATGGCCGAGGAACTCCGGCGCCGAGACATGGACGAGGTTGGGCCTGAATGCTTCGAGGTCGGCGCGCGGCGCCTTGGGCAGCCCCAGCGCGACCTTGTACTCGCCGCGCCCGCCGGGCATCGCGAAGGCGGGTACGCTGACCAGATCTCCTTGCGGCTCGAAGGCGGGCGTGTCGGTAGTCGGCGAGTAGACGCGCACCTGCACGCCCGCGTCGAGCAGGTGTCGGACAAGCTTGTTCAGGGCCTGGTTGGCGCCGTCGCGGACATAGTTATAGTTGCCGCTGAAGAGGGCGACACGGAGGTCGGACGGGTTCATCGAAGCGCCCATAGCGCAGCGATTGCGGCGTTACTATGTCCCGGCATCAACGCAGGAGGCTCCACGCATGTCCGATCTGTCGCAGTTCCCGATCACCCGCCGCTGGCCGGCACAGCATCCCGACCGCATCCAGCTCTATTCGCTCAACACCCCGAACGGGGTGAAGATCGGGATCATGCTGGAAGAGACGGGGCTGCCCTATGAGGCGCATCTGATCGACATCGCCGCCGACGTTCAGAAGACCCCCGAATTCCTGAGCCTCAATCCCAACGGCAAGATTCCGGCGCTGATCGACCCCGACGGGCCGGACGGCAAGCCGCTGCCGCTGTTCGAGAGCGGGGCGATCCTGATCTACCTGGCCGAGAAGACCGGCAAGTTCCTCGACCCGGCGCAGCGCTATGAGACCATCGCCTGGCTGATGTGGCAGATGGGGGGGCTGGGTCCGATGTTCGGGCAGCTCGGCTTCTTCCACAAATTCGCCGGGCGCGAGTATGAGGACAAGCGTCCGCTGGAGCGTTATGTCAATGAATCCAAGCGGTTGCTTGGCGTTCTCGATGGGCGGCTTGAAGGTCGCGACTGGATCATGGGCGACTATTCGATCGCGGACATCGCCTCGCTCGGCTGGGTGCGCAACCTGATCGGCTTCTACGAGGCGCGCGACCTGGTCGGGTTCGACGACTTCAGGAATGTCGGTGCATGGCTCGAGCGCGGGCTGGCGCGCCCGGCGGTCCAGCGTGGGCTGGTGGTGACGGCGAAGGGCTGACCTCCGCCGCCACCGGGGTATCAGGCGTCGACAAGCTCCGCGTCGTTGGCGCATGCCTGCTGATGGGCGGGGCGGTCGGCGATCCGGGCGAGCCAGGCGTCGATCGCCGCGCTCTCGGGGAAGGCGTGGCGCGCCCAGGCGATCGTCGAGCCGGCCATCACATCGACCGCCGTGAAGCGATCGCCCATCAGATAGGGACCGTTGGCGAGCGCGGTTTCGAGGCGCCGGATCACCTGCTGGTAGTTGCGCTCGGCGCGCGGATCGCCACCGCCGCCGCCATAGAGACGGCCGAAGATCACCGGCTCCATCTCGGTCGCCAGCCACATCAGCCAGGCGAGGAACGGACCGCGTTCCGCCGAGCCCTCGGGCGCGCCCAGGCCGGAATTCGCTGCGAGGTCGCTGACATAGACGGCGATGGCGTAGCTTTCGGAGATCACGACGCCGTCGTGAACGATCGCGGGCACGCGACCGTCCGGGTGGATATTGGCAGGATCGATGGCGCCGCGGCCGTCCATATGCTCGATCGTGACATAGCGCGTCTCGAACGGAAGGCCGCTCTCCTCCATCAGCCACATGGTGCGGCCCGAGCGGGTTTCGGGCGAGTGGTAGAAGGTGATCATGGCGGTGTCCTTTCAGGTTCCGGCCGGCGGGTGTCGCCGTCGTTGAAACCCTGCTACTGCCACCCTGCTGCCAACATGCTGTCAGTAGTGTGTCAGTAGGCCGCAAATTCGTCATTTCAAGCAGGACCCCGCCGATGCGCCGCGCCGACCGCCTCTTTCAGATCATCCAGCTGCTGCGGCGGCATAGCCGGCCGGTGACCGCCGATGCGATCGCCGAGGAGCTGGAGACGTCGAAACGCACGATCTATCGCGACATCGCCACGCTGATGGCGCAGCGCGTGCCGATCCGGGGAGAGGCGGGGATCGGCTATGTCCTCGACAGCGGGTTCGACCTGCCGCCGCTGATGCTGACCACCGACGAGGTGGAGGCGGCGGTGCTGGGCGCGCAATGGGTCAAGGCGCAGGGCGATCGCGTGCTGGCGCGCGCCGCCGAGGACCTGCTGGCCAAGCTGGCCGCGACCGTGCCCGAGAATCTGCGCGCCCTGATCCTGGAGCCCGTGGTCGCGACGCCGCCGCGCTGGAGCGAGCAGGTCGAGCCGATCGACATGACCCAGCTGCGCTTGTGGTGCCGGCGCGGGTTCAAGCTCGAGCTGAGTTATGGCGACGGCGAAGGGAAACGGTCCCGGCGCACCATCTGGCCGTTCCTGATCGGCTATCGCGACGCGGTGCGGATGGTCTTCGCATGGTGTGAGCTGCGTAACGACTTCCGCAGCTTCCGCATCGACCGGATCGAGGGGGCGGCGTTCCGGGAGGAGCGCTATCCGGATCGTCCCGCCGCACTGAAGAGTCGCTGGATCAAGACGCAGGAAGCGAAATATCGTTCCTAATTCGTTCCGCTGCTGCTAAGCGGGCGTCATGGCCAAGCTTCAGAAGCGTTATGTCTGTCAGCAATGCGGATCGGTGTCGTCCAAATGGGCGGGGCAATGCGCCGATTGCGGGGACTGGAACACGCTGGTGGAGGATGCCGGCGCAGTCGTGACACCGTTCCAGGCCAAGCACAATCTGCAGGGCGGCGGTCGGATGATCTCGATGTCCGGCCTCGACACCGATGTACCGTTGCCCGACCGGATGCCGACCGGCATCGCCGAGCTCGACCGCGCATTGGGCGGCGGTTTCGTCGAGGCGAGCGCCACGCTGATCGGCGGCGATCCGGGGATCGGCAAGTCCACCCTGCTGCTACAGGCGGCGGCGAAGATGGCGCTGGCCGGTCACGGAGTCGCTTATGTATCCGGCGAGGAGGCGGCCGATCAGGTGCGGCTGCGCGCGCGGCGGTTGGGGCTGGGCAATGCGCCGGTCCAGCTCGCCGCGGCAACCTCGGTGCGCGATATCCTGACGACGCTGGGCGGGACGGCGCCGCCGCGCCTCCTCATCATCGATTCGATCCAGACGATGCACAGCGATCTGATCGAAGGCGCGCCCGGTACGGTGAGCCAGGTGCGCGCATCCGCCCAGGAGCTGATTCGCTTTGCCAAGGAGCGCGGCACGGCGGTGGTGCTGGTCGGGCATGTCACCAAGGACGGCAGCCTCGCCGGGCCGCGCGTGCTCGAGCATATGGTCGACACCGTGCTGGCGTTCGAGGGCGAGCGCAGCCACCAGTATCGTATCCTGAGGGCGGTCAAGAACCGCTTCGGCGGCACCGACGAGATCGGGGTTTTCTCCATGCAGTCGGAGGGGCTGGCCGAGGTCGGCAATCCCTCCTCGCTGTTCCTTACCAGCCGTGACGAGAGCGTCACCGGGACGGTGGTATTTCCCGCGCTGGAGGGCACGCGCCCGGTGCTGGTCGAGATCCAGGCGCTGGTAGTGCGGCTGGCCTCCGGTGCGACGCCGCGGCGCGCCGTGGTCGGCTGGGACAGCGGGCGGCTGGCGATGATCCTCGCGGTACTCGAGGCGCGCTGCGGGCTCAGCTTCTCGACCAGCGAAGTCTATCTCAACATCGCCGGCGGCTATCGCGTGCAGGACCCGGCGGCGGATCTTGCCGTCGCGGCGGCGCTGGTTTCTGCGCTGTCCGAGCGCCCGGTCGCGCCGGATGCAGTGGTGTTCGGCGAGATCGCGCTGTCGGGCGAGGTGCGCCCGGTCGCGCATGGCGCGCTGCGGCTCAAGGAAGCGGGCAAGCTCGGCTTCACCCGCGCGCTCGTCCCCGCGGCGCAGGGCAAGGAGGGGGCTGTGGCGCTGACCGGGTTCAAGAGCCTGGGCGGGTTTGTCGAGCATATGCTCGGGCGCTGAGCTACTCCCAGTCGAGTGCGCCCATCTTCCATTCGTAGATCAGCCCGCAGCTGAGCACGAACAGGAAGATCATCATCCCGATCCAGGCTTCCCAGCCGACATCGAACACGCTGACCGCCCAGGGAAAGAGGAAGGCGGCTTCGAGGTCGAAGAGGATGAACAGGATCGCGACGAGGTAGAAGCGCACGTCGAATCCCTTGCGCGGCGCCTCGAACGCCGGGAAGCCGCACTCATATTCGGTGAGCTTTTCCGGCGTCGGCTGATGCGTGCCGGTGAAGCGCGAGGCGACGATGGGTGCCAGCACGAAGCCGAGCGACAGCAGTAGGGCGATGCCGAGGAACAGCAGGATCGGCAGCCATTCGATCAGCACAGGGGGCATCGGCACTCCTTGGATGAAGGGGTGCCGGGCCGTCCCGGGCTTGAGCCTGCATCGGAGCAGGGGAGGGCGTGGCCTCCTTGTCGGGCTGTGGGATCAGCTCTGCGACGAGAGCTTCATCAGCACCAGCCCGCCTACGATGAGTGCAGCCGCGACGATGCGCATCGGCGTCGCCTGTTCGCCGAGCACCGCGATGCCGACGACGAACGCGCCGACCGCGCCGATGCCGGTCCAGATGGTGTAGGCGGTGCCGAGCGGCAGCGACTTCATCGCCAGCGAGAGCAAGGCGAAGCTTGCGGCCATGGTGACGAGCGTGGCGATCGAGGGGCCGAGCTTGGTGAATCCGTCGGACTGTTTCATCAGAAACGCCCAGGCGATTTCGAGCAGGCCGGCAACGGTGAGATAGATCCAGGGCATGACAGCTTCCTTGACTAAAGCTGCCGGGCCGTCCCGGACTTGATGCCTGCGCGGTGCAGGGGAAGGACGTGGCCTTCGGGCGGTCAGATAGGACCGCCCGATGCCGGGGTCAAGATTCGGGTTCGTAGCGGAGCAGGTCGCCGGGCTGGCAGTCCAGCACCCGGCACATCGCCTCCAGCGTCGTGAAGCGGATCGCCTTGGCCTTGCCGGTCTTGAGGATCGAGGCATTGGCGAGGGTCAGATCGATCCGCTCGGCAAATTCGGTGAGGGTCATGCGGCGTTCGTGCAGCATCTCGTCGAGCATCACGTTGATCGCCATCACACCGTCCCCTCAAGATCGTCGCGCATCGCCGTGCCGCGGCGGAAGACGCGGGCGAGGACGAACAGCACGAGGGCGAGGAGCAGGCTGTCGAACGACAGCTCGAGGCCGCCGCCCTTCTCGCCGATCCGATCCATGATCATCGTGACGAGCGGAGCGAGGACGAACATGCAGCCCTGCAGGATGAGGGTCAGCCAGGCCATTTTCTCGAGCCGGTCGGCGTTCTCAGGCTGGAAGGGGTCACCCGTGCCGACCGTGGCGACCATGCGGCTGAGGTGCCGCAGGAAGAGGAAATAAAGTGCCATCATCACGCTGACCAGGGCCGCACCGGCAACGACCAGCCAGACCGTGCTGCCGTCGGAAAGTCGCGGCATCAGCTGCTGATCGGGAATCACCACCAGCGCGATCGCCACGCCGGCGGCCAGGGCGATCCCGATGCCGAGAACGACCATGCCGATCCGCAGGATGAGTTGGGTGACCGTGAGCAGCGGGTCGCTGCGTGGAACATTGTTCATTATCGACCTCCGATATGTTTGATATCGAATATCGATATTTTCCTGCGATCCGCAGGTCAAGGGGATTTATTGAAAAACGATATGTCCCGCTTTCACACGCTTCGCTTCACCGGCGGGCGGCGGGTGCCGATCGCGGCGAACACCCCTGCTCCGGCGATCACCGCCATGCCGGTGAGGCCCCATTGGTCGGGGATATGCCCGAACACCAGCCAGCCGAGCAGCGCGGCCCACAGCAACTGGGCATAGTTGGCCGGTGCAAGCAGCGAGGCGGGCGCGTGGCGATAGGCAGCGGTGAAGAGGAAGTGGCCGAGCCCGCCATACAGGCCGGTGCTGATCAGCAGCAGCATCTCGAACAGCCCGGGCTGCGGCCCGCCGATGAACCAGGGGGCGGCGATGCCATAGACGATCGTCCCCACCAGCGCGGAGTAGAAGAGCAGCGCGATCGTGCTTTCGCTCGCGGTCAGCACGCGCGAAAGCAACTGATAGGCGGTGGTGGTCGTCATCGCCAGCAATGCCCAGAACACCCCCGCCGGATCGAGCCCGCTGCCCGGACGGGCGATCAGAAGGATCCCGACGAACCCGGTCGCCGCGGCGATATAGCCGCTGCGGCTCACCCGCTCGCCGAGCAGCGGGCCGGAGGCGAGGATCACCATGATCGGTGCGACGAAGATGATCGACATCGTCTCCGCGACCGGCATGCGTTGGAGCGCGAGGCCCGCGGCGAGCGTGCCGAGCGCCAGCGCGCAGGCGCGGACGAGGACGAGGCCGGTTCGCCGGGTCCGGGCGATCTCGCGGCCGTGGAAGGGGGTGAGCAGGGCCGTCATCAGCACGAGGTTCACGGCGTAGCGCACCGCGGCGATCAGCGGCACGGGATAGGATGCGGCGAGATATTTGATCGTCGTATCCATGCACGCGAACAGCACCAGCCCCGCCATGAACAGCGTCAAGCCGCGGACTGTGTGATTGGTGTGCATGGCGGCGGGATCGGGCATCAAGCGGCGCGTAACCTAAATCTGGGGTTCGACAAGTCACATCCCGGCGGTAAGAGCGGGAACGGGCAAAGGAATTGGGCGTATCAATGGGACTGACCGCGATCGATATCATCGTGCTGATCGCCGTGGGCGGCGCGGCGGTGCTGGGGGTGATGCGCGGCTTCGTCACCGAAGTGCTGTCGCTGATGGCGTGGCTGCTGGTGGTGGTGGCGCTCAAGTTCCTCCACACCCCGCTTGCGGAGGCGCTGGCCGGGCCGGTCGGTACGGTGCAGGGCGCGGCGGTTCTGGCCTTCGCGCTGATCGCCGGCATCACCTTCTTCGGCGGGCGGCTGATCGCCAATGCGATCGGGTCGCGTACCCGCAGCGGGCTGCTCGGGCCGGTCGATCGCGCGCTCGGCTTCGGCTTCGGCGCGGTCAAGGGACTGATCCTGGTGAGCCTCGGCTTCCTGCTCGTTACGCTGGCGGTGGATACGGTCGGCGGCGGACCTTCGGAGCGACCCGACTGGATGACCCAGTCGCGGACCTACCCGCTGCTCAACGCGACCAGCGCGAGCATTGCCGAGTTCGTCGACAAGCGCCGCCGCGGCGAGCCTGTGTTCGGTGAGGAGGAGGGCAATCAGAGCCTTGCGAACCGGGCCGGGCACGATACATCGGGCGAATGAACGCGCCGCTCTACAACACACAGATTCTGCGGCTCGCGGCGTCGATCCCCTTTCATGAGCGGCTGGCCGATCCGATGGCCAGCGTCGAGAAGCGCTCGCCCGTCTGCGGAAGCCGCGTGGCGGTCGATGTGGATCTGGATGGCGAGGGCAGGGTCGCGGCGATCGGGATGACCGTCCGCGCCTGCGCGCTGGGCCAGGCCTCGGCGTCGCTGATGGGCGCGCACGCCGTGGGGCGGACGCTGGACGAACTGGAAACCGCGCGCGACGAACTGACCGCATGGCTGGCCGGGGAGCGCGATGCGCCGCCCGCATGGCCGGGGCTGGAGATCTTTGCGCCCGCGCTGCCGCACAGCGCGCGTCATCCTTCGATCCGCCTGGGATTCGAGGCGGTGGCCGAGGCCGCGCGCACTGCGGCGAAGGTAGGCGTCTGATGGAACACGAGGCCGCCGCCGCACACACCTATATCGCCGAGTACGCGCCGCTGTTCGGCTTTGCGCTGGTGTTCGTGCTGATCTTCCGCCGCATGGGGCTGGGCGCCACGCTGGGCTACCTCGTCGCGGGCGCCCTGGTCGGCCCGCAACTGCTCAATCTGGTCGGCGAAGCCGAGACCAAGATGGGCATCGCCGAATTCGGTATCGCCCTGCTGCTGTTCCTCGTCGGGCTCGAGCTGAGCCCCGCGCGGCTGTGGCGGATGAAGCAGGACATTTTCGGGTTCGGTCTGCTTCAGGTGGTGCTGTGCGGCCTTGTCATCAGCGCGGTGGTTGCGCTGGGCGCGGGCTTCTCGCCCGAGGCGGCGCTGGCGCTCGGCCTGCCGCTGGCGCTCTCCTCGACCGCGCAGGTGCTGCCGATGCTGCAATCGGCGGGGCGGATGCGCACCCCGTTCGGCGAGCGTGCCTTCTCGATCCTGCTGTTCCAGGATCTGTCGATCGTCCCGCTGATCACGATCATCGCGGTGATGAGCCGCAATCCGGCCGATGCGGGCGGCCCGCCGGGCTGGTTGCTGGGGCTCTACACCGTCCTGGCGATCACCGGCCTGGTGCTTGCGGGGCGCTATGTGCTGCGGCCGCTGTTCCGGCTGATCGGCAATTGGGGCGAGCGCGAGCTGTTCGTCTTCGCCGGCTTGTTCACCGTGGTGGCGAGCGCGGCGCTGATGCAGTCGCTGGGGCTCTCGACCGCACTCGGCGCCTTCGTCGCGGGCGTGATGCTCGCCGACAGCCCGTACCGGCACGAGCTGGAGGCGGATATCGAGCCGTTCCGTTCGATCCTGCTCGGCCTGTTCTTCCTGTCGGTCGGGATGCTGCTCGACCTGTCCGCGATCGCCGACCGCCCGCTGTTCGTGATCGCGATGGCGCTGGCCCTGATCGCGACCAAGGCGGTGGTCATCACCGGCCTTGGCCTCGCCTTCCGCATGGGCTGGCGGCAGGCGCTGGCGCTCGGCCTGCTGCTCAGCCAGGGCGGCGAGTTCGCCTTCGTGCTGTTCGCACAGGCGCAGGGCGCGCAGCTGATCGCGCCCGAGGCGGTGAGCATCTTCAGTGCCGTCGTCACGCTGTCGATGGCCACCACGCCGTTCCTGATGATGTTCACCCGCCGCTTCCGCACCGAGGAAACCGGTCCGCAGGGTGAACGCGAGGGGCCAGTGGCGGACGGATCGAACGCGCTCATCATCGGCTATGGCCGTTTCGGCCAGACGGTCGGCCAGATGCTCAACGCACAGGGCATCGCGGTCACGCTGATCGACACCGATATCGAGATGATCGACATCGCCGGCCAGTTCGGCGCCAAGGTCTATTATGGCGACGGCACCCGGCTCGACATGCTCCGTCAGGCGGGGGCGGGCGACGCCGAGCTGATCCTGTTCTGCCTCGACGGCGATCAGGTGAGCGCCGAGCTGGTCGAGGCGGTCCACGAAGCCTTCCCCAACGCATCGATCTTCGTCCGTGCCTATGACCGGCGCGCGTTGCTGAAGCTCAAGGGCGGGTCCGCGACCGGGATCGTGCGCGAGGTTCTCGAATCCGCGATCGTCATGGCGCGCCGCGCGATGGACGCGGTTGGCGTGGACGCGCAGGAGATCGACCGCACCGAGGACCTCTATCGCCGCCGCGACCGCGAGCGGCTGCGCATCCAGCACGAGGCGGGCGACATCCGCGCCGCGCGCGAGGCGATCATCGGCAACCCCGAGCTCGACTGGCGTGCCGGGCGCGAGAAGCCCGAGCCGCTCGAGCCCAAGACAGAGAATGATTGCGGATGAACTGGCTGGTGATCCTCGCGGCGCTTTCGGGCGCTATCGCGGTCGGGGCGGGCGCGTTCGGTGCGCATGGCGCGTCGGGCGAAGCGCAGGAGTGGCTCAAGACCGGCGGGCAGTATCAGCTGATCCACGCGGTGGCGGCGCTGGTCGCGGCGCAGATGGGCGCGAAGGGGCCGGGCTGGCTCTTCGTTGCGGGCGGTGCCCTGTTCGCGGTGACGCTCTATGCGATGGCGCTGGGCGGCCCGCGCTGGCTCGGCGCGATCACCCCGATCGGCGGAACCGCGTTGATTGTCGGGTGGTTATGGCTCGCATGGAGCGCGACACGCTGACGGTTCAGGGGGGCGAATGCAGCGGGGGCTGACCGGGATTGCAATCATATCGCTCGCGCCGCTCGCGGCGTGCACCGATCAGGCGTCCAACCCCGCGCCGCCGCGCCTGATCGAGCCGCTGGTCCTCAAGGAACAGGCCTCCACGATCCGCATCCCCGTGGCGATCCCGCTCAGCGAGCTGGAGAAGGCGATCAATGACGAGGTGCCGCAAGTACTCGAGCGGATCGACGAGCCGCAACAGGCGTGCATCAAGACCAAGAGCAAGCTGCTGCCCGATATCAGCTGCCGTCTGGTCGGCAATGTCCGCCGCGGGCATATCCGGCTGACCGGATCGGGCAATGTCCTTCGCCTGACGATGCCGGTCAGTGCCACGGTGCGCGCGGAGAATATCGGCAAGATCATCAAGCGCGAGACCGCGACCGGGGCGATGAACGTCACGGCGCGGGTGACGCTGGGGCTGAGCCGCGACTGGCGGCCCCGCGCCAAGGTCGACGCGGACTATAACTGGACCAACAAGATCGGGATCGACTTTCTCGGCCGCCGGATCACCTTCGCGTCCAAGGTCGATCCCAAGCTGCGCCAGATTCTCTCGGGCCTCGAGCGCACGTTGCCGCGCCATCTCGACAAGGTGCAGGCCCGATCGCAGGTCCAGCGCATCTGGGCCAAGGGCTTCACCTCGGTCCGGGTCAAGACCGATCCGCAGATCTGGGCGCGCTTCACGCCCGAGCGCGTGGGATTCTCGGGCTATTCGGTGCAGGGCGGCAACCTCGTTGTGGGCTTTGCCGGGCAGGCCAAGACCGAAACGGTGCTGGGCGAGCGCCCCGCCGATCCGCCGGTGACGCCGCTGCCCAACCTGATGGGCGATTTGCCGGGACGCGGGATCAACGTCCATGTGCCGGTGCTGGTGCTCTACAACCTGCTCGAGCGCGCGGCGCTTGAGGAGTTGCAGAAGCCCGAGTTTCGCGCGGTGGAGCTGAAGGGCGGGATCCAGGCGACCGCCGACTATCACCGCGTCACCATCTATGGCACGCCGCAGGGCCAGGTGGCGGTCGGCATCGACATGACGCTGAAGGCCGGGGCGGTGACGACCAAGGGGACCGTCTGGTTCGTCGCCAGGCCGGTGGTCGATATCGAGAAGCGCGTCGTCGGCATCCGCGACCTGATCGTGGCGGGCGATACCGACAGCAAGGCGTTCAACCTGTTGCTTCAGGTGGTCAACCAGACCGCGCTGCGCGACCGGATGATCGGCGCGATCCGCTACGATTTCACCAAGGACTATGACGATGGCCTCGCCAAGGCCGATGCCTGGCTGGCCGAACAGCCGTTCGAGGGGTTCGTGTTCAAGGGCGATATGGGCGAAGCGCATATCCGCAGCGTCCGGGTCGCGCCCGAAGGCTTTCTGGTGGAGGCGGACGCTACGGCAACCGCGGCGATGACCCATAACCCGCGCCGCGCCGCACAGCTTGTCGCCGAGCGGCGGGCGAAGAAGGCCGCGAAGGAGCGGGCAAAGGCGCTGGAGGCGGCGAAGGCGGCGCGATAGGCTGTCGATTGTAGAGCGGTTGCTCTGTTTGGAGTGCCGTGCATTAACTGGCCCGTTCGTGTCGAGCGAAGTCGAGACACCATGAACAGCGCGTGCGGCATGTCCCTCGACTTCGCTCGGGACGAACGGCTTGAAGGATTGAAGCCATGTCCAGCATCCGCCCGATCGTCCAGCTCGACACGCATGAGGTGCTGAACCAGCCGCCCCCGTTCGAGGAGGTGAACCTGTTCACCGGCGACCGCGCGCTGGCCGACGCCGTGGCGCGGGCGGGCGGCGCGCGGCATCGCGAACGGCTCACATCCCTCGGCGCGCGCTGCGGCTCGGCCGAGGTGATCGACTGGGGCGTCGAGGCCAATCGCAACATCCCGGTGCTGGAGAGCTACGACCGCTTTGGTCAGCGGATCGACGAGGTGCGCTTTCATCCCGCCTATCACCAACTGATGCGGTTGGGGCTGGACAGCGGGCTGGCTTCGGTGGCGTGGGATGGCACGCCGGCCGGCCATGTCGCGCATGCCGCGATCCTGTTCCTGACCGGACAGGCGGATTCGGGAACGAGCTGCCCGATGACGATGACCTATGCCGCGGTCCCGGCATTGCGTGCCGATGAGGGCGTTGCCGGCGAATGGGTACCGCGGATCACGGCCGGCCTGTACGATCCCGCCTCGCGCCCCGCCGCCGAGAAGGCCGGGGTGACGATCGGCATGGCGATGACCGAGAAGCAGGGCGGGTCGGACGTCCGCGCCAATACCACCCGCGCCGAACCGGCGGGCGAGGCGGGCTGGTACAGCCTCACCGGGCACAAATGGTTCTGTTCGGCGCCGATGTGCGACGCATTCCTGACGCTCGCCTATGCGCAGGGCGGATTGACCTGCTTCCTCGTCCCGCGCTGGCTCCCCGATGGAACACGCAATGCGGGCTTTCGGGTGATGCGGCTCAAGGACAAGCTGGGCGATCGCTCCAATGCCTCGTCCGAGATCGAATATCACGGCGCGCTCGCGCAGCGGCTGGGCGAGGAGGGTCGCGGCGTCGCGACGATCATCCAGATGGTGCAGCATACGCGGCTCGATTGCGTGATCGGATCGGCGCAGCAGATGCGCGGGGCGCTCGCCCAGGCGCTGTGGCACACCGCACATCGCTCGGCCTTCCAGCGCCGCTTGATCGACCAGCCCGCCATGGCGGCGGTGCTCGCCGACCTCGCGGTTGAGAGCGAGGCGGCGACCGTGCTCGGACTGCGGCTGGCACAGGCGTTCGACGAAGCCGATCCGGTCGCGCGGCTGCTCACCCCGATCGCCAAATACTGGGTGTGCAAGCGTGCGCCAGGCCTCGTCTATGAGGCGATGGAGTGCCATGGCGGCGGCGGCTATATCGAGGCGGGGCCGATGCCGCGGCTGTTTCGCCAGTCGCCGCTCAACGCGATCTGGGAAGGGTCGGGCAATGTCATCGCGCTCGACCTGCTCCGCGCGATCGGCCGCGAGCCCGGGGGCGTCGAAGCGCTCAACGGTTTCCTCGCGGCGCAGCGCGGGCGCGACGCCGCCTATGACGCGTGGATCGGCGTGATCGACCTCAAATCGGCGCATGAGGGCAATGCCCGGCTCTGCGTCGAGCAACTCGCGCTCGCGGCGCAGGCGGCGGTCCTGCTCGGCTGGGACAGCCCGGGGGCAGACGCGTTCTGCCGGCTGCGGCTCAGCCCGCGCGGCAGCGCCTATGGCGCCTTCGACGCCGTCGTCGACACGCGCGCCCTGATCGAGCGCGCGATGCCGGTGGCCTGATCAGCTTCAGCCCAGGATCCGCGTCACCGCGACGACCGTCACCGGATGGTATCCGGGCTTCGCCTTGTCGAAGATGCGCTGCGCGATCGGCATCCCCCAGTCGCCCTGCGCCTTGAGCCCGCGATAGAGCGGCGTCACCAGCAAATTGCGGCCGACGCGCGTCAGATACTCCTCCAGCGCCGGAACGATCGGATCGTACCGGTTGGCGATGGCGAGGTCGAACCAAGCCGACTGGATGTACGCGTTGGTCGATCTGGTAAGGCCCAGCGCGTCGTCCAGCTCCCTGAGCCGCGCGGCACTTTGCTGGCGCGGCAGGCCGTCGAGCAGCCGCTTCCATTGCTGGGTCTGCCAGCCTTCGGTCTTGATCGCGCTGGCCGGGCCGCCGGCGTTGAACGCCGCGAGCATCGCGTCGACCTGAGCCAGCGTCGCCGATTTCACATGCACGGCATTGGACGGGATGCCCGGCTCGAACACCCAGCGGTCGAGCTGGAGCTTCGCCTCCAGCGCCTTGTCGCCCTTGATCAGCTGCTTGCGCAGGTCCGCAAGAAACCCGGCGCTGGTCTGCGGCTGGAAGGCGTAACGATCGAAATAACCCTTGAGATACACGTCCCACTTCGCGCGGCCGACGGTGTACTCGATCGTGCGGAGGAAGGCGCTGCCCTTGAGGTAGTCGAGCTGCCCGGCGCCGTCGCCCGGATCGCCGTGCAGCCGCGTGCTCTTGGCGGTCTCGCCGCCGGCATTCTTCACGTCGCGGACCATGCCGGCATAATCGAGGTCGGAATAGATCGCCGCGCGCTCCTTGCCGTAGAGCGACTCCATGATCCGGTTCTCGAAATAGGTGGTGAACCCCTCGTTCAGCCAGCCGTCGGCCCAGGTCGCGTTGGTGACGAGGTTGCCCGACCAGCTGTGCGCCAGCTCGTGCGCGACGACATCGGTGTTCGACCGGTCGCCGGTCAGCAGCGTCGGGGTGAGGAAGGTGAGATTGGGGTTCTCCATGCCCCCGTAGGGGAAGGAGGGCGGCAGGACGAGCATGTCGTAGCGGCCCCAGCGATAGGGGCCGTAGAGCGCCTGCGCGGCGTCTATCATCTTCTCGACATCGCCGAATTCGGCGACCGCGGCATCGAGCATCCCCGGCTCCGACCACACGCCCGATCGCGGGCCGATCGGCTTGAACTTGAGGTCGCCCGCCGCGATCGCGATCAGATAGGGCGGGACCGGGTTGTCCATCACGAAGCGGAAGGCGCGCTTGCCGCCTGCCACCGGGATCCCCGCCGGGGTTTCGGCACGCGCGCTCATCACCGCGATCAGCCCTTCGGGTACGCGCACCGTCGCGCGCCAGGTCTGGCGGATGCCCGGGCTGTCCTGGGTCGGGATCCAGCTGCGGTTGTTGATCGCCTGTCCCTGGCTGAAGAGGAAAGGCTTGGCCTTGCCCAGCGTCTGTTCGGGGGTAAGCCATTGCAGCGCGCTGGCGTTGGGGCCGGAGCGATAGTCGATCCGGATCTTCTTCGCGCCGTTGAGCTGAATGGTCAGCGCACTGCCGTTCGGACCGATCGCATGGGGCAGCTTGTTGCCCTTTTCATCGGTGATCGCCGCGATCTTCAGATCGACCGCATCAAGCACGATCTCCTTCGCACCCTTTGCCGCCAGCACATTGAGGGTCGCGGTGCCGCCGATCGTCCTGCTGTCGAAATCGACGTCGAGGTCGAGGTCGACATGCGTCACCCGCGCCTCGGCGGGCCTGGCGTTGGTCAGGACGTCCCTTGCCTCCGGCGTCGTCAGGATCGGCGCGACCTTCTGCGCAAGGGCGGGGGAGGCGGCGGTGGCGAGCAGCAGGGCTGCGAGAGCAAGGTTACGCATGGACGGTGTTGCTAGGCCGGGTTGGTATCGATCGCAACCGTCCAGACTGGCGTGTCGGGGATGGTGGCGATAGGCTCGCGCTCATGCAGCACGTCATCCAGCACGCCGCCCAGCAATCCATCCAGCCGGTCGGCGAGCAGCTTCGCCACTGGCGCGCGCGACGGCGCCTCAGCCAGCTCGACCTCGCGATGGAGGCGGGCATCTCGCAGCGGCATCTGAGCTTCGTCGAAAGCGGACGCTCGCGGCCGGGGCGCGACATGGTGCTGCTGCTCGCCGAAAGCCTCGAACTGCCGCTGCGCGAGCGCAACCGGCTGCTGCTCGGCGCCGGTCATGCCCCGCATTTCGCCGAACATGCGCTGGAGGATGACGCGATGGCCGATGTCCGCGAGGCGATGATGCTGATCCTCAAGGGGCATGAGCCGTTCCCGGCGCTGGTCGTGGATCGCGCGTGGAACCTCGTCGCGCATAACGATGCGCTGGGGCCGCTGCTCGCCGGGGTCGCGCCCTGGCTGCTCGCGCGGCCGTGCAACGTGCTCAAGCTCAGCCTGCATCGCGAGGGACTGGGCCCGCGCATCGTCAATTATGGCGAGTGGCGCGCGCATATCCTCGCGCGGCTGCGGCACGAGGCGAAGGCGACGGGCGATGCGACGATCGAAGCCGTGCTGGCCGAGCTGGAAGCGATGCCCTCGCTCGAACAGCGCCGCCAGCCGCCGGTGGTGGCCGCCAGCCCCGTGGTCCCGCTCAGGTTGCGCACCGATCAGGGCGAACTCTCCTTCATCTCAACCACCACCGTCTTCGGCACGCCGCAGAATGTGACGCTCGCCGAACTGGCGATCGAGGCCTTCTATCCTGCCGACGCGGCAACCCGGGCAGCGCTCGGGCGCTGACACTATCCGGCCGCTCATGCGTTCTGCTCCGGTAAGGAGAGTTGCGATGAGCGATACGATCGAAACCGCGCATCCGATGATCGCATCGGATCGTGTGGAGGGAACTGCGGTGTTCAACCGCGCCGGCGAACGGCTCGGCCGGGTCGAACGCTTCATGGTCGATAAGGTCTCGGGACACGCCCAGTATGCGGTGATGTCGTTCGGCGGCCTGTTCGGGATTGGGCACCGCCACTATCCGCTGCCATGGAAGGCGCTCGACTTCGATCCGGAGAAAGGCGGCTATGTCGTTGATCTGACCAAGGAGCAGGTCGAGGGCGCGCCGGGCTATGATGCAGAGGGCGAGGAGCCGAAATACGACCGCGCCTATCAGGAGCAGGTCTATACCTATTACGGCTTCCCCTACATCTAGTCGGCCTTGGGCAAACGCCAGCGGCCGGTCTCCATCCAGCGGAGCAGCGGCTTGAGCGGCAGGATCCAGACGATCCCTGTAAAGACGTAAAAGACAAGCTGGACGAGCACCGGCCACTGGCCGACGCTAGCGGAAAGGCTGGCGACGCCGACGCACCAGACCAGGATCAGCGCGACGATCGCAAAGGCGCCAACGGGTTTGCGCCAAGAGGGGGTATGGGGGGTCACGCTGCGGCCTCTCCGAACGCCGCCGCCTCGGTGACGACGCCGTGGAGCGGCATGTCCCACGGGTCGGTCGCGAGCGCCGCGACCTGCTGCACCGACCAGGCGATCCCAATCCGCCATGCACCGGGCAGGCGTTCGAATACGCGGTCGTAGTGGCCCGCGCCTTGTCCCAGTCGGTTGAGCGCCGCATCGAACGCAAGCAGCGGGGCCAGCACGATGTCGGGATCGACCTCGGGCGCGTCGGTCGAGGGTTGGCGCAGGCCGAGCGGACCGTCGATCAGCGGCTGATCCGGATGCCATTCGAAGAAGCGCACCGGCGATTCGCGACTGGTGACATGAGGAAGCACGATCGCGCAGCCGCGTTCGCGCGCGGCAAACGCGATCGCGCTGGGATCGGCCTCGCTGCCGATCGGGACATAGCTGGAAAGGGTGGCACCCGGTGCGAAGCGGGCAAGAAGGGCGGGGGACGGCACGATCACCCCGCCGATGGTCATCGCGAATTCGTCGCGCAGCGCGCGCATCCGGGCGCGAAGGGTGGGTTTATCATCCATCGCGGAAGTCCGAATGCGTCAAAACTCGTGTGGCGGGACCACCATGGGCCGTTGGCTGTGATATCCACTGACGCCCAAAACGTCAGGTGGGGACCATATGCTTCAGGCCTGGACCTGGGCAGGGACAGCCCCCTTGGATGATGAATAGCCTCAGGGATGATCGTAAGCTCGTACCGGGCAGAACCCGCCACGCGCCGATGTAGGGAATCTAGCCGCGATCCTCAAGTGCCGCCGCAACCGATTCGAGGCGCGCGGCGAGCGTGTCGAGCAGCACCGGGGATACGCCGCCCGGCGGATTGCGTTCGGCCTCGTCGAGCAGATCGGCGAGGATCAGCGCGATGAACAGCATCGTACGTTCGCCCGACATGCCGCCCGAGGCGGCGAGTGCGGTCTCGGCATGTTTGTTGAGCATCCGCTCCAGCCGCTCCAGATGCACCTCTTCGCCATCGCGGCAGGCGATGGTGTGACTGCGGCCGGCAACGGTAAGGGTGATCTGGCCCACTATTCGGCCGCCTGCTTCTCGATCAGCGCGTCGAGCGCTTCGATCGCGTCCTCGATCTTCTCGCGCAGAATCGTGTGACGGCGCTGAAGCGCGTCCGCGTCGAACGCGCGCTTAGCCGCCGCAGCCTCGATCCGAACGAGTGCGCGCTCGATCCTCCCGAGCGCCGGGGATGCCGCCTCCGCCATAATGGGTGGATAGGGTCGCTTTAGGCCACCTGCAACCCCTCGGTGTTGACCTCCGCGCCCGCTCGCCCCATTGGCACGCCACATTCGATTCGCCGGGTCAGGCGGGATGCGGGCCCGGCATCAGGGGACTCGCCGTGACCGTTTCGTTCAGTGATCGCGCCAACGCCATCCGCGCGCTCGCGATGGATGCCATCGAGGCAGCAAATTCCGGCCATCCGGGCATGCCGATGGGCATGGCCGATGTCGCCACCGTGTTGTTCAGCGACTATCTGAAATACGATCCCACCGATCCCAAATGGGCCGATCGCGACCGTTTCGTGCTGTCGGCGGGCCATGGCTCGATGCTGATCTACGCGCTGCTCAACCTCGCCGGCTACGCCCAGCCGACGATCGAGGATATTGCGAACTTCCGCCAGGTCGGCAGCCCGTGCGCCGGTCACCCCGAGAATTTCGAGCTTCCCGGCGTCGAGTGCACCACCGGTCCGCTGGGCCAGGGCCTTGCCATGGCGGTAGGCATGGCTATCGCGGAGCGGCACCTCAACGCCGGGTTCGGCGACGATCTTGTCGACCACCGTACCTGGGTTGTCGCGGGCGATGGCTGCCTGATGGAAGGCATCAACCACGAGGCGATCGGTCTTGCCGGGCATCTCAAGCTCGGCCGCCTGATCGTGCTGTGGGACGACAACAAGATCACGATCGATGGCGCGGTGGAACTGTCGTCGAACGAGGATATCCCCGCGCGCTATGCCGCGACCGGCTGGCACGTCGTCGAGTGCGACGGGCACGATCCGGCGAGCATCAAGGCGGCGTTCGATGCCGCGCTGGCCGATGGCCGCCCGTCGCTCGTCCGCTGCAAGACGATCATCGGCAAGGGCGCCCCCAACAAGCAGGGCACTTCGGCCACCCACGGCGCGGCGCTTGGCGCCGAGGAAGTCGCCGCCGCGCGTGTCGAACTGGGCTGGGACTATCCGCCCTTCGTCGTGCCGGATGAGATCCGCGCCGCCTGGCTCGCCGCGGGCAAGCGCGGGGCGGAGCCTCATGCTGCGTGGCAGGATCGCCTCGCAAGTCATTCTGATCGCCACGAGTTCACGCGGCGGATGGCGGGCGACCTGCCCAATGGCTTCGCGCTCGACGCCTATATCGAAAGCCTGTTGGCCGACCCCAAGAAGGTCGCGACGCGCACCGCCAGCCAGATGGCGCTCGACGTGATCAACGCCGCACTGCCCGAGACGATCGGCGGCTCGGCCGACCTCACCCCGTCGAACAACACCCTGACCAAGGGACTGCAGGATTTCACCGCGCAGAACCGCGCGGGCCGCTATGTCCGCTATGGCATTCGCGAGTTCGGCATGGCTGCGGCGATGAACGGGATGGCGCTGCACGGCGGCGTGCTGCCCTATGGCGGCACCTTCCTGGTCTTTTCCGACTATGCCCGCCCGGCGATCCGCCTGTCGGCGCTGCAGAACGCCCGCGTCGTCTATGTGATGACGCACGATTCGATCGGGCTTGGCGAAGACGGTCCGACTCATCAGCCGGTCGAGCATGTCATGTCGCTGCGCCTGATCCCGAACCTCGAGGTGTGGCGCCCGTGCGACGTGGTCGAGACCGCCGAGGCGTGGGGCGCCGCGGTCGCGCGCAAGGACGGCCCCTCGCTGCTCGCCCTGTCGCGCCAGAATCTGCCCCAGCTCAGCTCGGGCGGCGCAGCGAACGGCGGCTACCGCCTCCAGGCCGCGCAGGCCGAGCGCAAGGTGGTGCTGATCGCCACGGGTTCGGAAGTCGAGATCGCAGTCGCGGTTCGCGCCGAGCTGGAAGGGCAGGGGATCGGCGCCGACGTCGTCTCGCTGCCCTGCTGGTCGCGTTTCGACGCGCAGGACGCGGCCTATCATGCCGATCTGCTGCCCGAAGGCGTGCTGCGCGTCTCGATCGAGGCGGGCACGACGATCGGCTGGGAACGCTATACCGGCATCCACGGGCTGCGCTTCGGCATCGACCGCTTCGGCGCGTCGGGCCCCGGGCCCAAGCTCTACGACCATTTCGGGCTGACCGCTGCCGCGATCACACCCCAGATTCTTGCACGACTCTAAGGCTTTAGGAGGACATTGATGACGAAAGTTGCGATCAACGGATTCGGACGTATCGGCCGGCTGGTGGCGCGCGCCATCCTCGAGCGGCCTGAGAGTGGTCTCGAGCTGGTGACGATCAACGACCTCGCCGACGCCAAGTCGAACGCATGGCTGTTCAGCCGCGACAGCGTGCACGGCAAATATCCGGGCACGGTCGAGGCGGATGGCGACGACATCGTCGTCGACGGCAAGCGCATTCGCGTGACCAAGGAGCGCGATCCCGCCAATCTGCCCCATGGCGAGCAGGGCATCGATCTGGTGCTGGAGTGCACCGGCTTCTTCACCGACCGCGAGAGCTGCCAGAAGCACATCGATGCCGGCGCCAAGAAGGTGCTGATCTCGGCCCCGGGCAAGAATGTCGACCTGACCGTCGTCTATGGGGTCAACCACGACAAGCTGACCGCCGACATGACGATCGTCTCGAACGCGTCGTGCACCACCAACTGCCTCGCGCCGGTGGCCAAGGTGCTGAACGATACGGTGGGCATCGAGCGTGGCCTGATGACCACGATCCATGCCTATACCAACGACCAGAAGATCCTCGACCAGATCCACCCGGACATGCGCCGCGCACGCGCTGCGGCGATGAGCATGATCCCGACCACCACCGGCGCCGCGCGTGCCGTTGGCGAAGTGCTGCCAGAGCTCAAGGGCAAGCTCGACGGTTCGTCGGTGCGCGTACCCGTTCCCGATGGCTCGCTCATCGACCTGACCTTCACCCCGAAGCGCGACACCAGCGTCGAGGAAGTGAATTCGATCCTCAAGGCGGCGTCGGAAAGCGGACCGCTCAAGGGCGTGCTCTACTACTCCGACGAGCCGCTGGTTTCGATCGACATCGTCCACACCCCGGCCTCGTCGACCATCGACAGCCTCGAGACCGCGGTGATCGACGGCAAGCTCGTCCGCGTCGTCAGCTGGTACGATAACGAGTGGGGCTTCTCGAACCGCATGGTCGACACCGCGTCGACGATGGCGAAGCTCGGATAATGGGCCGGATCGCCGGCATCGCCCGCCACGCGTTCGCCAAGGCGCCGATCGAGACGATCGATCGCGCCGCAGTGACGCTGGAGGGCGGCATTGCCGGCGATTTCCGCGGCGCGATGAAGGGCAAGCCCTACAAGCGCCAGGTCTCGCTGATCGAGGCGGGCGATTGGGCAGCGGCGATGGCCGAGGTGGGGCGCGACCTCCCCTGGGAACAGCGTCGCGCCAATCTGCTGGTCGAGGGGTTCGACCTGCCGCAGGTCGCGGGTACAAGGCTGCGTATCGGCGCCGATGTGGTGCTTGAGGTGACGGTCGAGACCGATCCGTGCGAGCGGATGAACGCGCTGGCTGACGGGCTGCGCGACGCGCTGACGCCGGACTGGCGCGGCGGCATATGTACGATGGTGATCGCCCCCGGCGACATCGCGGTGGGCGACGAGATCAGGATCGAAGAATGAGCGAGCGAGCTTTCAAGACGCTGGACGATATGGGCGACGTCACCGGCAAGCGCGTGCTGGTCCGTGAGGATCTGAACGTGCCGATGGCCGATGGCCATGTCACTGACGACACCCGCCTGCGCGCCGCGGTGCCCACGGTGAGCGAACTCGCCGACAAGGGGGCGATCGTCCTCGTCCTTGCCCATTTCGGCCGTCCCAAGACGCCGAGCCCTGAGCTTTCGACCGCGCAGCTCGTCCGCCCGTTCAGCCAGGTGCTGGGTCGTCCGGTCCGTTACATCGACTGGGAAGGCGACATCGAATCGACCGCGACGCTCCAGCCCGGCGACATCGCGGTGCTGGAGAATACCCGCTTCTTCGGCGGCGAGGAGAAGAACGATCCCAAGGTGATCGACCGCTTCGCTGCGTTGGGCGACTTCTACGTCAACGACGCCTTTTCCGCCGCACACCGCGCGCACGCCTCGACCGAGGGGCTGGCGCACCGCCTCCCGGCGTTCGCCGGCCGCCAGATGGAGGCCGAGCTCGACGCGCTCGACAAGGCGCTTGGTAACCCCGAGCACCCGGTCGCGGCGGTGGTCGGCGGCGCCAAGGTCTCGACCAAGCTCGACGTGCTCAAGCATCTGGTCGGCCAGGTCGATCACCTGATCATCGGCGGTGGCATGGCCAACACCTTCCTCGCCGCGCGCGGGGTGAATGTCGGCAAGTCGCTGTGCGAGCATGACCTGACAGGCACCGCGGAAGAGATCTTCGACGCGGCCGAGAAGGCCAATTGCACCATCCATCTCCCGTACGACGTGGTCGTCTCGAAGGAGTTCGCCGCCAACCCGCCCAGCTTGCGCACCTGCAACGTGCACGAGGTCGCCGAGGACGAGATGATCCTCGACGTCGGCCCGGCGGCGAGCGAGGCGCTGGCCGACGTGCTCAAGAACTGCCGCACGCTGGTCTGGAATGGCCCGCTCGGCGCGTTCGAGACCAAGCCGTTCGACACCGCGACGATGGCACTCGCCCACACGGTTGCGGCGCTGACCAAGGAAGGCTCGCTCGTGTCCGTCGCGGGTGGCGGCGACACCGTCGCCGCGCTCAACCAGGCCGGCGTGTCGAGCGAGATGACCTTCGTCTCCACCGCGGGCGGCGCTTTCCTCGAATGGATGGAAGGCAAGGCGCTCCCCGGGGTGGCTGCGCTGCATGGCTGATCCGGTTTCCGGCGCAGGTGAGCCGCGCGTTCGCGCGCTGTTTGCCACGCCGGTGATCGCTGAAATATGGCAGGAAGCGCCGCGATGGAACGCCGCGCTCAAGGCTGCGATCCTCGCCCGCAGCGGTCAGGATCGCGGCGTCAGCAAATCCAATCTCCATGGCTGGCAATCAGGGACCGACCTTGACCGCTGGGGCGGTGAGGCGGCGTTGGCGCTGCGAGACCATGCCCTTGAGCGCGCGCGCGAATTCGCGGTCGACGCATTTGCCGGTACGCGCGAGATCGCCTGGATCGCGGAGATGTGGGCGAACGTGTCCAGGCGCGGCGCGGCGAACCAGACCCACGCGCACCCTGGCAGCTTCTGGTCGATGGTCTATTATGTCGATGACGGCTATGCCGGGTCGCACGACAAGCTACTGGGCGGCGAGCTGTCGTTCCTCGATCCGCGGTTTCCAATGGTGCGGATGGCCGCACCAGACTTGCGTTATCGCCGCGACGATGGGTCGGTCGACAATCAGGAGGTGTGGATGCGCCCGCGCGCGGGGCTGGTCGTGATGTTCCCGTCCTGGCTGATGCATTCGGTGCGTCCCTATGCCGGGCAGGGGACGCGCATTTCGATCGCGATCAATATTCTGGCGCGCGACGCATGACCGCGCCGGCTGTCCAGTATTTCTTCGAAACCCCGCTGATCGCGCAGACGCTTCCCGCGTTTGACGTCGACGCGGCGACCGCCGCCGCGCTGGCCCTCGCGGAACGTTATTCCGTTGATGTCAGCCAGCCTGCGACGCCGCGTTTCACCTGGACGGCGGAAGCGCGTGTCGCAACGATCGCTCCCGGCGAAACCGAGCGGCTCGTCACGTCGCCCGGGAATTTCTGGGTTGCCGCCTGCTGCATCGATCCGGGTGACGGCGCGGGCGGGCTGATGATCGAGGACCCCCGGATCGCGACCGTCGCTGCGGGGGTGCACGGGCTGGACGTCATCGCGGGATCACCCGTCACGACCGTTGCGCCCGCAACCGGCGAAATGACCCTGTTTTAGGCGTTCGTGCGGCATGGCGTGACCAATCCCGGGCGTCTTGCCCAGCGCTGGATACTGATCGCGCTTCGCCCGAAGCCGATCTGATCACGCCGATCGATCGGTTGGGAGCCGCCTCGCTTCCGCTGGCTACCGTTGTCAGGCTTTTCACCCGCGTGCCGCACTGCAATAGGCCGGGTTGCTACAAACGACTCAACGAAGTCGCGGCACCAAAAAAGCCGAAAGCTGGAGACTAGCCACAATGAATTTCACCGGGATGACCGCGAAGATCGCGGAAGGAAACGGTTTTATCGCCGCGCTCGACCAGAGCGGCGGTTCGACGCCCAAGGCGCTCAAGGGATATGGCATCGAGGAAGATGCCTATTCGGGCGACGAGGAGATGTTCGACCTGATCCACGCGATGCGCAGCCGCATCATCACTTCGCCCAGCTTCAATGGTGACAAGGTGATCGGCGCGATCCTGTTCGAACGCACGATGGACGGCCAGGTCGATGGCGAGCCGACTCCCCAGGCGCTGATCGAACGCGGCGTCGTCCCCTTCATCAAGATCGACAAGGGGCTGGAGGCTGAGGAAAACGGCGTCCAGTTGATGAAGCCGATGCCCGAGCTCGATGCGCTGCTCGCCCGCGCCAAGGGGCTGGGGGTGTTCGGGACCAAGGAGCGCTCGGTCGTCAACCTTGCCAACGCCCAGGGCATCGCCGCGATCGTCGCACAGCAGTTCGAAGTGGGCCGTCAGGTGCTCGCCGCCGGCCTCATGCCGATCCTCGAGCCCGAGGTGAACATCAAGTCGCCCGAGCGTGCGCAGGCCGACGCGATCCTGCGTGACGAGATCCTCAAGCACCTCGACGCGATGACCGGCGACGACAAGGTGATGCTCAAGCTGTCGATCCCGGCGCAGCCCGGCCTGTTCGACGCGCTGGTCGATCATCCGCGCGTGCTGCGCGTCGTCGCGCTCTCGGGCGGGTTCAAGCGACCCGAGGCGTGCGCGGAACTGGCGAAGAATCGCGGCATGATCGCGAGCTTCAGCCGCGCGCTGCTCGAGGATCTGCGCCACGGCATGACCGACGCGGAATTCGACGCTTCGCTCGGCGCCGCGATCGACGAGATCCACGCGGCATCCACCGTCAAGGTGCCCGTCACCACCTGACGCCGCTTGCGGTGGTGTGGCAAGCCCGCGCGACGCCCGGCGTCGCGCGGGTGGCCGTGCGGCCCGGTGATCAGCGTGTCAGAGCCATCTGCGCGTTCTCGAACGGCAGCCCCTGATCGTCGAGTGGCCGGCGGCCGGTTTCGACGAAGCCGAGTGACCGGTAGAAGGCGCAGGCGCCTGCATTGGCGGTGTACACCTCCAGCCGGAGTTCCTCTCTCGACTCGATCGCGTGCTCGATCAGCGTGCGCCCGATGCCCGCGCCCTGATGGTGCGGAGAGACGAACAGGCCGCCGACGAAATCGTCCATCAGGCTGATGAAGCCCGCCGGTTCGCCGCGATGGACCGCGACCAGCGTCTCCGCCTGCGGAAGGTAGATCGTCTCGATCAGCACGCGCTGCTCGCGCAAGCGCGCTTCGCCGATGAACGGATGGGCGATCCGCGACGCGTCGAACCAGATGGCCGACAGGGCTTCCATATCCGCGGCGCGATAGCCGCGGATCGTCAGATCCGAATATGTCATGTTGATTTCCTGAAAACAGACTATGCGCAGCCACGGCGCCGGGAGGCACCGTGCAATCGCCGCTTCAATGCGGCCGGATTTTCAGCTTCTGCGCATCAATCTCCTGTTCGAGGAGCGCGGCAAGTGGCCGGATTCGCTGCGGAAATCAAGTCTGACCCTGGTGCCGGTCAGAACCCGCCCTCGAAGGTGAAGGCGAAGCGATAGTCGCGCGGCTTGATCGCCAGGTCGGTCCGTTTGTCGGGCGTCACCGAAACCAGCGTCAGCCCGCCATCGGCTACCTGCACCGGTTCGCCCATCGTCAGGTCGATGGTGCGCTGCCAGGCGCCGCCCGTCACCTTGACTCGCAGCACCAATCGCCCGGCCCAGACGCAGCGCGCGTTCATCGGACAGCGGCTGTCCTCGATCACCCTGAGCGGGGTAACGTGCGGACCATCGACGAACACCGTCTGCCCGAGCCGGGCCGGACCCGAAGGCGGCTGGGGGGAGACCGCGGTAGCGGTGCAGCCCGCAAGGGCGATGGAAGCGAGGGCGGCGAGGGCGATCCTGGATGACATGACGACCGGCTAGCTGCAACCGGCTGACGCGCGCATGAATGGCGTCAGGGGAGCAGGGGGAATAGGGCGGGGATCGCATTGGCCGATCGGCGGCTCCAGGCGTTCGTGACCCTCGATCCCGGCGGACATATTTTCGATAAATCAGTCCGTTAACGAGATTTCGTCGTTTTCAGTTTAAGCAACGGCAGAACCTTGTCGAGCGGCAGTGCCTCGGCCGTGCCGCGGTGTCCGGTCACCGTTTCGGCCTTGAACAGCGAGTTGAGCACGGCTTCCTCGGTCGCCTCGATCGTCGCCTGGAACAGCGGCGAGACCCGGTCGTTTGCCAGGTCCTCGACCTGTGCGATGCCCTCGCGCCGCCCTGCGGTCCGGCGAACGGCGGGGCTGGTGGAGAAGGCGATGGCGTAGTCGCCCGATCCGTTGGAGAAGCTCGACCCTGTCCGCGCGATCCCGGCAAAGGCGCGCTCGGCGATACGGCGAAGATTGCGGTCCGACAGCGGTGCATCGGTCGCGATCACGATCACCACCGATCCGTCGGCCTTCTTCGCCTCGACCTGCTGGCGATAGTCGTAGCGGCCCAGCTTCACACCCACTGGCTCGCCCGCGATGGTCAGCACCCCGCCATAGTTGGACTGGACCAGCACGCCCACGGTCCAGCCGCCGAGCGAGGCGGGCAGCTTGCGCGACGATGTTCCGATCCCGGCCTTGTACCCGAAAGCGACGGTCCCGGTTCCTGCTCCGACCGCGCCCTCCGCGACCGGGCCGTCCTTGGCGATCTCGATCGCTCGGCGCGCATCGGCGATGCTCACGCGGCGCGCGCGGATGTCGTTGAGCCACCCGTCATTGGTCTCGCCGACTACGGCATTGACTGATCGCACCTCGCCATTCCCCGGCTGCGTCAGCGTCCATTCGATCACGCCGGCCGCGGCTTCAGCGACATTGAGCGTGTTGGTGAGCAGGATCGGCGTCTCGATCTCGCCCAGCTCGGCGACCTGGGTCGATCCCATGAACTTGCCGAAGGCGTTGTAGGCGACGAACCCCGCAGGCACCTTGTCCTGAAACAGGTTGCCGCCGTGCGGGAGCACCGCGGTGACGCCGGTATTGACCTCGCGGCTGCGCGGCAGCGTCACCTGGCCCACCTTGACGCCGGCGACGTCGGTGATCGCGTTGAGCGGTCCGGGCTCCAGGATGCCCACGCTCACCCCAGCCTCGCGTGCCCGTGGCCGTGCATTTTCCTGCGCCATGGTCGAGGTTTCGGACAGCAGCAACAGGATGGCAAGGGCAGCGCGCATGGGTCTGGTCTCCGGGGAAGATTCGTAGCCCATCCTGCCGCTTCGCGCCCGTCGCGCAAGCGCCCTCGCGTCCTGCGCGCGAGCGGTTATAAGGCGCGGATGACCGATTTCACCGATGACGAACTGGCGCTCGACCCTCAATTTGCGGAGCGCTTCCAGCGCGACGACAGGCGCCCGCCCTGCCAGCTCTATCTGATCTCGCCGCTCGACGTGTCGGGCGGCTTTTCCGACCGCCTCGCCCGCGCGCTCGATGCCGGGCCGGTCGCGGCCTTCCAGTTCCGGGTCAAGGACGTCGATCAACACGAGGCCGCGCGTCTGGCCGAGCCGCTGCTGCGCGTCTGCGCCGAGCGGGAGGTCGCGTTCATCGTCAACGACAGCATCAGCCTCGCCAAACGCCTGGGCGCCGACGGCGTGCATCTGGGGCAGGGCGATGGCGACCCGCGGGAGGCACGCGCGATTCTTGGCCCGTCGGCGCAGATCGGAGTCACCTGCCACGACAGCCGCCACCTTGCGATGGAAGCGGGGGAGGCAGGGGCCGACTATGTCGCGTTCGGCGCCTTCCATCCTACCACGACCAAGGACACCAGCCACCGTCCGGACCCTTCGATCCTGTCCTGGTGGACGACGGTGTTCGAGATCCCCTGTGTCGCGATTGGCGGGATCACCCCGGACAACGCCGCGCCGCTGGTTGCCGCGGGCGCAGATTTTCTGGCGGTGTCGGGCGCTGTGTGGAATGGGGACGAGACGGATGCGATCCGCCGTTTCCACGCGGTTCTGACCGGGGCTTAGTCCAGACCAGGGAGGCGAGATGCTCGATCGTATCTTCACCGTCGTAGCCGGTCGCATCGCGGCGGTCGCGGGTCAGCCGATCGCCTTCATCGTCGCGGTGCTGTTGATCGTCGCCTGGGGCGCGACCGGGCCGTTGTTCGACTATTCGGACACTTGGCAGCTGATCGTGAACACCACGACCACCATCGTCACCTTCCTGATGGTCTTCCTGATCCAGAATTCGCAGAACCGCGACGCCGCCGCGATGCAGGCCAAGCTCGACGAGTTGATCCGCGCGGTGGAGAGCGCACGTACCCAGTTCATCGGCATCGAGCATCGCAGCGATACCGAGATCGAAGCGATCCGCGCCGAGCTGGAAGCGGAGTGCAGCGACGAGGAGGAGGGGCACCCGATCGCCGCGATCGAACGGCTGCGGGATCGCTATTGACGGGAAACCCGAGGCGCGCTTCGTCGTTATCCCATTGAAAACGATGTGGAGGGCTTGCGTGAATCGGGTGTTTGCAGGATGGGCAGGGCTGGCGATTCTCGGGAGCGGCATCGCGCTCGCGCAGAACCAGGTCCCGTCGGCCGCGCCTGCGAAACCGCCGGCCAGGGCAGAAGCGCCCGGTCTCAATCGCGATATCCTGCATGTCCAGGTTATCCTCGACCAGCTCGGCTTCTCGCCCGGTATTCTCGACGGGCGCGAGGGCCAGTCGCTCACCGCCGCGCTTACCGGGTTCCAGATCGCGCGCCAGCTTCCCGTCACCGGCAAGATGGACCAGCGCACGCTTCAGGCGCTGCACCCGCACCGCGCCATCCGTCCGACGCGCATCCTGCGCCTCACCGCCGATTCGCTCGCGGGCCCGTTTGTCCGCCCCTGGCCCAGGGACCCGCAGGCGCAGGCAAAGCTCCAGGCGATGGGATACCGCTCGGCGATCGAGAAGCTGGCGGAGATGTTCCACACCACCCCGCAGGTGCTGATCGAGCTCAACAGCCCCGATACGCGCCTCGCGCCCGGCGTGCCGGTTCAGGTTCCCAATGCAGTACCCGCCTCGCGCGACTATCCCGCCGACTTCAAGCCCGAATGGCGCAAGACGCTGAACGACCTCAATGTCAGCGCGGTCCAGCCCAAGGCGGGGCGGATCGTGGTCGACAAGTCGGACAAGGTGCTGCGCGTCTTCGACAGGCAGGGCAAGCTCGCGGCACAGTTCAGTGTGACCACCGGCAGCACCCGCGACCCGCTGCCGATCGGCAGCTGGAAGGTGCTGGGCATCGCGACCAATCCGGATTTTCACTATAATCCCAAACTGTTCTGGGATGTTTCCGACAAGAAACCTAAAGTGCTGCTGCCGCCCGGTCCCAACAGCCCGGTCGGCGTGGTGTGGATCGACCTTTCAAAGCCGCATTACGGCATCCACGGCACGCCCGAGCCGCACCTGATCGGCCGGACGCAGAGCCATGGCTGCGTCCGCTTGACCAACTGGGACGCCGCGCGGCTCGCGCTGATGGTCGAGCCGGGGACGGCGGTGATCTTCCAGGAATGAACGTCCCGCGCATCGTCGGCTGGACGCTGCTCGCCTGCCTTGCCGGCGCCCTCGCGTTTCTTGCCGCCACGATCCGCGTGATCGAACCGCAGCCCGAGCGATCGCCTCGGCCGGTCGCGGACGAAGATGCCCCGATGCTGATCGTCCCGGTCGAGGGGGTGGATCCGGCCCGGCTGCGCAGCAGCTGGGGCGAAGCGCGCGGCGGCGGGCGCAGGCATCAGGGACTTGACGTCATGGCGCCGCCGGGCACGCCGGTGATCGCCGCTGCCGGCGGCGTGATCGAGAAGCTCTATTTCTCCAAAGGCGGGGGCGGGATCGCCCTTTACCAGCGTTCGGAGGACGGGCGCTGGATATATTATTATGCTCATCTGCGCGGCTATGCGCCCGGTATCGCGGAGGGCAAGGTGGTGCGGGCTGGCGAGATGCTGGCCTATGTCGGCGATACCGGCAACGCCGGGGCAGGCAATTATCACCTCCATTTCGCGGTCGCCCGGATGGCGCCGGGGGAAGGGTGGTGGCAGGGAACGCCGGTCGATCCCTATCCGCTGCTTGCGGGCGGGCCGTCTCCCCGCTAAGGCGCGCCACCTGTCTTTCTCAGCACTATAGGGCGATCCCCATGAAGATCAGCGGCGTGGACATCCGTCCCGGCAACATCATCGAATATGAAGGCGGCATCTGGCGCGCGGTCAAGATCCAGCACACGCAGCCCGGCAAGGGCGGCGCCTATATGCAGGTCGAGATGAAGAACCTGCGCGACGGCCGCAAGAACAACGTTCGGTTCCGCTCGGCCGAGACGGTCGAGCGCATCCGGCTCGACACCAAGGACTTCCAGTTCCTTTATCCCGAGGGCGACATGCTCGTCTTCATGGACAAGGAAACCTACGACCAGACCACGCTGCCCCGCGACCTGCTGGGCGACGCCGCGGCCTTCCTTCAGGACGGCATGGACGTGGTGATGGAGCTGTATGAGGACGAGGCGATCAGCGTCCAGCTTCCCGACACGATCGAAGCGACGATCGTCGAGGCGGATGCCGTGGTGAAGGGGCAGACCGCCTCCTCGAGCTACAAGCCCGCGATCCTCGACAATGGCGTGCGCATCATGGTCCCGCCGCACATCGCATCGGGCACCCGCATCGTCGTCGATGTCTACGAGCAGACCTACGTCCGCCGCGCGGACTGAGGGCGCATGCCCACGATCATCAGCGATGCGCGCAGCTTCCGCGCCGACCGCGCCTGGGGCGCGCGCGACATCGCCGAGATCGAAGGGGCCAGCGTCCGCCTGCATTGGACGGATCAGCCCTATCAATGGCATGTGAATGACGGCGCTGAAGTGTTCCTCGTCCTCGATGGTGTCGTGGAGATGCGATACCGGGTGGCGGGCGAGGAACGCAGCGCAGTGTTGAACAGCGGCGACATCTTCGCCGCGGATGTCGGCGACGAGCATGTCGCGCATCCCCGGGGCGAGGCCCGTATCCTCGTGATCGAACGTAAAGGCTCCGTCTGATGGTTTCGCATTCCGGCCTCATCACCGTCATGGAACGCGCCGCGCGCAAGGCGGGGCCGCGGCTGCGGCGCGACTTCAACGAGGTTCAGCACCTCCAGGTCAGCCGCAAGGGGCCGGCCGACTTCGTGTCGATCGCCGACAGGCGCGCCGAAGACACGCTGATCGAGGAACTGCAGCGTGCGCGGCCCGACTGGGGCTTCCTGGTCGAGGAGCGCGGCGTGATCGAGGGCGACCCGAACAAGCCGCGCTGGATCATCGATCCGCTCGATGGCACCAGCAACTTCCTGCACGGCATCCCGCATTTCTGCATGTCGATCGCGGTCGAGGACCCGTTCGGCGCGCAGGGCAAGCCGGAGATCACCCATGGCTATATCTACCAGCCGGTCACCGATGAGAGCTTCTGGGCCGAAAAGGGCCGCGGCGCCTGGCTTCAGGACCAGCGGCTGCGCGTGTCGGCGCGCAAGGATCTGGCGGATTCGCTGATCGGCACCGGCATTCCCTTCATGGGCCATGGCAATTTCGCCGAGTGGAGCCGAATCTTCGGTGCGATCGCGCCCGAAGTCGCCGGCATCCGCCGCTTCGGCTCGGCGGCGCTCGACCTCGCCTGGGTCGCGGCGGGCCGTTTCGACGGTTTCTGGGAAAGCGAGCTCAAGCCGTGGGATGTCGCTGCGGGTATCCTCATCGTCAAGGAAGCGGGCGGCTTCGTCACCGACTATCGCGGACAGGATAACGCCTTCGCCAAGGGCCAGGTGCTCGCCGCCAACGACGCGCTCCATTCGAAGCTCCACAAGCTGCTGGCGAGCTCGCTGCGGTGATCCGCGCGGGCGCGCTGCTGCTGGCTTTCGGTGCCGCGGCGGACGCGCCCAGGGCAATCGTCTCGGTCCCCGCGCACCATGCGGTGGTCGAAGGGATCGCCACCGATGGCAGCACCATCTGGCTGTCCAGTGTGGTCGATCGCACGATCCTCACGCATCGTGGTGGCAAGGTCGGCCGGTTCGCGATGCCGGCGGGCACGCTCCATCCGATGGGCCTGGCCTGGGACGCCACGCGAAACTGGCTCTGGATCGCGACCGATTGCCCGCGGCTGACCGCGATCGCGCGCTGCGATTCCGGCGCACTCGTGGCGGTCGATCGCAACGGCCGGCTCAGGATGAAGCTGTCGCCGGGGGTGGGTTTCCATCCCGACGACGTCTCGGTCGGCGGTGGCGACGTCTTCGTTTCCGACAGCCAGAACAGTGCGGTCTATCGCCTGCGCCGAGGCGCGAAGACGCTCGACCCGCTGATCGCGCCCGGCACCGGCCGCTCGGCGCAGGGCTCGGCGCTGATGTCGAACGGCAAATATCTTGTTGTCGCCGACTATGGCCGCGGCATCTCGGTGGTCGATCTCGCGAGCAAGGTGCGGCTGCCGTTGCCGATGGCCGATGGCAAGCCGCTGCGCGGGATCGACGGGCTCGTTCGCGTCGGTGAGGATTATTATGGCGTCCACAACGGCAGTACCCCCGGATCGCTGATCCGCTTTCGTATCGACGGCATCAAGATCGACGTGACGGTGGTCCATCGCGGCGCGCCGCTCGCGGATCCGACTCAGCTTGTGGTCGACGGCAAGCGCCTGCTCGTCGTCGCCGATGCTGGCTGGCCCGCAGCGAGCAAGCCAGAGGCACCGCCTCGCGGCGCCGGTACGGTGGTCGCCTTCGATCTGCCCTGACGCGCCTCAGGGCTTGAGCGCATCCTTCAGGAACGCCATCGCCTCGGGCCAGGCATCCGCGCGCCGCGGCATTGGCTTCAGGCGTGCTGCCGCCGCGCGCGTCTGCGCGGGGCTTCGCGTTGGGGGTGGTCGGCGCGGCCATTGTCGTGGATCGCGCGCAGGTCCGCCTTGGCCGGATTGAGCAACCCTTCGGTAAACCCGCGATAGGGCATGAAAGGCAGGGCCTTGCCATCGACCGCAAGGGAGATTTCTCCCCCGCCACGGTTCGTTGCGAACTGTCGTGCTCAGATAATGCACGCCCTTTGGGTGCGCGTCCAGTTGCGAGTGATTCTCAAGGGTTTCCGCCCTTGAAGCCCCCAGACCATCGGCCTAAAGCGGCCCGAAGATTCCGCAACCGCGAGAGCCGTCTTGGTCGATCTGACGCAATATCTGCCGATCCTCCTGTTTCTGGGGGTCGCCCTGGTGCTTTCGAGCGCCTTCGTGTTCCTGCCGATGATCGCGGCGCGCTTCACGGGGGCGCACCAGCCGACCCCTGAGAAGCTCACCGAATATGAGTGCGGCTTCCCCGCGTTCGAGGATTCGCGCAGCCAGTTCGACGTGCGCTTCTACCTGGTCGCGATCCTCTTCATCATCTTCGATCTCGAAGCGGCGTTCCTCTACCCCTGGGCGGTCAGCGTATTCGACCTCGGCTGGGCGGCGTGGATCTCCATGATGATCTTCATCGGCGAACTGGCGCTCGGCCTGGCTTATGCCTGGAAGGTCGGGGCGCTGGATTGGGAATGACGCAAGTGAACCAGCCTTCTTCGATCCTCATGCCCCCTGCGGGCGGCTCCGTGGTCCAGCCGGATCAGGGGTTCTTCAACGACCTCAACGGCGAGCTCAACGACAAGGGTTTCCTCGTCACCTCGACCGAGGATCTTTTCCAGTGGGCCCGCACCGGCTCGCTGTGGTGGATGACCTTCGGTCTTGCCTGCTGCGCGGTCGAGATGATCCACGTCAACATGCCGCGCTACGACATGGAACGCTTCGGCGCCGCCCCGCGCGCCTCGCCTCGCCAGTCGGATGTGATGATCGTCGCGGGCACGCTCTGCAACAAGATGGCCCCGGCGCTGCGCCGCGTCTATGACCAGATGTCGGAGCCGAAATACGTCATCTCGATGGGCAGCTGCGCCAATGGCGGCGGCTATTACCATTACAGCTACAGCGTCGTTCGCGGCTGCGACCGCATCGTGCCGGTCGACATCTACGTCCCCGGCTGCCCGCCGACCGCCGAGGCGTTGCTCTATGGCGTGATGCAGCTCCAGCGGAAGATCCGCCGTTCGGGCACGGTGACGCGGTGAGGGCCCCGGCACCGAAATACGCCGCCAATGACGGCGTGATCGCGGCTGCGAAGGCCGCGCTCGGCGACATGCTGATCGAGGCGACCGATCTGGTCGGCGAGGTCAACCTGACCGTGAAGCGCGAGTCGCTTGTCGATGCGATGATCGCGCTGCGCGACGGCGCGGGCCTGCAATATCAGGCGCTGATGGAGATCGCCGGAGTCGATTACCCCGCTCGCGCCGAGCGGTTCGACGTCTGCTACATGTTGCTCAGCTACACGCGGAACCATCGCCTGCGCGTCCGCGTGACGACGGACGAGGTTCAGCCGGTGCCGTCGGTCACCTCGATCTGGCCGGTCGCCGGTTGGCTCGAGCGCGAGGTGTACGACATGTACGGCGTGCTGTTCGAAGGGAACGAGGACCTGCGTCGGATCCTCACCGACTATGGCTTCCGCGGCCATCCGCAGCGCAAGGACTTCCCGCTCTCCGGGTTCGTCGAGCTGCGCTATTCGGAAGAGGCGAAGCGCGTGGTGTACGAGCCGGTCCAGCTCGCGCAGGATTTCCGCAACTTCGACTTCATGAGCCCGTGGGAAGGCGCGCAATATGTGCTGCCGGGCGACGAGAAGGCGCCGCAAGCACCGCCCGCCGCCGCACCAGCCCCGCCCGCGCCCGCCAAGGCGCCGGAAGCCAGGCCCGCCGCGGTTCCCGAGGCAAAGGGCGCGCCGTCGCCCGTTACCGCCGATCAGGTGGTCAAGGCCGATGACGCTGCCAAGCCGGTCAAGGCGCGCGTGCGCAAGCCCAAGACCAGCGACGGTCCCAAGGATACCGGCATCGGCAAGGCCTCGCCCGAGGCCGGCCCCAAGCCCGCCGATCCGGATGTAGTCAAGAAACCCCGCAAGCCCGCCAAGCCGCGCGCCAAGAAGGGGGAGGGTGAAGCGTAATGGCCCAGTATCTCGACGAAATCGCGGGGGTCACCGACGCCAGCGATCCCACCGTCGGCGACACCCAGATCGCCAACTACACGATCAATTTCGGCCCGCAGCACCCGGCGGCGCACGGCGTGCTCCGCCTCGTCACCGAGCTCGACGGCGAGATCGTCGAGCGGATCGACCCGCATGTCGGCCTGCTCCACCGCGGCACCGAAAAGCTGATCGAGTACAAGACCTATACCCAGGCGCTCCCCTATATGGACCGCCTCGACTATTGCTCGCCGCTGGCGATGGAGCACAGCTTCGTCCTTGCGGTCGAGAAGCTGCTCGACCTCGAAGTGCCGGTGCGCGCGCAGTATCTGCGCGTGTTCTTCGCCGAGCTGACCCGCATCTGCAATCACATGCTGAACCTCGGCAGCCATGTGATGGACGTCGGCGCGATGACGCCGAACCTGTGGATGTTCGAGCTGCGCGAGGATTGCCTCAACTTCTTCGAGCGCATGTCCGGTGCGCGCATGCACCACAATTACCTGCGCCCCGGCGGCGTCCATCAGGACGTGCCGCTGAAGCTGCTCACCGATATCGGCGACTGGCTCGACAACCGCTTGCCCAAGCTGTTCGGCGACGCGATCAGCCTGGTCGCGGAAAACCGCATCTTCAAGCAGCGCAATGTCGACATCGCCATCGTCAGCCGCGAAGACGCAATCAAATGGGGCTTCTCCGGCCCGATGATCCGCGGCGCCGGCCTGCCCTGGGATCTGCGCAAGTCGCAGCCCTATGACGTGTACGACCGCATGGAGTTCGAAATCCCGGTCGGCACGCGCGGCGACTGCTACGACCGCTTCATGGTCCGCGTCGAGGAAGTCTATCAGTCCGCGCGCATCATGCGTCAGTGTCTGAACGAGATGCCGTCGGGCCCGATCGCGTCGCTCGACCGCAAGGTGGTGCCACCCAAGCGCGCCGAGATGAAGCAGTCGATGGAAGCGCTGATCCATCACTTCAAGCTCTACACCGAGGGCTTCCACGTCCCCGCGGGCGAAGTCTATGTCGCGACCGAAAGCCCCAAGGGCGAGTTCGGCATCTACATGGTCAGCGACGGCTCCAACAAGCCGTACCGCTGCAAGATCCGCCCGACCGCGTTCAGCCACCTCCAGGCAATGGACTTCATGACGCGCGGCCACATGCTGGCGGACATCACCGCGATTCTGGGCGCGATGGATATCGTGTTCGGGGAGTGCGACCGGTGAGGCGCTACCTGCATTACGTGGCTCGGCGCGTGAGGCATCTCCACGCGACGCTTGGGCCGATGGCTGGCGTGACGGTTGTTCGCGATCACGGCGGCTTGTGGATGCTCGCTGGAGTTGGCGCATTCGCTGCAGCCGACGTTCTTGCACCGCATCGGAATTGGTTGTCTTGGGTGGTCGGGGCACCATTTCTTGTGATGTTTCTACTGACGGTCAGTGTCGCGGTAGTCGCTCAGTGTGCCAACGACAAAGCTGCTGGCGGCGCGAATGGCTGACTCTCTCACTCTCCAAGATGCCCCCGTGAGCACCCGCATCGCCACCGCGCACGAAATGATCGCGCATTACAACGCGCAGGACGCCGACGCCTATGTCGCGCTGATGACCGACGATGCCTGTGAAGCGGGCTATCGCGGTGCGGTGCTGCGTGAAGGGAAGGAAGGCGTCCGCTCGGGCCTCAAGGCGATGTTCGCCCAGTTCCCGCAGAACCGCGCCGAGATCCTCGCCAGCTATGAGCTGGGCGAGACGGTGCTGCTCCACGAAACGGTCTCGCGCGCGCCTGATGGCGAGCAGTTCGAGGTCATGTCCATCTACACCTTCAGCGGCGACAGAGTGAGCCGCGTGGAGTTCATCCGCTAATGGCCGACGCAAACGCAATCGAAGACACGCCGGAACTCCGCGCACGCTGGGGTAGCTTCGCGTGGACCGCGGAAAACGCCGAGAAGGCGAAGACCATCCGCGCGCGCTATCCAGAGGGGCGGCAGCAGAGCTGCACCATCCCCTATCTCGACCTCGCCCAGCGTCAGGTCGGGGCGGAGACGGATACGCAGGGGTGGCTGCCGATCCCGGTGATCGAGTTCGTCGCGAAGGAGCTCGACCTTGCGGTGATCCGCGTGCTGGAGGTCGCGACCTTCTACACCATGTTCAATCTGCACCCGGTCGGTAAGTACCATGTCCAGGTGTGCGGCACGACGCCATGCTGGCTGCGCGGGTCGGACGATGTCTTCGCCGCGTGCAAGAACCGCGGCATGGCCAAGGGCAAGACCACGCCCGACGGCCTGTTCACGCTGACCGAGGTCGAGTGCATGGGCAATTGCGCGTCGGCGCCGATGGTCCAGATCAACGACGACAATTACGAGGATCTGGATTACGACCGCACCGTCGCGATCCTCGACGCGCTGGCCAGCGGACAGCAGCCCAAGACGGGCACGCAGGAGCCGGGCCGCCACACCGTCGAGCCGGTCGGCGGGCCGACCACCCTCAAGGAAATGGTCAAGGCCAACCACGACTATCGAGGGGAGTGGTGATGCCGGATCCGGTCAAGAAGAGCCTGCCGGTCATCGCCATCATCTTCCTGATGCTGGCGGCCCTCAAATTCCTGCAGGGCGGGAACTGGATCGTCTGGCTGATCCTCGCCGTCCTGTTCGGCGCGCTTCGCCTCCTTCCGTCGGGCAAGTCCGGCGCCTCTGGTCCGGGAGCATAAGGCATGAACAAGAACACGCTCATCACGATCCTCGCGATCATCGGCGGTATCGTCGTGCTCGGCTGGGTGCTGAAGCTCGCCGTCAAGCTCTTCATTCCGCTGCTGCTGATCGGCGTCGGCGTGGCCGTGTACCTCGCGGTTCAGGACAACAAGCGTATCGGGGGCCCGAAGTAAGTGCTCGCTGACAAGGATCGCATCTTCACCAATCTCTACGGCTATCAGCCGTGGACCCTCGATGCCGCCATCAAGCGTGGCGCGTGGGACAATACCAAGAAGCTGCTCGAACTCGGTCCCGATACGATCATCGAGAAGATCAAGGCGTCGGGCCTGCGCGGCCGCGGCGGCGCGGGCTTCCCCACCGGCATGAAATGGTCCTTCATGCCCAAGAACCCGACGCCCGAACGCCCCAGCTTCCTCGTCATCAACGCCGACGAGTCCGAGCCGGGGTCGTGCAAGGATCGCGAGATCATCCGCCACGACCCGCATCTGCTGCTCGAAGGCGCGCTGGTCGCGGGCTTCGCGATGCGCGCGCGCGCCGCGTATATCTACATCCGCGGCGAATATATCCGCGAGGCGCAGACGCTGTTCGCGGCGATCGAGGAAGCCTATGCCGCCGGCCTGCTGGGCAAGAATGCCTGCGGCTCGGGCTATGACTTCGACGTCTTCTGCCATCGCGGCGCGGGCGCGTATATCTGCGGCGAAGAGACCGCGATGATCGAGAGCCTGGAAGGCAAGAAGGGCCAGCCGCGCCTCAAGCCCCCGTTCCCGGCGGGCGCTGGCCTCTATGGTTGCCCGACCACGGTCAACAACGTCGAATCGATCGCGGTCGCGCCGACGATCCTGCGCCGCTCGCCCGAATGGTTCGCCAGCTTCGGCAACGAGAATAACCGCGGCACCAAGCTGTTCCAGATCAGCGGCCATGTCGAAAAGCCCTGCGTGGTCGAGGAAGCGATGAGCATCCCGTTCCGCGAGCTGATCGAGAAGCATTGCGGCGGCATCCGCGGCGGCTGGGACAATCTCCTCGCGGTGATTCCCGGCGGCTCATCGGTACCGCTGGTTCCGGCGGCGCAGATCATGGACGCGCCGATGGATTTCGACGGCCTCAAGGCGGTCGGCTCGGGCCTCGGCACCGCGGCGGTGATCGTGATGGACAAGTCCACCGACATCGTGAAGGCGATCAGCCGCATCTCCTACTTCTACAAGCATGAGAGCTGCGGCCAGTGCACGCCGTGCCGTGAGGGCACCGGCTGGATGTGGCGCGTGATGGAGCGGCTGCGCACCGGCGACGCCGACATCAGCGAGATCGATACGCTGTTCAACGTCACCAAGCAGGTCGAAGGCCACACCATCTGCGCGCTCGGCGACGCGGCAGCATGGCCGATCCAGGGGCTGATCAAGCACTTCCGGCCCGAGATGGAGCGCCGCATCCTCGAGAAGCAGGGTGGCGGGCTGAGCACGATGCAAGAGGCAGCAGAGTAATGCCCAAGGTTACCGTAGACGGGATCGCAGTCGAAGTCCCCGCAGGCGCCACAGTGTTGCAGGCGTGCGAGGCTGCCGGCAAGGAAATCCCGCGTTTCTGCTATCATGAGCGGCTGAGCATTGCCGGCAATTGCCGCATGTGCCTGGTCGAGGTGAAGCCGGGGCCGCCCAAGCCCCAGGCGTCGTGCGCGCTTCCCGCCGCCGACAATCAGGAAATCCGCACCGACAGCGCGATGGTGAAGGCCGCGCGCGAGGGCGTGATGGAGTTCCTGCTGATCAACCATCCGCTCGATTGCCCGATCTGCGATCAGGGCGGCGAGTGCGACCTGCAGGACCAGTCGATCGCCTACGGGCGTGGCCACAGCCGCTACACTGAGAACAAGCGCGCGGTGACCGAAAAGTATATGGGTCCCATCGTCAAGACGGTGATGACCCGCTGCATCCAGTGCACCCGCTGCGTGCGCTTCGCCGAGGAAGTGGCGGGCGTGGAAGAGATCGGCGCGATCTATCGCGGCGAGAACATGCAGATCACGTCGTACCTCGAAAAGGCGGTCACCTCGGAGCTGTCGGGCAACGTCGTCGACCTCTGCCCGGTGGGTGCGCTGACCTCCAAGCCCTATGCCTTCGAGGCGCGGCCGTGGGAGCTCAAAAAGACCCTCGCGATCGACGTGATGGACGCGGTCGGCACCAACATCCGCATCGACAGCCGCGGCCGCGGCGTGCTGCGCGCGCTGCCGCGGATCAACGAAGACGTGAACGAGGAGTGGGCGCACGACAAGACGCGCCACCATGTCGATGGCTTGAGCTTCCGCCGCCTCGACAAGCCCTATGTCCGCCGTGACGGCAAGCTGGTCGAAGCGAGCTGGGACGAAGCCTTCTCGGCGATCGCGGTCGCCGCAGCCGGGGCAGGGGACAAGGTCGCCGCGATCCATGGCGACCTGCTCGATTGCGAGACGATCTTCGCCGCCAAGGCGCTGGTCAAGTCGTTCGCCTCGGACCTTCTCGAAGGCCGCCAGACCGGCATGGCATATGACGCCAGCAATATGGCCGCGGTCAACTTCAACACCACCATCGCAGGGGTCGAGGAGGCGGACGTCGTCCTGCTCGTCGGCACCAATCTGCGCTGGGAAGCGCCGCTGGTGAACACCCGCGTGCGCAAGGCGATCAAGAAGGGCGCCAAGGTCTTCGCGATCGGCCCCGAAACCGACCTCACCTACAAGGTCGAATGGCTCGGCAACGACCTGTCGCTGCTCGGCAAGCTGCCCAAGGCCGCGGCCGACGCGTTCAAGGACGCTCAGCGCCCGATGATCATCCTTGGCGGCGCCGCACTCAAGAACGGCCATGGCGCGGCGCTCGCGCTCGCCAAGAAGCTCAACCTCGTCCGTGAAGGCTGGAACGGCTTCAACGTGCTGCACATGGCGGCGAGCCGCATGGGCGGCCTGATGCTCGGCTTTGCGATGCCCGGCGGTATCGCCGACATCGTCGCGGCGGAGCCGAAGCTCACCTTCTTCCTCGGCGCCGACGAGGTCGATTTCTCGAAGTTCGCCAACAGCTTCAACGTCTATATCGGCCATCACGGCGACAAGGGCGCGCACGCCGCCGACGTTATCCTGCCCGGCGCCACCTATGCCGAAAAGGCCGGAACCTACGTCAATCTCGAGGGGCGCGTGCAGCGCGGCGACAAGGCCGTGTTCGCGCCGGGCGACGCCCGTGAGGACTGGACGATCCTGCGCGCGCTCTCGGAAAAGCTCGGCAAGACGCTGCCGTTCGATACGTTCGAGCAGCTCCGCGCCGCGATGGCCGCCGATACCCCTGCGCTGGGTGAAGAGGGGCTTGCCAGCTTCGACTGGAACCCGCCGGCGCTCGACGCCAACGGCTCGGGCGAAGTGGCGTACCCGATCGCCGACTTCTACCTTACCAACGCCATCTGCCGCGCCTCGCCGACGATGCAGCGTTGCTCGGCCGAACTGATCCACGGCCAGGACTTCGCGGAGGCCGCAGAGTGACCGCTTTCTTCCAGAACATTTTCGGCCTGCCCTTCGAATGGGC
This sequence comes from Sphingomonas koreensis, assembly GCF_002797435.1. Classification (NCBI taxonomy): domain Bacteria; kingdom Pseudomonadati; phylum Pseudomonadota; class Alphaproteobacteria; order Sphingomonadales; family Sphingomonadaceae; genus Sphingomonas; species Sphingomonas koreensis. The sequence continues at coordinate 741,055 of NZ_PGEN01000001.1, read as the reverse complement.
GTGGTTCGTCGCGACGATCGCGGGCATCCTGCTGATCGCGCTGCCGCTGATGCTGGCGGTGGCGATGATCATCTATGCCGACCGCAAGATCTGGGCGGCGATCGCGCTGCGCCGCGGTCCCAACGTCGTCGGCCCGCTCGGCCTGCTCCAGTCCTTCGCCGACGGGCTCAAGGTTTTCCTTCAGGAAACCATCATCCCGTCGAGCGCGAACAAGGGCCTGTTCCTCCTCGCGCCGATCATCACCTTCACCGTCGCGCTGATCGTGTGGGCGGTGGTGCCGTTCCAGGCGGGCGTGGTGCTGTCGAACATCAATGTCGGCCTGCTCTACATCCTCGCCGCCTCGTCGCTCGGCGTCTACGGCATCATCCTCGCGGGCTGGGCGTCCAACTCGAAATACCCCTTCTACTCGGCCATCCGCGCCGCGGCGCAGATGGTCAGCTACGAAGTCTCGATCGGCTTCGTGCTGATCGCGGTGGTGCTGTGGGCCGGCACCTTCAACCTGTCGGGCATCGTCGATGCGCAGCAGGGCCATGTCCTCGGCCTGCTCAATGGCTTCGGCTTCAACCCGCTGCTGTTCCCGATGGCGGTGGTGTTCTTCATCTCGGCATTGGCCGAGACCGGCCGCGCCCCGTTCGACCTGACCGAGGCGGAATCGGAACTCGTCGCGGGCTACCAGACCGAATATTCGTCGATGGCCTTCGCGCTCTATTGGCTGGGCGAGTACGCCAACGTCATCCTGATGTGCACGCTCAACGCGGTGCTGTTCTGGGGCGGCTATCTGCCTCCGATCGACTGGGCACCGCTGTACATGGTGCCGGGCATCATCTGGCTGTTCGCCAAGATCCTGTTCTTCTTCTTCTGCTTCAGCTGGGTGAAGGCCACCGTCCCGCGCTTCCGCTACGACCAGCTGATGCGCCTGGGCTGGAAGATCTTCCTGCCGCTGTCGCTGATCTTCGTGTTCCTCGTTTCCGGGTATCTCATGCTTACCCGCGTTGGAGTCCCCGCATGAGCGTCGCCCAACTCGTCCGTTCGTTCACCCTGTGGGAGTTCGTGAAGGCGCATGCCCTCACCTTGAAGTATTTCTTCAAGCCCAAGGCGACGATCAACTATCCGTACGAGAAGAACCCGATCTCGCCCCGCTTCCGCGGTGAGCATGCGCTGCGCCGTTATCCAAATGGCGAGGAGCGCTGCATCGCGTGCAAGCTGTGCGAGGCGATCTGCCCGGCGCTGGCGATCACGATCGAGGCCGAACCGCGTGAGGACGGCAGCCGCCGCACCACGCGCTACGACATCGACATGACCAAGTGCATCTATTGCGGCCTGTGCCAGGAGGCCTGCCCGGTCGATGCCATCGTCGAGGGACCGAATTTCGAGTTCGCGACCGAAACCCGTGAGGAGCTGATCTACCACAAGGAAAAGCTGCTCGAGAATGGCGACCGCTGGGAGCGCGCGATCGCCGCGAACCTTGCCGCCGATGCACCGTACCGGTAAGCGCGCGCACCAAAGGGGCACATGATTCCGTGATCCAAGCAATCGCCTTCTACATGTTCGCCGCGGTGGTCATTCTGTCCGCCGCGATGACGATCAGCTCGCGCAACCCGGTCCATTCGGTGCTGTGGCTGATCCTCGCCTTCTTCAACGCCGCGGGCCTGATGGTCATTGCCGGTGCCGAGTTCATCGCGATGCTGCTCGTCATCGTCTATGTCGGCGCGGTCGCGGTGCTGTTCCTGTTCGTCGTGATGATGCTCGACATCGACTTTGCCGAGCTGCGTGCGGGCTTCGTCCGCTACGCGATGTTCGGCCTTGCGCTCGCGGTCGTCCTGCTCGCTGAAGTCATCATCGGCGTCGGCGCGTGGAGCGCGGGCGGCGTCGATCTCGCCAACCGTATCGCACCGACCGACGCAGGCACTGCGCTGGGCCAGGTTTCCAACATCAAGGCGATGGGGCTGCTGCTCTACAGCCGTTATCTCTATGTGTTCGAGGCCGCCGGCTTCGTCCTGCTCGTCGCGATGATCGGTGCGATCGTCCTCACCCACCGCCAGCGCGGCGGCGTGATGAAGCAGAATGTCTGGCGCCAGATCAATCGCCGTTCGGAGGATGCCATCCGCAAGGTCAATCAGCCCGTCGGGCAGGGGGTGGAGCTGTGATCGGCCTGACCCATTACCTCGTCGTCAGCGCGATCCTGTTCACCATGGGGGTGCTCGGCATCTTCCTGAACCGCAAGAACCTCATCGTCATCCTGATGGCGATCGAGCTGATCCTGCTCTCGGTAAACCTCAACCTGGTGGCGTTCTCGTCCTATCTCGGCGACCTGGTCGGCCAGATCTTCGCGATGTTCGTACTGACCGTCGCTGCGGGTGAGGCCGCGATCGGGCTCGCCATCCTCGTCATCTATTTCCGCGGCCGCGGCACGATCTCGGTCGACGACGTCAATCGGATGAAGGGCTGATGTCTTCGATCCATTTCATCGTTTTCCTGCCGCTGCTGGCAGCGATCGTCGCTGGTTTCAGCAACCGCGCGTTCGGTACGGCATTCCCGAAGCTCGTCACCACCGGCGGCCTGTTCGTCGCCGCGATCCTGAGCTGGATGACCTTCATCCCCTATCTCAGCGGTACGGCCGAGCCGCAGGTGGTCCAGGTGCTGACCTGGATGCACTCGGGTAGCCTCAACGTCGACTGGGCGTTGCGCGTCGACAGCCTGACGGCGGTGATGCTGGTGGTGGTGACGAGCGTCTCGGCGCTGGTCCACCTCTACAGCTGGTCGTACATGGAAGAGGACCCGGATCAGCCGCGCTTCTTCGCCTACCTTTCGCTCTTCACCTTCGCGATGCTGATGCTCGTGACCGCGGACAATCTGCTTCAGATGTTCTTCGGCTGGGAAGGCGTCGGTCTGGCGAGCTATCTGCTGATCGGCTTCTGGTTCAAGAAGCCGTCGGCCAATGCCGCCGCGATCAAGGCGTTCGTCGTCAACCGCGTCGGCGATCTCGGCTTCATGCTCGGCATCTTCGGCGTGTTCCTGGTGTTCGGCACGATCTCGATCCCCGAGATCCTCGCCGCCGCGCCCAGCCATGCCGGCAGCACGATCGGCTTCCTCGGCTATCGCTTCGATACGCTGACCGTGCTTTGCCTGCTGCTGTTCATCGGCGCGATGGGGAAGTCGGCGCAGCTCGGCCTGCACACCTGGTTGCCCGACGCGATGGAAGGCCCGACCCCGGTGTCGGCGCTGATCCACGCGGCGACGATGGTCACCGCGGGCGTGTTCATGGTCTGCCGCCTGTCGCCACTGTTCGAACAGTCGCCGGTGGCCCTAGGCTTCGTCACCTTCATCGGTGCCGCGACCTGCCTGTTCGCCGCGACGGTGGGCACGACCCAGACCGACATCAAGCGCGTCATCGCCTATTCGACCTGTTCGCAGCTCGGCTACATGTTCTTCGCCGCAGGCGTCGGCATGTACGGCGCGGCGATGTTCCACCTGTTCACCCACGCCTTCTTCAAGGCGCTGCTGTTCCTGGGTGCCGGCTCGGTGATCCACGCGATGCACCACGAGCAGGACATGCGCTATTATGGCGGCCTGCGGAAACATATCCCGGTCACCTTCTGGACGATGATGGCGGGCACGCTCGCGATCACCGGCGTCGGCATCTACTGGCTGCATGCGGGCTTCGCCGGCTTCCACTCGAAGGACGCGATCCTCGAGGCGGCCTATGCCGCCGGCGGGGGCGGGCAGGGTGCCTTCTGGGTCGGCGTGTTCGCTGCGCTGCTCACCAGCTTCTACAGCTGGCGCCTGATGTTCCTCACCTTCTGGGGCAAGCCGCGCTGGACCCAGTCCGAGCATATCCAGCACGCGATTCACGATTCGCATGGGCATGACTCGCATGGTCATGACGATCACGCGCATGCCCATGACGATCATCATGCGCATGCGGATCACGGCGACGGCACGGGCGGCTACAAGCCGCACGAAAGCCCGCTGCCGATGCTGGTCCCGCTGCTGGTCCTGTCGGTCGGCGCGGTGTTCGCCGGCTTCGCCTTCAACAAGTTCTTCATCCAGCCCGAGGCTGGCGAGATCTTCTGGAAGGGCGCCGTCGCGTTCGACGAGCATCTCGCACACGCGATGCACGAAGTGCCGCTATGGGTGAAGCTGTCGGCAACGATCGTGATGCTGCTCGGTCTGTTCGGGGCGTGGGTGGCGTACATTAAGTCGCCCAGCATCCCTGCGCGCTTCACCGCGACCTTCGGGCTGCTCTACAAGTTCCTGCTCAACAAATGGTATTTCGACGAGCTCTATAACGTGCTCTTCGTGAAGCCCGCTTTCTGGTTCGGCCGCATCTTCTGGAAGAAGGGCGACGAGGGGACGATCGACCGCTTCGGTCCGAACGGCTCGGCGGCTGTCGTCAAGTTCGGCAGCATCCTCACCGGCAAGCTCCAGTCGGGCTACGTCTATAGCTATGCGTTCGTCATGCTGATCGGCCTGACGCTCGCCGTTTCCTGGGTGTTCACGCGATGAGCGGCATTCTCTCCCTCATGCTCATCGTGCCGCTCGCCGCGGCGCTGATCTGCCTGTTCGTCAATGCCAATCAGGCGCGCTGGATCGCGCTTGGCGCGACGCTGATCGATCTCGCGCTCGGCGGCGTGCTCTGGGCCAATTTCGAGATTGGCGGCGCTCAGTGGCAGTTCGTCGAATACACCCCGATCTTCGGGCGTTTCGCCTGGGCGCTGGGTATCGACGGCTTCGCGCTGCTGCTGATCCTGCTCTCGGTCTTCCTCATGCCGATCTGCATCGGGGCGAGCTGGGAAGCGATCACGACACGGGTCCAGGAGTATATGGCGGCGTTCCTGATCACCGAAGTGCTGATGATCGGCACCTTCGCGGCGCAGGACATCTTCCTCTTCTATATCTTCTTCGAAGCCGGCCTGATCCCGATGTTCCTGATCATCGGCATCTGGGGCGGGGCGAACCGCATCTACGCGTCGTACAAATTCTTCCTCTACACGCTGCTCGGCTCGGTGCTGATGCTGATCGCGATGATGTACATGACCATCACCGCGGGCACGACCTACATCCCCGATCTGATGGCGTACGACTTCCCGGCGCATGTCCAGACATGGCTGTGGCTCGCCTTCTTCGCCTCGTTCGCGGTCAAGATGCCGATGTGGCCGGTCCACACCTGGCTTCCCGACGCGCACGTTCAGGCGCCGACCGCGGGTTCGGTGATCCTGGCGGGCGTGCTGTTGAAGCTCGGCGGCTACGGCTTCCTGCGCTTCAGCCTGCCGATGTTCCCGGAGGCTTCGGCGCAGCTCATCTGGCTGGTCTTCGGCCTGTCGTGCGTCGCGGTCGTGGTCACCTCGCTGATCGCGCTCGTCCAGAACGACATGAAGAAGCTGATCGCCTATTCGTCGGTCGCGCACATGGCGATCGTCACGATCGGCCTGTTCACCTTCAACCGTCAGGGGATCGAGGGCGCGATGATGGTGATGCTGGGCCACGGCCTGGTGTCGGGCGCGCTCTTCCTGTGCGTCGGCGTGATCTATGATCGCCTGCACACGCGTGAGATCGACCGTTACGGCGGCCTCGCGATCAACATGCCGAAATATGCCGTGCTGTTCATGCTGTTCACCATGGCGTCGGTCGGCCTGCCGGGCACCAGCAACTTCGTCGGCGAACTGCTGGCGCTGATGGGCGCCTATCAGGTGTCGACGCTGGTCACGCTGATCGCCACCACCGGCATCATCCTCGGCGCCGCCTACATGCTCTACCTCTACCGGCGCGTCGTGTTCGGCGATCTGGTCAAGGACGACGTCAAGGCGATGCCCGATCTCAACAAGCGCGAGATGGCATTGCTCGCCCCGCTCGCCGCGGTGGTGCTGTGGATGGGCGTCTATCCCGAAAGCTTCCTCGCGCCGATGCGCAACGACGTCGCAACGCTGCTGGAGCGGATCGATCGCGCCAAGCCGGCGGGCGACAGCCTGCCGACGCCGGGCAACCCGGCTGCTGCGCACGCTGCTGAACACAAATCCGCCGGACACGGCGAAGCTGCCAAGGGGGCGGCGCACTGATGGATTACGCCGCACAACTCTCGATGGTCCTGCCCGAGATCGTTCTCTCGGTCGGTGGTCTCGCGCTGCTGATGATCGCCGCATGGGGCGGTCAGGCGGTGTCGCGTCTGGTCAGCTGGGTCGCGGTGCTGGTGCTGATCGGCGCCGGCGTCGCGCTCACCGGTCCGGCCTCCTCGGGCGGCCTCGCCTTCGACAAGCTCTACAATGCCGATCTGTTCGGCGCCTATGCCAAGGTGCTGATCTTCTTCGCCGCGGCGATCTCGATCATCATCGCGCCGCGCTTCTTTGCGCGCACCTCGGGTGAGGATCTGCGTCCCGAATATCCCATCCTGATCCTGTTCGCGACCGCGGGCATGGGCATGATGGTTTCGGCCAACGATCTGCTGACGCTCTATGTCGGGCTCGAGCTCAACAGCCTCGCCTCCTACGTCCTCGCCAGCTTCATGCGCCGCGACGTGCGTTCGGCCGAAGCGGGCCTCAAATATTTCATCCTCGGCTCGCTCGCGAGCGGAATCCTGCTTTACGGCATCAGCCTGGTCTATGGCTTCAGCGGCACCACCATCTTCGGTGATATCGCCACCGCCTATGCGGGGGCCGAGGGCGCTGCCAAGCTCGGCCTGCTGTTCGGCCTGGTCTTCATGTTCGCGGGCTTCGCCTTCAAGATGTCGGCGGTCCCGTTCCATATGTGGACCCCGGACGTGTACGAAGGCGCACCGACCCCGGTGACCACTTTCTTCGCCTCGGCGCCAAAGGTCGCCGCGGTGGCGCTTGCCGTCCGCGTTGCGATCGACGCGATGGGTCCCGTGACCAGCGACTGGCGCCAGATCGTCATCGTCGCTTCGCTCGCCTCGATCGTGCTCGGCGCCGTCGCCGCGATCGGCCAGACCAACATCAAGCGACTGCTCGCCTATTCGTCGATCAACAATATCGGTTTCGCGCTTGTCGGCCTTGCCGCCGGCACCGCCGAGGGCGTGGCCGGCGTGCTGACCTATCTCAGCATCTATGTGGTGATGACGCTGGGCAGCTTCCTCGTCGTGCTCCAGATGCGCGACGCCGACGGCAAGCCGGTCGAGAGCATCGCCAGCCTGTCGGGTCTGTCGCGTACACGTCCGGCGCTCGCGGCAGCACTGGCGATCTTCATGTTCAGCCTTGCGGGCATCCCGCCGCTGTTCGGCTTCTGGGCCAAGTTCGCGGTGTTCGAAGCGGCGACGCGTGCCGGGCTGTTCCCGCTCGCGGTGTTCGGCATCGCGGCCTCGGTGATCGGCGCCTATTATTACCTCAAGATCGTCAAGACGATGTACTTCGACGAGCCCGCGCCGGAATATGGTCGTGAGACCAACCCGGTCGAGGGCGGCCTGATCGCCGCCGCCGCGCTGTTCGTCTCGCCGTTCGGCTATCTGCTGATCCCGGCGATCGGCGCCTGGTCGCTGGCTGCGGCAAAGACGCTTTTTTGATCGGGTTGACGGCACCGGCCCGCTCCTCCACCCGGCCACCCACAACGTATTCTGCATGGGTGGCCGGGTGGGGGAGCGGGCCGGTGCCGCTCTTCCGATGCACATGACGGGTCTCATCCGCACGGTCGAAACGACCGGCTCGACCAATGCCGACATGCTCGCGCTCGCTTCGGCGGGCGCGGGTGAGGGCAGCTGGCTCCGTGCCGAACGCCAGACCGGCGGCAAGGGGCGTCAGGGGCGGCCATGGGAGTCCCCCGCCGGCAATCTTTACGCCAGCACGCTGATCCGCCTTCGCCCCGCCGACCCGCCCGCTGCCACGCTCGCCTTGGTCGCCGCGGTCGCGCTGGAAGAGGCCGTCCGCGTGTTCCTGCCCGTAGGCGCGACGATCAAATGGCCCAACGACCTGCTGATTGCGGGCGCCAAGCTCTCGGGCATCCTGCTCGAGCGGACCGGCGATGCGATCGTCATCGGCATCGGCGTCAACCTGGCGCATCATCCCGATCTGCCCGATCGCCCCACCACCAGCCTCGCCGCGCAAGGCGCTCCGGTCGATCCCGCCACCTTCCTCGAGGTCCTCGTCGAGAGTTTCGCGCGCTGGCTGTCGCGCTGGCGGCAGGAGGGACTCGATCCGCTCCGCCTGCGCTGGCTCGATCGCGCCCATGCCCCGGGCACCGCACTCACCGCGCGTCTGCCCGATGGCGAGGCGATCGACGGGCTGTTCGATGGGCTTACCGGCGACGGCGCGCTCATCCTGCGCTTGGCCTCGGGCGAACGGCGTGTCATTCACGCTGGCGACGTGTTCCTGATTTAAGGGGGTTCCCGGATGCTGCTCGCCATCGACGCCGGCAACACCAATGTCGTCTTCGCGCTGCTGGAAGGCCGCGAGATCAAGGCCCGTTGGCGCATCGCCACCGATCCGCGCCGCACCGCCGACGAATATGCCGTGTGGCTCAGCCAGCTTCTCGCGCTCGAGGGGTTCGATCGCAGTGACGTGACCGGCGTGATCGTCGGCACCGTTGTCCCGCGCGCGCTCCACAACCTCCAGGTGCTGGCGAGCAAATATTTCAAGACCGACGCGGTGATCGCGGGCAAGGATGGCTGGCCGATCCGCCTCGATGTCGAGGAGCCGCAGAGCATGGGCGCCGACCGCGCGCTCAACATCATCGCCGCGCACGACAAGCACCCCGGCGACCTGATCGTCATCGATTTCGGTACCGCGACGACGTTCGAGGTCGCGGATTATGAGGGCGCGTACAAGGGCGGCATCATCGCCCCGGGCATCAACCTCTCGCTCGACGCGCTGGTCAGCGCCGCGGCCAAGCTCCCGCGCGTCGCGATCGAGGCGCCGAAGACCACCAGCGTCATCGGTCTCAACACCGCCGACCAGATGCATATCGGCATCTATTGGGGTTATATCGCGATGATCGAGGGGCTGCTCGCCCGCGTAAAGGCGCAAATCGGCCGCCCGGTAAAGGTCATCGCCACCGGCGGCCTCGCGGTGCTGTTCGAGAAGCAAACGGACGCCTTCGACGTGATCGAGCCCGATCTGACCATTCAGGGTCTCGCGATCCTGTGGGAGCGGCAGCGCGCCTAGCCTTCTCACCGCTCCACAATCGTCACCCCGGCCTTGTGCCGGGGTCCACTTGTCCTTACGCGCGGACCCATAGCCTCTTGCGCATCGCTGGCCTCCCGGTGGACCCCGGCACAAGGCCGGGATGACGGATAAGCAACGGATGGCGGTGCCCGTGCGGCACGCGCCGGCAGTTTGGATGACGAAAGACCCAATGACACCCGGCAACGAACTTCTCTTCCTCGCGCTCGGCGGCTCCGGCGAGATCGGCATGAACGTCAATCTCTATGGCTGCCGCGGCAAGTGGATCATGGTCGATTGCGGGGTGATCTTCGGCAACCCCGACTATCCCGGCATCGACCTGATCCTGCCCGATCTCCAGTTCATCGAGGAGCGGTTGGACGACCTGCTCGGGATCGTGCTGACTCACGGCCACGAGGATCATATCGGCGCGCTGCCCTATCTCGCCGGCGATCTCGGCGTGCCGCTCTACGCCACCCCGTTCACCGCGGGGCTGATCCACGGCAAGCTGGACGAAGAGGGCATCGCCGACCGCGTCGAGCTGAACGTGGTGCGGGAAGAGGAGGGTTTCGAGCTCGGCCCGTTCGGCATCCGCTACGTTCCGCTCGCCCACTCGATCCCTGAGGGCAACGCCGTCCTGATCGATACGCCCTATGGCCGCGTCTTCCACACCGGCGACTGGAAGATCGACGACACGCCCGTCATGGGCACGCCCTCGACCGCCGAGGAGCTGACGCAGATCGGCGACGAAGGCGTCCTCGCGCTGGTGTGCGACTCGACGAACGTCTTCAATCCCGAGGCTTCGGGATCGGAGCAGGAGGTGCGCGAAGGCCTCGACCGCGTGATCGCGGGCGCCAAGGGCCGCGTCCTCGTCACCACCTTCGCGTCGAATGCCGCACGGCTCCAGACGCTGGGCGAGGCGGCGCGCGACACCGGCCGCGCGATGTGCGTCGCCGGCCGTTCGCTCGACCGCATCCTGCGCGTCGCCAAGGCCACCGGCTATCTCCGCGATTTCCCCGAGACGGTCGATTTCGACACTGCGATGACGCTGCCGCGCGACAAGGTGATGATCGTCGCCACCGGCGGGCAGGGCGAGCCGCGCGCCGCGCTGGCCCGCATCGCCGAAGACACGCACCAGCTCAAGCTCGACAAGGGCGATCGCGTGATCTTCTCGTCCAAGCAGATCCCCGGCAACGAGCTGGCGATCGGCCGGATCATGAATGCGCTCGCCGGCAAGGGCGTGGAGATGGTCACCGACCGTCAGGCATTCGTCCATGTCTCCGGTCATCCCGGCCGCCCCGAGCTGGCCGAGATGTATCGCTGGATCCGGCCAGAGATCCTCGTCCCGGTCCATGGCGAGATGCGCCACATCGCCGAACAGGCGCGCTTCGGGATCGAACAGGGCATTCCCGGCGCGGTGGTGCAGACCAATGGCGAGATCATCCGCCTCGCCCCCGGCACGCCCGAGAAGCTCGGCCATGCCCCGGCCGGGCGCCTCGTCCTCGACGGCGACGTGATCCTTCCGGCGGACGGCGGGACGATCAACGAGCGCCGCAAGCTCGGCCTCTACGGCCAGATGTCGGTCGCGGTCGCGATCAAGGCGAGCGGAAAGCTCGCCGCCACCCCCGAGGTGCGCATCCAGGGCGTTCCGGTCGAGGAGGATCGCGAACCCTTCCTCGAGGAAGCGGCGGAGGCGGCCGCAAAGGCGGTGTCCGGCTTCAAGGGCGGGGATCGCGAGAAACTGCGCGAGGCCGTCCGCCTCGCCACCCGCCGCGTGGCGGTCAAATGGACCGGCAAGAAGCCGGTCGTCGATGTCCTGCTGATCGAGGTCTAAGGCGATGAGTTGGCCCAGCGCGCTGGCGATCTATTTCCTGTTCTGGTTCCTGGCGCTGTTCCTGGTGCTGCCCTTCCACACGCGTACCAGCGTGGAGGCGGGGGAGCCGCTGGTGCAGGGTCAGGCCGAAAGTGCGCCCCAGCATTTTCCGGGGGTAAAGATCGCGCTGCGCACTACCGCGCTCGCGACCCTGCTGTTCGCGTTGTTCTACCTCAACTATGTCAGCGGCTGGATCACCGCCGACATGCTCGATTACTGGAACTGAGCGGGAGAGGGCGGTTCAGGGAACCGACGGTTTGCCCAGATCCCGCTGATACTTGTAGTTCTCGTACTGCTTGTCGCGATAGGCGCCGTTGGTTTCCATCTTCTTGAAGCTCTCGGCCGCCTCATCCATCGATTTCAGCGCCTCGCCCTGGATCTTGCCCATGTTGGCGAGGACATAGGCGGACATCGCGTCCGATACCTTCGAATAGTCGAACGGCCGCTTGTCCAGCCGCGAGTCGATCTGCTCGTTCATCGATACGCGGCCGATCACCTTGTACTGCTCGGCACCCGAGATCGCGATGCCCTTGCCCAGCGCCTTCTCGGCATCGGGGCTCATCTCGAAACTGGTGAGCACGCGGGACTTGTTCGCGCCCGCCTGGGAGATGCTGACCGTGTATTTCGCGACCTGCTTTCCGTTGGCGTGGAAATACCAGATCATCGATTTTTCGGGCTCGCCGCCGCGGGTCACCGCGCCGCCGCGCTGGTTGTACACCATCTTGCTGAACAGCGAGGGGAGCGGGCTGGATTCGACCGCGCGATACACTTCGAACGGCGTCTTCTCGTAGGTTTCGCCCGTCTTCAGCGGACCATGGAAATAGGCGCCCGTCGCCAGCGCGATCGCGGCCCCGCCGAACATGATTTCCTTCATCGCTACCCCCGATGGTTCATCGGGGCAGATAGCGCGCGGGCGTCAACCGCCCCCCAACATCTATCCCTAACGGCCGCTTAGGAGTTGAGCGGGAGCGCGAAGAAGCGGTTGAAGTCGGTCGCCTCATAGTCGGCAAAGGGCGGGCAGGGGGCGAAGCCGTGCCGCGCATAGAGCGCATGCGCCGCGTCGAAGGCTTCGCCCGTGCCGGTCTCCAGCTTGAGCGCGGCATAGCCCCGTTCGCGCGCCAGCCCGATGATGTGCCGCAGGATCGCGGTGCCGACGCCCCGCCCCAGCGCGGCCTCGGCGGTCCGCATCGACTTGATCTCGCCGGTGGTGCCGTCGAGCTGCTTGACCGCTCCGATCCCCAACAGCGTCTCGTCCTCCCAGGCCGACAGGAAGGTGATGTCGGGCGTCTTCAGCTTCGACAGGTCGAGGAAATGGCAGGTCCCCGGCGGCGAATTGGCGAGCATCCCGCCGGCATGCACCTCGAGCAGGCCGATCACCTGCGGATCGTCGAGTTCGCCCTCGCGGATTTCCACGTTCAAACCTCGTCGATGAACCCCGCCAGCGTGTCGAGGCAGGCATGGGCCAGCGCCTTGCACCGCTCGGGCGACCAGCCATATTCGGCGTCGGGGCTGGGGTCGTGGTCCTTGAACGGCATCTCCAGCGTCATCGACACGGCGCCGAACCGCTCGGCGAGCTGGTTGGTCGACATCGACAGATTGGCCTGTCCCGGCGCCGACTTCTCATAGCCCTTTTCGAGCTGGAACAGCGGGGTGGCCGCGGCCAGCCGCTTGCCATAGTCGTCATACTTCGCGCCCAGCTCCTCGGTCCAACTCGGGATGCCGTCGAACCCGGCAAGGAAATTGGCCGGGATCGCCTCGTCGCCATGCACGTCCATCGCGAAGTCCACGCCGGTCGCGTCCATCGCATTGCGGACGTGGAGGACTTCCGGGCTCTTCTCCAGCGTCGGCGAATGCCATTCGCGGTTGAGGTTCACGCCTGCGGCATTGGTGCGCAGGTGCCCGCGGAAGCTGCCATCCGGGTTCATGTTGGGAACGATGTGGAACGTCGCCTTGGCTCGCAGCGCCCTGGCCGAGGCGTCGTCCGGGTCGGTCAGCTTCTCCAGCGCGCCTTCCATCCACCATTCGGCCATCGATTCGCCGGGATGCTGGCGGGCGTAGAGCCACACCTGCTTGGGCCCGTCGCCCAAGGTCAGCAGATCCAGCGCGCGGCCGTCGAGCGTCTGGCCGATCTCGCGATGGGTGACGCCCGGCTTTGCGGCCATGCGCGCGATCAGGTCGGCGTGGCGCTCCATCGAATAGGGCGCGAAATAGGCGAACCAGGCGACATCGCCGTCGAACTGGTAGCTGAAACTGAACACGCCGTCGGCATAGGCGCCATCGGTCATCCGCCACGCCTCGCGGTCGGTGCTCACCCGCGCCTTGTAGCCCGGCCAGCCGAACGCATAGGCCGATCCGCCGGCATTGACGATGCGGAAGGTCAGCCGGCGCCCGCGCGCGCCCGCGACGCGGAAATGGAACCACTGGTAGAATTCGGAGAGGTGGTCCGGAACGATCTCGAGATCGACGGTATCGCCGTCGATGTCGAGCAGGCGGATGTTGCCGCTGTCGAATGCGGCGTTGATCTGGATGGTCATGTCACCGTTGCTGGTCTGGAGAGAAGGGAGAGGGTGGTTATTTCACCGTGGTGGTGATGCCGGATTGGCCGGGAAACTCCTTGAACAGGGCAGTGGCCAGTCTGGCTGCGCCGTCGTTGGGCTGCGCGCCGGGCGCGCCGCTCAGCGTCTCGGTGATCGCCTTGCCTTCCCACACCACGGTATTGTCGCCGCGGCGGCGAATCTGCACCGACAACTCCATGCCATAGACGGTGCGGGTCTTGCCGCCGATGCCGGTACTCACGCCGCCGCCCACGCCGACATTGCCGCCAAAGCTGCCGCCACCGATCCCGATCGTCACCGGCGGGCGCGTGCGGACCTGGCCGCGATCCGTGCGGGTAAAGCCGATCGCGGCGAGATAGTCGGGGCTGCCGCCCGTCGCGGCGGGGGTGAAGCCCAGCCGCTCCATCTCGCGCATCACTGCGCCGGTATAGAGGCTGAACTCCGGCCCGGCGACTTGCCCGGCGTCTGCCTGTATACCGATCGTCCCGGGCGGGATCGGCTGCGACAGGTGATAGCGGGTCGCCTCGACCGGCGCTGCGCGCCCGCCGCCGGTGGTGGAGCAGCCCGCCGCCAGTGCGGCCATGGCGGTGACGGCGATCAGGACGCGGGTCTTCATCGGACAAACTCCTCCTGCCGTCCGCAACGAACGGCCTAACGCGGTCAACATCGTTACGCCCGCACGGGTTCCGATGCCAAGCCCTTTGGCGCATCGTGGAACGCGGATTTCCGCCATCCTTGCCTTGACTTCGAGGGGCTTCACCTCTAGGCGGGCGCCTCTTTCCGGCACCAGCCACACAATTCGAGAACAAAGAGACCGGTCATGAAGATCGTGAACAGCCTGAAGTCGCTCAAGGGACGCCACCGTGACAACCGCGTGATCCGCCGTCGCGGTCGCGTCTATGTCATCAACAAGACGCAGCGCCGCTTCAAGGCCCGCCAGGGCTGAAGTTCGCCATGGGAGGGGTCCGCGCCGCTATCTTCGATATCGGCAACGTCCTTTTCACCTGGCACCCGCGTTTTCTCTACGAGCGCTTGATCGGTGACGATCAGGCGCTCGCGGCGTTTCTGGACGAAGTCGTCACGATCGAGTGGCACTTCCAGCATGACGAAGGCCGCGACTTCGCCGACACCTCGGCGGAGCTGACCGCGCTGTATCCGCAGCACGCCGATCTGATCGCAGCGTGGAAGACGCGCTTCAACGAAAGCATCGGCGGCCCCGTCCCCGGGATGCACGATCTGGTCGCCGATCTCGATTCGGCCGGCGTGCCGCTGTTCGCGATCACCAATTTCAGTCACGAGTTCTTCCCGCCCTTCCGTGCGGAATGGACGGGGCTGTTCGATCGGTTCCGCGATATCGTGGTTTCGGGCGACGAGAAGCTGGTGAAGCCCGATCCCGCCATCTACCATCTCTCGCTCGCCCGCTTCGGGCTCGAGCCGCACGAGGCGGTGTTCATCGACGACAACGAGGCGAACATACTGTCCGCTCGCGCGCTCGGCATCCGCTCGGTGCATTTCAAGGACGTGGAGTCCACCCGCCGCGAGATCGTCGAAGCGGGCCTGCTGGCCGCCTGATCCGTCCGTGAGTTTATAGCCTGCCGTCATCCCGGCCTCGTGCCGGGATCCACCGGAGGCAGGCCATCCACTATTGCGTGAAGGTCAGTCGGCGCGGCGCCGTGGGCCCCGGCACAGGGCCGGGGTGACGGACTGGAGTCCCTTACCGCGAACCGCTCAGCGCCCCTTCAGCTCATCGCCCAGGATCCGCACCACGTGCAGCACGTTGGTCGACCCCGGCGTGCCGAACGGAACGCCTGCGCACACGATCACCCGGTCGCCCGCCTTGGCGATGCCCTGGCGCAGCGCCATGCGCTTGGCCTTGGCGACCATGTCCTCGAACGAATCGACGTCCTTGGTGTGCACGGCATGGGTGCCCCACAGCAGGCCCATGCGGCGCGCAGTCTCGATCTTGGGCGTCAGCACCAGGATCGGCACCGACGGCCGCTCGCGCGCGATGCGGCGCGCGGTCGATCCGGACATGGTGAAACAGATGATCGCGGTGGCCGATACCGTCGCCGCAATCGACTTGGCCGCCTCGGCCAGCGCGTCGGCGGTGGTGGGATCGGGGCGGGTGACGGTGAAGTGGACGCGGTCGCCATGCGCCGGGTCGCGCTCCACCGAATCCGCGATCGCGTCCATCATCGTCACCGATTCGATCGGCCACTGGCCCGCGGCGCTCTCGGCCGACAGCATGATCGCATCGGCGCCGTCATACACCGCGGTGGCGACGTCGGAGACTTCCGCGCGGGTGGGCGAGGGCGAGGTGATCATCGATTCGAGCATCTGCGTCGCGACGATCACCGGGCGGCCGAGGCGCCGCGCGGTCTCGACGATGCGCTTCTGCATCGGCGGCACGTTCTGCGGCGGCAGTTCGACGCCCAGGTCGCCGCGCGCGACCATCACGCCGTCGCATGCCTCGACGATCTCCTCCAACCGCGTCACCGCGCTCGGCTTCTCGATCTTGGCGAGCAGGGCTGCGCCGCCGCCGATCAGCCGGCGTGCCTCGGCCAGATCCTCGGGCCGCTGGACGAAGGACAGGGCGATCCAGTCGACCTTCTGCTCCACTGCGAACGCCAGGTCGCTGCGGTCCTTCTCGGTCAGCGCCGCCAGCGGCAGGATCATGTCGGGGACGTTGAGGCCCTTGGAGTTTGACAGCGCGCCGCCGACCTCGACCCGCGTGTCGATCCAGCCATCGCCATAGCCCGTCACGCGCAGCACCATCTTGCCGTCGTCGAGCAGCAGGCGCGCGCCCTCCGTCACCGCCTCGAAAATCTCGCGGTGCGGCAGCTCGACGCGGGTCGCATCGCCCGGCGTCGGGTCGCGGTCGAGGCGGAAGGTGGCACCGGTTTCCAGCAGCACCTTGCCCTCGGCGAACTTGCCGACGCGCAGCTTGGGCCCCTGAAGATCGGCCAGGATCGTGGACGGGCGCCCGGTCGTCTTCTCCAACTCGCGGATCGCCGCGATCACCGGAATCTTCGATTCCTGGTCGCCATGGCTCATGTTGATGCGGAAGGCGTCGGCGCCCGCGGCATGGAGCGCGGCGATCATCTCGGGCGAATTGCTGGCAGGGCCGAGCGTCGCCAGGATGCGCACCTTGCGCGAGCGCGGATGGATCGCCTTCGACATCGTTCTTGTCTCCTCACTCGATTTCGGGGCGGAGGGGATTCCGCCGGCTGCTGGATCGAAATCGTTCGCCGTCCCGGGCTCGCGATCCTGTTGACCGGATCGTCGCAACACGGGCTTGTGCGGGCCGTTCCCTAACGGCAAATGCGGACGATACAACCGTGGAGGCGAAACAATGACAACGTTGGACCGAATCGACGATCGAATCGCCGCCGAAGCCTTTCGCCGCCTCGTCCGCCACCTCCGTCACCGCACCGACGCCGAGAATATCGAACTGATGGGCCTTGCCGGCTTTTGCCGCAACTGCCTTGCCGATTGGCTGGAAGAGGAAAGCCGCGGCCAGCTCAACAAGGACAGCGCCCGCCAGGCGATCTACGGCATGCCCTATGCCGAGTGGAAGGCGCTGCATCAGAAGGATGCGACCCCCGAGCAGATCGCCCGGATGGAGGCGAGCATCGCCCGCAACCGGCGCGAAGCGGAGCTGGACGAAGCGCTCGACGACAGCTTCCCTGCCAGCGACCCGCCGTCGATGACCGATCCGGGTCGTTAACAGCGGGCGCTAAGTCCCTGCTTCCCCGGCTGCAAAACGCTTGATAGACAGGCGCCGCCGCGGCGCTCGCCGCGCGACGGGGGAGGGGGAAGCATGTTCCAGTATTTCATCGCCACGGTGCCGCATTTCCTGGCCTATTTCGCCGCGGCGGTGGCGCTCGCCGTCGCGTTCCTGCTGATCTATGTGACGGTCACGCCGCATCGCGAGTTCAAGCTGATCCGCGAAGGGAACAGCGCCGCCGCGACCCAGCTGACCGGCACCTTTCTCGGCTTCGCCATTCCCGTCGCGATCGTGATCGGCAATTCGGTGAGCATTCCCGACATGCTGCTGTGGGGCGGTGTCGCCGCGATCGTTCAGCTCGTGGTCTTCTTCGTCATCTCGCGGCTTCTGTTCAAGTCGATCTCGGACAAGATCGCCGAGAACTGCGTCGCTTCCGGCATCTTCGTCGGCGGCATGGGGCTCGGCATCGGTATCCTCCAGGCAGCGTGCATGGTCCCCTGAACGGCCGGCGAGGAGAGAGGTCATGAAGAAGCAACTGACCGTGACGACCGCGATGGCGGCTACGCTGCTGGCGCTGCCGGGCTGTTCGGGCGGCGACGACTGGAACGAGGATGTCTACGCCTCGGGCGACACCGCGATCTGCGTCGATCAGGAGGGCAAGCGTGTCGATGACGACCGCTGCGGCGAGCGCAACTACTATTCCGGCGGCGGGGGTGGCGGCTCGAACGCCTTCCTCTGGTATTATCTCGGGCGCAGCTCGGCGGTTCCCTATTATGGGGATTCGATCCGGGACAAGCGGTACGCCGGCTACGGCTCCTATCAGCCGCGCCCCGGCGCCAACTATGGTCCGGCGCCCGCGAGCACGCGCATGACCCGATCGGCGGCGGTGTCGCGCGGCGGCTTCGGGTCGAGCGGACGCAGCTTCGGCGGCGGGCGGTCCTGACCGGATGCAACGACACACGATCGCCCCGCGCGACAATTGGCAGGGCGCCGTCGAGGAACAGGGGCTGATCTGGCACAGCGACGCCGACGGCCCCTATTGGGACGAAAGCGCCTATTATTCCTTCACGCTCGATGAGATCGAGCGGTTCGAGGAAGCGAGCGAGGCGGTCTACCAGCTCTTCCTCGAGGCGGGCGACTGGATCGTCGGCCATTCGGACGTGCTCGAGCAGTTCGGCATCCCCGATTACTGCCACAAGGCGATCCGTGCCGCGTGGAAGGACGAGCCGCCCGCGCTCAACTATGGCCGGTTCGACTTCGGCTATACCGGCGATGGCGATCCCAAGCTGTTCGAGTTCAACTGCGACACGCCGACCTCGATGCTCGAAGCGGCGGTGGTGCAATGGGACTGGAAGGAAGCCTGCTTCCCCGAGCTCGACCAGTATAACAGCCTGCACGAGAAGCTGATCGGCCGCTGGGCCGCGATCCGCTCGCGCCTGCCCGGCCAGCGCGTGTGGTTCACCCATGTCGCCGACGCGGCGCATGAGGATACGATCACCACCACCTATATGCGCGACCTCGCTTCGCAGGCGGGGCTTGAGACGCATGCGGTGCTGATCGACGATATCGGCGTCGATGCGAAGGGCCGGATCGTCGATCGGGAGGACCAGCTGATCTCGGCGATCTTCAAGCTCTACCCATGGGAATGGATCGTCCGCGAAAGCTATGCGCAGGACGTCATCCGCCACCTGCCGACCACCTTCTGGATCGAGCCGATCTGGAAGATGCTGTGGAGCAACAAGGCGATCCTGCAGGTGCTTTGGGCGATGTTCCCGGGCCACCCCAATCTTCTCGCCGCCTCGGTGGTCCGCGAGCGGATCGGCGACAGCTATGTCGCCAAGCCGTTCCTCGCGCGCGAAGGCGCGAATATCGAGGTGGTCCGGCACGGCGAGACGCTGGCGCGCTCGCTGGGCGAATATCGCGACGGGCTGACCATGTATCAGGAACTCTATCCGATGCGCGATTTCGGCAACGGCTAACCGGTGCTCGGCTGCTGGGTGGTGGACGGCGCCGCGGCGGGGATGGGGATCCGCGAGGACGGGCTGATCACGGGCAACCGCGCGCGCTTCGTTCCACATGTCATCAGGGGGTAGGAGAAATGCGCAACCTCAAGGCGGCGACCGATACGCTGCGCGAGCTGGCGGCGGCGTATCTGGTGCTGGTGCTCGCCGCGGCAGCGTTGTTCATGTATCTCGAAAGCGCGCCGTTCCTCGACAGCGTCTACTGGGCCGGAACCAATGCGACCTCGACCGGCTATGGCGACATCTCGCCCAAGACCGCGGGTGGGCGGGTGCTGGCATTGGCGCTGATGCATATCTCGATCTTCGGGGTCGCGCCGATGATCGTCGTCCGGCTGATCGACCGGCTCAACGAGAATCGCGATGCCTTCACCCATGAGGAGCAGGAGCTGATCCTCGCGCGTCTCGACCGGATCGAGGCGCTGCTCGCCGCGCAGCAGACTCGCCCCGAAGCGCAGCGCGAATGACCTCGTACCCATAACCCCGGTCTATTGGCCTCCAACGCCTGAGCCATGGACACCCCTCCGGAGCAAGGCCAGTTTTCGCCCTCATGCCGACACTTGGGGGAACTTGCCGATGCTCAACCGACGTTGCTTTCTGTTGGGCTCGACCGCCGCGCTGGCGGCACTTCCCGCGGCCGGCGCGCCGCTGCGGTTCGCCCCGGTGATCGTGGGAGGCACCCGGACCGTGGCTGGGCCTTCCGCCCCCATCGAGATCGTCGACGACCAGTTCGGCATCCCGCATATCCGCGCCGCGACCATCCCCGACGCGTTCTTCGGTCAGGGCTATGTCGTCGCGCGCGACCGGCTGTTCCAGATCGACCTGTCCCATCGCCGC
Source organism: Sphingomonas koreensis (assembly GCF_002797435.1). NCBI lineage: Bacteria > Pseudomonadati > Pseudomonadota > Alphaproteobacteria > Sphingomonadales > Sphingomonadaceae > Sphingomonas > Sphingomonas koreensis. The sequence continues at coordinate 720,944 of NZ_PGEN01000001.1, read as the reverse complement.
GATCTCGGCCGCCTCGCCGAGGCGTTCGGCCCCAAATTCGCCCGGCATGACGGCGTCGCGCGCCTGTTCCGCTATCGCGGCGATCTCGATGCCGAGCTGGCGCGCGTCCCGGCCGATGTGATCGCCTGCGCCCGCGCCTATGTCGCCGGTATCAATGCGCGCATCGACGAGGTGACCGCCGACCCGACCCAGCTTCCGCTCGAGTACGGCATCCTCGGCATCGCCCCGCTCAAATGGGATTTCGAGGATCTGGTGCGCCAGCGCGAGGCGTCGGAGGGCAATACCGACGACAGCGTCCGCCGCGCTCAGCTCGCCGCCTTGGGCCTGCTCGATCTCGACGCGGTGGTCGCGCCGCTGCGCCCGGCCTGGACGATGACCGTGCCGCAGGGCCTCGACGCCGCCGCGGTCACCGATGCCGATCTCGGCGTGCTGCGCATCGGGCGGCTGCCCTTTGGCGGCCCGCCGCCCGCCGCCGATCCGGCCGCGCCCGCCGCGCGCGTCTCCTCGCTCGATCACGCCGTCTCGGCCGAGCGCAACAATGCCGGCAGCAACGCCTGGACCGTCGCGCCCTCGCGCAGCGCCACCGGGCGCCCGATCCTCGCCAACGATCCGCATCTCGGCATCGGCGGGTTCAGCCCGCGCCACGTCGCGCACTTGACCGCGCCCGGCCTCGATGTGATCGGCGGCGGATCGCCCGGCCTTCCCGGCATCATGCAGGGCCATACCGACCGCTTCGCCTTCGGCCGCACCAATTTCCATATCGACCAGAGCGACCTGTTCATCCTCGAACTCAACCCTGCGGACCCCGAACAATATCGCCACAATGGCAGCTGGAAGCGGTTCGAGACCGTCACCGAGACGATTCCCGTCAAGGGCGGCGCTGCCGAAACGGTCACGCATCGCTACGCCGTGCAGGGCCCGGTGATCGCCCACGATCCCGCCCGCCGCCGCGCCAGCGTCCTCACCACCGTCGCGATGCAGCCCGGCTCGGCCGATTGCTTCGCGATGATCGCGATCAACCTGTCGAAGGACTGGGTGAGCCTGCGCAAGGCGTTCGCGCTTCACCCGTCGCCGACCAACTTCCACTATGCCGATATCGACGGCAACACGGGCTGGCAGGTGATCGGCTTCGTGCCGCAGCGCAAGGCGGGCGACGGCCTGCTCCCCGTGCCGGGCGACGGCAGCCATGACTGGACCGGCATGCGCAACTTCTCCGCGCTGCCCAGCGAGTACAACCCCAAGAAGGGCTGGTTCGCCTCCGCTAACCAGAACAACCTGCCCGCCGACTGGCCGCGCGACCGCATCCCGGCCTTCTCGTTCCGCGAGCCCTATCGCTACGACCGCTGCGCCGAGGTTCTCGCATCGCAGCCCAGGCACAGCATCGCCGACAGCGTCGCACTCCAGCACGACACGCTGTCCAGGCCGGCGCAGCAGTTCGTCGCCCAACTCCCGGCCAACCCCTCCGCCGCGGTGAAACCCGCGGTCGATCTGCTCCGCGGCTGGAACGCGCATCTCGACGCGGACAGCGGTCCCGCCGCGCTGTTCGAGATCGTCTGGCGCGACCTCTCCAAACGCATGCTCGCGGCGATCGTGCCCGAGCGTGCGAAGAACCTCGTCACCGAAATCTCGCCCTCGGTCCTGCTCGGGCTGCTGGCGAAGCCCGATGCCCGCCTCGGCGCCGATCCGAAGGGCACGCGCGATGCGATCCTCGACGCTGCGCTCGCTGCGGGCTGGGCCTCGGCGCAGCAATTGCTCGGCCCCGATCCCGCCGCGTGGCGCTGGGGCAATCTGCACCAGGTCAAGCTGCGCCACCCGCTCTCGGCCATCCCGGCCATTGCGAAAGCGTTTCCGGCGATCGAGGGGCAGGGGTCGGGCGGCGACGGCTTCACCGTCATGGCGCGCTGGCTCGGCTCGGGGCCAGGCTGGAATGTCGGCGGCGGCTCGAGCTACCAGCAGGTGATCGACGTCGGCGCGTGGGACAATTCGCGCATCCTGATCCTCCCCGGCCAGTCGATCGACCCGCGCTCGCCGCACTATCGCGACCAGTATGGCTCGTGGATCGCAGGCTACATGCTCCCCTTGCTCTACAGCCGCGCCGCGGTGGATAAGGCGGCGGCTTCGCGCACCACGCTCAACCCGTCCTGAGGGGGACCATGCTCCGCCACATCGCCGCCTGCCTGCTCCTCGCCGTGCCTGCCGCGGCGCAGGACGCCCCGCTCGATCGCGCGCTGAACGATTTCCGCAAGCTTCATCGCGCCGAGGTTCAGCGCGCCAATATCGCCGGCAGCAGCTTCTACCTGATCCGCAAAGGCCGCACGCTCGCCGCCGACCATCTCGGCGAGCAGGATGCCGAGGCGCATGTGCCCGTGGACGCCGACACCATCTATCACTGGGCTTCGGTCACCAAGACGATGACCGGCATCGCGATCCTGCAGTTGCGCGATCGCGGCCTGCTCAAGCTCGACGACCCGATCGTGAAGTACGTCCCCGAGCTGGCAAGGGTCCACAACCCCTATGGCGACACCGGCGCGATCACCATCCGCCAGTTGCTCAGCCACAGTGCGGGCTTCCGCAACGGCACCTGGCCGTGGCGCGACAAGGACTGGCAGCCGTTCGAGCCGCCGGGCTGGAAGCAGCTCGAAGCAATGTTCCCCTATACGCAGGTCGAGTTCAAACCCGGCAGCCGCTACAGCTATTCCAACCCGGGCATCGTCTATCTCGGCCAGGTGATCGAGCGCCTGTCGGGGGAGGATTACGAAGTCTATATCGACAAGAACATCCTGCGCCCGCTCGGCATGTATGCCAGCTATTTCGACCGCACCCCGCCGCATCTGCTGCGCCACCGCGCGCGCAGCTACCATATCCGCGACGGCAAGCGCAGCGCAGCGCCGTTCGACGCCGACACCGGCGTCACCGTCTCCAATGGCGGCCTCAACGCGCCGATGCCCGACATGGCGAAATACGCCGCCTTCCTCCTCGGCGACCCGGCCCGAAAGGCCGATTACGACCTGATCCTCAAGCGCGCGTCGCTGGAGGAGATGTGGCAACCCCAGCTGCCCGCGGGCGAGGATTTCAGCCAGGGCCGCATGGCCACGACCACGCAGGTCGGCCTGTCCTTCTTCATCGACCGGGTCGAGGGCGTTCGCGTGATCGGCCATAATGGCGACCAGAACGGCTTCCGCGCCTATCTGAGCCTGTGCCCCGATCAGGGCGTCGCGACCCTGCTGGCGTTCAATACCGAGACGCGTGGGGTGCGGAACGACGCCACCAACCGCGAGACCGCGGAATCTCGCGTGGCGCTGGCGACGGACATGCTGTGCCGGGCGGCGGGGTAGGGGGCTAGGTCTCCTCAGGTACGCCCGCGCCACAAACCTCGCTTATTTCGCTTTCTCCAGCTTCGACGCCGGGATCAGCGGGCCGTCGCAGATCTTGTCCAACAGCGCTACCTGTATCGGCTCCAGTTCGGTCAGCAGCGTCAGGACGTGCAGCACGTTGACCAGCTCGCTGGTATATTCGGGCAACCAATGGTCCGGCTGGATTTCGCCCAGCTTCGATGGCGGGCGCTTGTCGCCGATCACTGGACGCTCGCGGTTCTTCTTGCGATAGCTGAACCATTGGCGCAGCACCTGCTTGCCCGACACTTCATAGGCCCAGACTTCGGGCTCGACCCGGTCGATAAAGCCGGTGCCGATCTTCAGGCGGCGCAGCGCCGGATCATAATCGATGCTGTCGGGAAAGCCCTCCGGCGTCGTCGGGATCGCACCGTCCTTGGGAATCGTCGGCCCGCCCGGCTTGCGCGGTGCGCCTGCCGGACGCCCTTCGCCAAAACGCTCGCCGAAACTGTGCAGCCAGATCACCTCGCGCCCGATGGCGGCGGCTTCCGCGAACAGCTTCGCATCGGCGGTCATCGGCACGCGCAGTCCCGGCTGGATCAAATCCTCCCTGAACCGCGCCGTATAGGCCGGATGCGCCAGCAACGCGGCGACATAGGCGAACAGATCGACCGGATCGACCGCCTCGCCATAGGCTTTGGAGAGGGCGGCGAGCGCAGCGGTCGAGACATTGGTTTCGGTCGCGGCGGCGTCTTTCCAGAGGGCGAAGACGCGGCCTCCACGGCCATTGTAGTGATGCAGGTCGGGAATGAGCGCGGTTGCCGTAAGCGACGGTCCGTTTGAAGGTGTCCGATCCATTGGAGCCGTCAGAAACATCTGCTTGGACGAAAAGTCATTCCACAGCGAAGGATTTGGGCGATTTATGATCCGGTTGTCGGGTAATATCCATTGGCGGTCGAATGAGCGAAATCCAATGCGCGTCGGCTCGATGCACTTCAGCGCCGCCTTCGCGGATGCGTGGCTGGTTTCGTGCTTAGCTTCTTCCAGCAGAGTCTCGATCGACTTCAGTTCCTTGTGATGTCCCGCCAGACCTTTGGTACTGGCTTTGGCCACTGTCTTGTCGCCGCCTTCGTGCGGATGAAACAACGTTGCCCGCGTCGCATCGTCGGGCTCATTCACCAGCCGGTCCCACCGGTCCTTCAACGACCCCGCATCCGGCGCAATGATCCAGGTCCGCCCCGGCATCACGCCCGATCCGCAATCGCCGATCACTGCATCCAGTGCCGCGAAATTCGCCCAGCCTCCCGCGAGTTCGGGCAGGAACGGAGCACGCCAGTCCTTCGACGCATCGCTCCACCCCTTGCCGTCCAGCATCAACTTTTCGAGCTGATCGAACTTCGCCTCGCGCCGCCCCTTGGCCAGCGCCAGAAACCGGACTCGGGCTGGAACCGCCGGATCACTCGCCGCGGATCGTGACGCGATCACGATGCACACCGGCTGCTGTACACCCTGAAAAATGCGCGTCGCGACCTCGGGCTGGTGCCCCTCGGGCGTGCAGTCGATCACCCAGATTTCATCGCAATCGCGACGCAGGTCGCTGCGCATCTTCTGGAATCCCGGCCCGTTCAGGAACCCGGCGACGGTGATGTAGCACACGATTCCCGACAATTGCTCCTGCTGGGGAGGGGTGAGGTCGCGCCCGCCCGCGCCCTGCTCGAACACCTTCCACGCAGCCCAGCGCCAGAAATAGACGTACAGGTTGCGCAGATGCTTGGCGTGCGCGCCCACACCCCACGCCGCGGGCGGCTGCCAGTCATTGAGTGGCGCGTCCTTCCCGTTCTTGAAGCGGCCTTTCTCGACCTAACTCCCTTTGCCCTTGGCCTTTTCCTTATACGGCGGATTCCCGATCACCACCGTGATCGGCTGCTCGCGCTTGACCTTGTTCGCCTCGCGCCGCGACCTGGAAATTTCGCGATAAATGCCTTGGCCGGTTTCGACATCGGCATAGGGGTCGCTCAGCGTGTCGGTGACGAACAGCGCCGGGCTGCCCTGCGCACCCATCTCCAGCATCTCGGCCAGCAGGCGCAGTTCGGCGACGGCATAGGCGCCGAATTGCAGCTCGAAGCCATACATCCGCTTCGCCGCGTCGGTGATCGCCCCCGGCACCGCGCCTTCGCCCTCGTCGCGAACCACCTGATCCTTGATCGCGTTCAGCGTCGCCAGCAGGAACGTGCCCGATCCCGTCGCGGGGTCGGCGATATGCACCTGGTCGCTCGCCAGCCCCTTGGGCACCGCAAAGCGCGACGACGATTTCAGCGCCTCGTCGCACAGCCGCACCATCGTGTTCACCACTTGCGGCGGGGTGTAATAGGACCCGGTCTGGCGGCGCAGCTTCTTGTCGTAAACGTCCAGAAAGTCTTCGTAGAAATACAGCCACGCTTCCGGATCGCCCTTCGACACCTTGTCCCACACGACCTCGTCCAGGACGCGCACCATCGCCTTCAGCGATGCGCCCAGCGTCTCCTCCTGCTCGGTCAACAGGCGCAGTGCGGTGCCGATCAGCGTGTCGGTCTTGCCCAGCGCCTTGGCCACACTGTCCAGTCCGTCCGCCAGTGTCAGCTTGCGCGACTTTGCCATCAACAGGCCGAACGTCACCGCCTGTGCATAACCGTCCGCGAATTTCGCGTCGTCGGCGTCGGGGAACAACAGCGCCTGCCAATCTTCCTTCAGCGCGACCAGTTCCGCATTCTTGATGCGCAGCTGCTCCTCGACCTCGTCGCGCAGGAACCGGCACAGCCGCGCCGCGATTGTCGCCAGTTCCTTGGCATTGCGCGGCGGAATCGGCGCCCAGCTCAGGAAGTCGCCGATCAGGCGCAGCAGGGATGGGGGCGCCTTCAGCGCCGCGCCGGACGTTTCGACATCGCCGTCCATCCGGACGATGTCGCCCTCCAGCTTTCCGTCGCGCCACAGCGAAAAGCCGTTGCCGTCGGTATAGATCAGGTTGGGCAGCGCCTTCAGCCGCTCCCACTGCTCCTTGTCGTGCTTGTCCTTGAACTTGCGCGGGTCAAAACCCTTGCCGGGTGCCTTGACCTCGACAAAGCCGATCAGCGCCTTGTTGACCTGCACCGCATAGTCGGGCCGGGTGCGCAGATCGGCCAGCGACGCCTCGCCGATCATCGTCATCGTGCCCGCTGCCGCTGCCGCTGTCTCCGCCGCCAGCGCCGCGAACAGCGTCTCAAGCGGTGCGCGCAGCTGGTCCTCGGGCTGGCCGCCCTGGTTCAGCTTGGCCTTCGCCGCTGCGCCGAAACTTCCCACAGCTTTTTCGAGCCCGTCGGCTTGCGTCATCCCACCCCTCCGCTACCGTCACGCCTTAGCGGTCTGCTTGTGTTCCGCGCAACTGGCGCAATGACTTAGAGAGTGTGATGAGCGATCCGAACGCATCCGGTCCGGCGCAGTTGGGCTTCGATCTCGGCGATGCGGCCGCGCCCGACTCCTACCTCCCCGATGTGGAAGAGGTGCGAGCGGAATTGCTCGAGATCCTCTCCGTCGCACGCGCCGCCGAAGATGTGTCGCCCTGGGATGAGCGGACCTTCCGCTATCACCGGACCGTCTTCCCCCAGATGGCGCGCTGGCTCCCCGACGACGAGCGTGACCAGCTCTGCTTCGAGTTCGCGAGAGCAGCGGACCATATCGAGCTGTTGCTGGCAGCCTGACCCCCTCGCATCCCGCGCCTCCGTACCCTATCTCCCCTCTAGCTTCCTCCCAAGAACAAAGCTAGAACCACGCCCCATGAGTCTGACCCATATTCTTCAGCATAGGTGTTCCGTATGCTGACACACATCTCCGTCCGCGGCGCGCGCGAGCACAACCTCAAGGGCGTGGATATCGACATCCCGCGCGATACGCTCACGGTCATCACCGGCCTTTCGGGTTCGGGCAAATCCTCGCTCGCCTTCGACACCATCTATGCCGAGGGTCAGCGCCGCTACGTCGAGTCGCTGTCAGCCTATGCGCGCCAGTTCCTCGAGATGATGCAGAAGCCCAATGTCGAGCACATTGAAGGCCTCAGCCCCGCCATCTCGATCGAGCAGAAGACCACCAGCCGCAACCCGCGCTCCACGGTCGCGACCGTCACCGAGATCTACGACTATATGCGCCTGCTCTGGGCGCGCGTCGGCGTGCCGTACAGCCCCGCGACCGGCCTGCCGATCGCCGCGCAGACCGTCAGCCAGATGGTCGACCGCGTCCTCGCTCTGCCCGAGGGCACGCGCCTCCTGCTCCTCGCCCCCGTGGTCCGCGGCCGCAAGGGCGAGTATCGCAAGGAACTCGCCGAGTGGCAGAAGGCCGGCTTCCAGCGCGTCCGGATCGACGGCGAGACCTATCTGATCGAGGACGCCCCCGCGCTCGACAAGAAGTACAAGCACGACATCGAGGTGGTGGTCGACCGCCTCGTCGTCCGTGACGATATCGCCACGCGCCTGGCGGAAAGCTTCGAGACCGCGCTCAAGCTCGCCGACGGCCTCGCCTATATCGATCTGGTCGACACCACGGTCGAGGCCCTTTCTTCTCCCCTCCCGCTTGCGGGAGGGGCCGGGGGAGGGCGTGTCAACGAAGCCCCGCAGACGTTCAAAGCGGAACCGTCAGCCACCAACGTCACCGGCGGCTCGATGAAGGGCACCGGCATCCCCGACAACCGCATCGTCTTTTCCGAGAAATTCGCCTGCCCGGTCAGCGGCTTCACCATCCCCGAGATCGAGCCGCGGCTGTTCTCGTTCAACGCCCCGCAGGGCGCATGCCCGGCGTGCGACGGCCTGGGCGAGCGGCTGGTGTTCGACGAGGATCTCGTCGTCCCCAACCACGATCTCTCGATCAAGAAGGGCGCGGTCGTCCCCTGGGCCAAGTCCAACCCGCCATCGCCCTATTACATGCAGGTCCTCGGCTCCCTCGCGCGCGAATTCGGCTTCAGCCTCGACACGCCGTGGAAGGACCTGCCGGGCGAGGTCCAGCTGATCATCCTCCACGGCACCGGCGGCAAGCCGGTCACGCTCACCTTCGTCGACGGCAAGAAGTCCTACGACGTGAAGAAGCCGTTCGAGGGCGTCATCGGCAACCTCAACCGCCGCATGCTCCAGACCGAGAGCGCGTGGATGCGCGAGGAACTGTCGAAATACCAGGCCAGCCACGCCTGCGAGACGTGCGACGGCGCCCGCCTCAAGCCCGAGGCGCTGGCGGTCAAGATCGCCGGCCGCGACATCTCCAGCGTCACTCGCCTGTCGGTCACCGACGCGCTGCCCTTCTTCGCCAACCTCCCCGCCGATCTCACCCCCCAGCAGCGCGAGATCGCCAAGGCCATCCTCAAGGAGATCGACGAGCGGCTCGGCTTCCTCAACAATGTCGGCCTCGACTATCTGAACCTCAACCGCACCAGCGGCACCCTCTCGGGCGGCGAGAGCCAGCGCATCCGCCTCGCGTCGCAGATCGGCTCGGGCCTCTCCGGCGTCCTCTACGTCCTCGACGAGCCGTCGATCGGCCTCCACCAGCGCGACAACGACATGCTGCTCGCCACGCTGCGCCGCCTGCGCGATCTCGGCAACACCGTGCTCGTCGTCGAGCATGACGAGGATGCGATCCGCACCGCCGATTACGTCATCGACATGGGGCCGGGCGCGGGCGTCCATGGCGGCCAGATCGTCGCCCATGGCAGCTTCGAACAGGTGCTCGCGACCGAAGGCAGCATCACCGCGGACTATCTCAACGGCACCCGCCGCATCGACGTGCCGGCCAAGCGTCGCAAGGGCACCGGCAAGAAGCTCACCGTCCACAACGCCACCGCCAACAACCTGACCGGCGTCACCGCCAGCATCCCGCTCGGCACCTTCACCTGCATCACCGGCGTCTCGGGCTCGGGCAAGTCGAGCTTCACCATCGACACGCTCTACGCCGCCGCCGCGCGCCAGCTCAACGGCGCGCGCCTGCTCGCGGGCAAGCATGACAAGGTCACCGGGCTCGAGCATCTCGACAAGGTGATCGACATCGATCAGTCGCCGATCGGCCGCACCCCGCGCTCCAACCCGGCGACCTATACCGGCGCCTTCACCGCGATCCGCGACTGGTTCGCCGGCCTGCCCGAGGCGCAGGCGCGCGGCTACAAGCCCGGCCGCTTCAGCTTCAACGTCAAGGGCGGCCGGTGCGAGGCGTGCACCGGCGACGGCCTGCTCAAGATCGAGATGCACTTCCTCCCCGACGTCTATGTCACTTGCGACGTCTGCCACGGCCAGCGCTACAACCGCGAGACGCTCGAGGTGAAGTTCAAGGGGATGAGCATCGCCGACGTGCTCGACATGACGGTCGAGGATGCGGTCGAATTCTTCAAGGCCGTCCCCCCGATCCGCGACAAGATGGCGATGCTGGCCGAGGTCGGCCTGGGCTATATCAAGGTCGGCCAGCAGGCGACGACCCTGTCGGGCGGCGAGGCGCAGCGCGTCAAGCTCGCCAAGGAACTTGCCCGCCGCGCCACCGGCCAGACCCTCTACATCCTCGACGAGCCCACCACCGGCCTCCATTTCGAGGACGTCCGCAAGCTCCTCGAAGTGCTCCACGCGCTGGTCGAGCAGGGGAATACCGTGGTGGTGATCGAACACAATCTCGACGTCATCAAGACCGCCGACTGGATCCTCGACCTGGGGCCGGAGGGTGGCGTCAAGGGCGGCGAAATCGTCGCCGAGGGCACGCCCGAGACGGTGGTTAAGGCGCCGCGGAGCTATACGGGCAAGTATCTTGCGCCGTTGCTGGAGCGGGGCAGGGTGGGGGAGAGCGTGGCGGCGGAGTGAAGCTTCTTGACGGTCAGTTTTCGTCTCTTTTGACTTTCAGCCGTGAAACGACGCCCTCAATATCCGCATCTTCGATTTCTTGACCCGGTTTTAGCGCCTCAGCGCTGTCATCTGCGGCATAGTCAGTTTCCGGAACAAGAAAATTTTCAACGAGCGTCCTGTGATACTCTTCGTACCACGGAGGCTTTTTTGCCAAGGTTTGCCCGATATCACCTTCAATAAATGGGCGAAATGTAAATTGCCGATGCTCAATATAAAATGCCTCGCAGTACTCTTTCACATCTTGGCTGGCACACGCGGATTGCGTTTTTAACTTATCTTCTTTTCTTGCAAGCGATTCGCCTGAGCTCATGTCTACCCAAAATATAGGGTAGTTTGATCCGCCAAGAACCCCTTTCAGCGATGCTGATCCATCGTAATAAAAATCAATCCTATCAACCTCTCCGTCAACCTGAGTCATTGATATAAGATATGCGACATCAACACTGCATATGAATTTTCTGCCGGATGCGTAGCCGGATAAACGAAATCCAGTGTCAATTGACGGCCCTATGTAGTCAATGGCCAGCCGGCTTTTGGATGGTTTCTTATAGTGTTCGTTTAAAAGCTTGCCACTTTCTCTGTAGTAGTCCTCAATTCTTCCCTGCTTTGTTTGAACGTCAGGGTCCAAGACTACCTCCCGATTCCTGAAAGGGAAGCCTGCTGTCCAGCAAGTTGACTTTACATCCAGCAGAGAGCTTTCGGTCTTAAGAAACTCCTTCATTCGTGCCAATGCCCGCATCCAGCACTGTAAAGTGATCGACAATTGGCGATGGTCGGTAAGCAGTTTTACGAATAGAACCTCATCCCCTACGGTTTTCCAAAGTGTGGGGGCGGGGCCGTACAAAACTTCTGCATTTTCACTCGCAGATTTTGATTTTTCCCAATCAAAAAGAAATGCTTGCGCAGCTTCAAAGTAGAAGCCTTGGATGGCAGAAAACCATGCCGGACCTTTTGAAGCTTGATCAGTCGGTACCTTATGGGCGCCGAGACGTGTTTGCTTTAGTGCGGTCGACCCTATGATATCTGCCCCTAGGAATAGACGAAGCCGTGGTTCAAGAAACTGCGGGGCCTTAGCCATTTGGTAAAAGGCCTAAATCTTTTGCCCGTACTTCGGCTGCCTTGGACGACACCCTGAATTGGTCTGCAATCTGCCACAAGTCGCCATTCTTCGCTTCGTAAGCATGGCGAAAAAGATCGGCGGGCATCAAAAACGCGCCGGCAAACCAATTCGCTTCCCACTCTATCCGTTTGGAGCCGTGGCGAAACGCAACGACCTTTTCTGGATAACTCGGATTTCTTTGTCTTTGCCAAAGATAGTGCAGAACAAAATGTCCAAACTCGTGAGCAATTGTAAAACGATCTCGCTCTGGACTTGTGTGAGATGGGACTATTATCCGAAATTTCTGAGGCCCGTCTACATAAAGGCTGCCGGTCTGCCCTGGGTCGGTTAGAAGGGTGTCCTCAATTTCGACGCAGCCGCCGAGATTTGAGATTACGGAATGGATGTCACTTCCTGGCTCCCAGCCGACTTGGGTCGCTATCGATTCAGCGAGCTTGTGAACCGCCCCCTTTGTTAAAAGGGACGCTTCGGCGGGTTCATAAATGGTCATGGCTCTCCCCAGAAGGCGAACGCGGTATAGCAGTGACTTGCAATTTCGCAAGCAAAATGTTCTTATTTCGTTCCTGGAATTGCGCGTCGATCAGGAATTTCATTCGACGGCGAACACTACCGGATGGTCCGCTTGGGCCGCCGCATAGGCCAGCACCGCGCGCGCATCATCCTCGCTCAGATAGGGATAGTCCGCCGCGATCTCCGCCGGCGTCGCACCGCCCGCCAGCATCTCCAGCACGTCGCTCACCCGCACGCGCGTCCCGGTCACGACCGGGCGCCCGCCACAGACCTGCGGGTCCACCGAAATGCGCGAGAAGCCTGCCAGCGTCATCACATCAAGATGTGTTGAATCCGCGAGAATCGCAACTGGTTCGCGATGATCGCGATTTGGTTCACGCGAAGTCTGTCCTGAGCTTGTCGGAGGGGCGCGAAAGCGCAAAGAAGGTTTGGTTCACGCGGAGGCGCGGAGGCGCGGAGATCAGGGTTGGCCGCGCTGTCTGCCAGGACGCATTGGTCGATCGATAGCGGCTGACTCCGCAAGACAGGCCAACCTCTTCGCGCCTCCGCGTGAAATCAATCTTCTTTCTTCTTCCCCACGCCCGCAATCAAGAACAAAAATAGAACTTTCCTACAGCCCCCGTTCCGGCATACCTAAACGGTCCTCCACACCTCACGAGAGGACACGCCATGAACGCGATCGCCACCGAAGCCGATTTCACTCACGCCGCCCTCCACCCGCTCGAACCCGGCGTCCCCGACAACACCCGCTATGACGGCTGGACCGCGGAGAAGCAGAAGCGCTTCCTCGTCGCGCTGTCGCTCGGCCACACCGTCACCCGGGCGTGCGCCATCGTCGATATGTCGCCGCGGTCGGCCTATTCGCTGCGCAATGCCGCGCGCGGCGCCGCCTTCCGCCTCGGCTGGGACGCTGCCCTGCTCCATGCGCGCGACGTGCTCGCCGACGAGTTGATGGAGCGCGCCTTCAACGGCGTCCGCACCACGGTCACCGCCGATGACGGCCGCACCGTCACGCGCCACCGCCACGACAATGTCCTGGCCTTCCGCATGTTGAGCCGGCTCGATCGCCGCGCCGACGCCGCCTGCACCGATGCCAATGCCGCCGCGGTGCGCCTCGCCGCCGCCGATTTCGAGCAGCTGCTCGATCTCGTCGCGCGCGATGCCGCCCCGGCGCGCGCCGGCCTGTTCCTTGCCGCGCGGCTCGGCGCTGCCGGGGTGGAGGCGTCGCAGGACGATCTCGCCCCGATCCGCACGCTCGCCCGCGCCGATCGCTGGCTGCGCACCCATACCGACATCGCCGAGCCGCTCGACACCGCGGACCTCGATCCCGCCGACCGCGCGAACTGGACCGCCGAGCAATGGGTGCGGGCCGAGGCGGCCGGGCTGGTCCAGCTCGCCCCGCCCGAGCCCGCGCCGCCGCATGAGCCCAGGGAGAGCAGCATCGATCGCGAGTTGCGTGAACTTCATGAACTGGATGCTGCGAACCGCGCCCAGCGCGTCTGGTGGTGCGGTCATATGGAGGCGTGGCGCACCAATTTTCCGCCGCCCGACGGGTTCGACGGGGAGGAGGAGAGCGAACCGGACTACGAGGATTATGAGCGCGAGCTGACCGAGGAGGAGGCGGAGGCGGTCGCGGCGCTGCGTGCGCGCGAGATGGCGCCGTTCATCGCCTCCGGCCTTGCCGAACGCGACGCCTGGCTCGCCATGTGCCGCGGGGAGGGGGAGGCGGGCGAGCCTTGGCAGCGGGATGGGGAGGAGAGGGTCCCCGCCATGGCCTGAACCCCTGCCCGCGGGGCGGAGGGGGCCCGAAATCTGTTGATGCCGCGCATCGGGGCATGGCGGTTTGCGGATCGGATCGCTAGGTTGCGGTCCGCATGTCTGACTCCCTTGGCCTCGACGAACCGGCACAGCCCCGTGATGCCGCCTATCGCGTGCTCGCGCGCAAATACCGGCCGCAGACCTTCGCCCAGCTCATCGGGCAGGATGCGATGGTGCAGACGCTGGGCAATGCGATTCGGCGCGACCGGCTGGCGCACGCCTTTCTGCTGACCGGCGTGCGCGGGGTCGGCAAGACCTCGACCGCGCGGCTGATCGCCAAGGCGCTGAACTGCATCGGGCCGGACGGGCAGGGCGGGCCGACGATCGATCCGTGCGGGGTGTGCGAACCCTGCCGCGCGATCGCCGAGGGGCGGCATATCGATGTGATCGAGATGGACGCGGCGAGCCATACCGGCGTCGACGATGTCCGCGAGATCATCGACGCGTCGCGCTACGCGGCGGTGTCGGCGCGGTACAAGATCTACATTATCGACGAAGTCCACATGCTGTCGAAGAACGCGTTCAACGCGCTGCTCAAGACGCTCGAGGAACCGCCGGGCCATGTGAAGTTCCTGTTCGCGACGACCGAGGTCCAGAAGGTGCCGGTGACGGTGCTGTCGCGCTGCCAGCGCTTCGACCTGCGCCGCATCCCGGCCGAGAAGCTCGCCGCGCATTTCGCCGAGGTAGTCGCGGCCGAGGGCGCCGAGGCCGAGCCCGAGGCGCTGGCGATGATCGCCCGCGCGGCCGAGGGCTCGGCCCGCGACGGCCTGTCGATCCTCGATCAGGCCATCGCGCATGCCGGGATCGAGGGCGGGGCGGTGAGCGCCGATGCGGTCCGCACCATGCTCGGCCTCTCGGACCGCAACGCGATCCGCGCGCTGTTCGGGCGGGTGATCGAGGGTGACGCGCCGGGCGCATTGGGCGCGCTGCGCGACCAGTATGATCTGGGCGTCGATCCCCAGGCGGTGCTCAAGTCGCTGCTCGAGACGGTCCACCGCGTGACCCTGTCGAAGCTCGGCAACGAGGCGGTTCCGGGTCAGGCGGCGGAAGAGACTGCGGCGCTGGCGGAATGGGCTGGCAAGCTCGGCTTCCCGGCGCTCCACCGGCTGTGGCAGCTGCTGCTGCGCGGTCATGACGAGGTGATCCGCGCCGCGCTGCCGATCGAGGCGTGCGAGATGGCGCTGCTCCGCGTCATCCACGCCTCGACCCTGCCCGATCCGGGCGATCTGGCGCGCAAGATCGCCGAAGGCCTTCCGGTCGGCGCCGCGCCGGTGGCCGCGCCCTCGGGCCCGGCCGAACCGCCCGCGCCGCGGTCGCTGGCGGAGGCGCTGGAACGGCTGGAAGCGGCGCACGAGCATCACGTCGCCGCGCGCGCGCGCAACCTCATGCGCGTGATCGCGTTCAAGGAGCCGGTGATCGAAGTCAGCAGCCAGGGGTTGCCCGCCGATCTGGTGAGCGATTTCGAGCAGGCGATCCGCCGCGTGCTGGGCAAGCGCTGGTCTCTGCGCGTGATCGACGCCCCGGGCGCCGAGACGCTCGCCGAAGTCAAGGCCGCCGATGCCGCAGCAGAGCGCGACGCGGTGTTGCGTTCGCCCGTCGTCGCCGCCGCGTTCGAAGCATTTCCCGAAGCCGAGCTGATCGGCTGGACCCCAATCCGGAGGACCGCATGAAGAGTATCGAAGACATCATGGCCATGGCGCAGAACGTTCAGGACGAGCTGACCAAGGCCCAGGCCAATCTCGACGGGATCGAGGTCGAAGGCGTTTCCGGCGGCGGCCTGATCAAGGTCAAGGCCAGCGCCAAGGGCCGCATCATCGGCGTCGATATCGACGAATCGCTGCTCGCGCCCAGCGAGAAGCAGATGCTGGAGGATCTGATCGCGGCCGCGCTCAACGACGCACGGGCGAAGGCGGATGCGGCTGCGCAGAGCGAGATGTCGAAGCTTTCCAGCGGCATCCCGCTGCCGCCGGGCTTCAAGCTGCCCTTCTGAAGATTTCGCAACGGGAACAATTGGTTCGCTGCGGCCGTTAGGGTCGCCTGTCTGTCAATCCATCGGGAGGTACGACATGAGCGATGATGACCGCAGCGAAGCGACCCGCGTCGAAACGCCGACGCACACGACGACGATCATCGAACGCCGCGGCGGTGGCGGCGGATTGATCCTGGGCCTCATCGCCCTGGTGGTCGTGGTGGTCGGTGCCTTCTTCTTCCTTGGCGAGAAGAGCAGCCAGACCAACAAAGACGCTGCCATCACCGAAGCGGCCAAGAAGGTGGGCGAGGGTGCGGAGAAGGTCGGCGATGCTGCCGAGAAGGCGGGCCAGCGGATCGGGAATTCGGTCCAGTAGCCGGTTCGGTTCGAATTGCCTGACGATGCGAAAGAGCGTCAGGCAGGTGTTTCAGATCGACGGCGTGTAGGAAAATGATTTCTGCGGGCGTTCAGCGCAGGCAGGCGTCCAGCCCTTCATTCTGAACGACGCCGATCCGCGCCGTGATCGCATTGCCATAGCGGCGGGTGAAACCCTTTGGGGCGACGCCCGCCCTTTTCTTGGGTAGCGGCAGCACCGCGGCGATGCGCGCGGCTTCGGCGCGGGTCATCTTCGACGCGCTGTGCCCGAAATAGCGTTGCGAGCCCGCCTCGACGCCATAGGTGCCGATCCCCGTCTCTGCGACGTTCAGATAGACTTCCATGATCCGCTTCTTGGGCCAGATCAGCTCGATCAGGATGGTGAACCACGCCTCCAGCCCCTTGCGGAAGAAGCCGCCGCCTTGCCACAGGAAGACGTTCTTCGCGGTCTGCTGGCTGATGGTCGATCCGCCGCGCAGCACCTTGCCGCCCTTGGCATTGCGGTACATCGCCGCAGCGATCGCGTCATAGTCGAAGCCGCTATGCGTGCAGAAGGACGAATCCTCTGCGGCGATCGCGGCCCGCGCCATGTCGGGGTCGATCCGGCTCAGCGGCGTCCATTGCTTGGTGATACCATGGCCCGAGACCAGATCGCCCGCCATGGTCAGCGTGAAGGGCGGGGGGACGAAACGGAAGATCAGCACCAGCAGCAGCGAGCCGGCGATGAACGCCAGCAGAGCCTTGCCGGCCCAGATGACGAGCCGGCGGCCCCATCGCCGCTTGCCAATCGCTGCCGCCAACTCCGCCCCCGGCCGTGCCGTCAGCCGACGGCGAGCAGACGCCGGTCGCCGGCCAGCCGCATCATCGCCTTTTGCAGCTTCTCGAACGCACGCACCTCGATCTGGCGGACGCGCTCACGCGACACGCCGTAGACCTGCGAGAGTTCCTCGAGCGTCTTGGGATCGTCGGTCAGGCGGCGCTCGGTCAGGATGTGCTGTTCGCGCTCGTTGAGCTCGTCCATCGCCTCGGTCAGCATGGTGTGGCGGACATCCGCCTCCTGCGCCTCGGCCACGACCTCGTCCTGCAGCGCGCTGTCGTCGGCCAGCCAATCCTGCCACTGACCCTCGCCATCCTCGCGCATCGGCACGTTGAGCGACGTGTCGCCGCCCATCGCCATGCGGCGGTTCATCGACGTGACCTCTTCCTCGGTCACGCCCAGATCCTTGGCGATCTTGGCGAGATGCTCGGGGGAAAGGTCGCCATCCTCGAACGCGTCGAGCTTGGCCTTCATGCGGCGCAGGTTGAAGAACAGCTTCTTCTGCGCGGCGGTCGTGCCCATCTTCACGAGGCTCCACGAGCGCAGGATGAATTCCTGGATCGAGGCGCGGATCCACCACATCGCATAGGTGGCGAGGCGGAAGCCGCGATCGGGCTCGAACTTCTTCACACCCTGCATCAGGCCGATATTGCCCTCGGAGATCAGCTCGGACACCGGCAGGCCATAGCCGCGGTAGCCCATCGCGATCTTCGCAACGAGGCGCAAATGGCTGGTCACGAGCTGCGCGGCAGCTTCGGGATCGCCATGTTCCTGAAAGCGCTTGGCGAGCATATATTCCTGCTCGGGCGCCAGGATCGGAAACTTCTTGATCTCGGCCAGGTAGCGGTTGAGGCTCTGCTCACCGCCGAGTGCGGGGATCGTCGCCGGGACGTTGCTTCCGCTTGCCATGATCTACATTCTCCCTTTGTGCGTCCCCCCTCACGCGGCGAGGACGGTGCGCGACCCTCCGAAGACGGGTCTGTGAAAATCTATACGACGAGCTGGTCGAACAGTTCCTGCATGTCGGCCGGCATTTGGCTTTCAAAGGCCAAAGCCCGGCTATCTATGGGGTGGATAAACCCCAAATGTGCTGCATGTAAGGCCTGACGATGGAAACCCAGGGTTTCCAACAGCTCACGGTGTTCCTTTTTCGTTCTGCCATAAACCGGGTCCCCGATCAAGGGGTGGCCGATGGACGCCATGTGGACGCGTACCTGATGGGTGCGGCCGGTTTCGAGCCGGCATTCGACCAGGGCCGCCTCGTGAAGTTCATGAAGTTCATGCAATCGCCAGTGCGTCACGGCGCGTTTGCCGCCAGCGACGATCGCCATTTTCTTGCGGTTCTGCGGCGACCGCGCAAGCGGCGCATCGACGGTTCCGCTGCCCGTTTTCGGACGGCCCGAGACGATCGCCTTGTAGCGCCGGTCGATCGAATGCGCCTTGAATTGCCGGGCGAGGCCGACATGCGCGCGATCGGTCTTGGCCGCCACCATGAGCCCCGACGTGTCCTTGTCGATCCGGTGGACGATCCCCGGCCGCGCCACGCCGCCGATACCCGACAAGCTGCCCTGGCAATGGTGGAGCAGGGCGTTGACCAGAGTTCCGTCGAAATTGCCCGCGGCGGGATGGACGACGAGGCCGGCCTGCTTGTCGATGACGATCAGATGCTCGTCCTCGAACACGATCTTGAGCTCGATATCCTGCGGTTCGTTATGCGCCGCGGCCGGCTCGGGAACATCGATGCGGAACAGCGCGCCGCCCGGCGCCTTCCTCTTGGGATCGCGGACCTGCCCGTCGGGGCCGGTGACGTTGCCGGTCGAGATCAATGCCTTGATCCGCTCGCGCGAAAGCGTGGGCAGGGCGTCCGCCAAAGCCCGGTCGAGACGCCAGCCATCGGCTGCGTCCGCGATCCGCGCTTCTAGTGTGGAAACCCCCGGAACCATTGTCGTAGAAAGATGGGCATGAGGGTCCGGATTTCAAGGTGTGTTGTCGACCTAATCCAGCGTGCGGCAGCAGACGCTGCGCCGCTGGAGGCATGCGGACTGTTGTTCGGGACGGACGCCATGATCGAGGCCGCGAGCGTCGAGGCCAATGTCGCCGCAAATTCCCTTGTGCATTTCGAGATCGACCCGGCCGGATTGTTCGCCGCGATCCGGGCCGAGCGGGCTGGCGGGCCACGTGTGGCGGGCTACTGGCATTCGCACCCCTCTGGCGACGCGATGCCGTCGATCACCGATGCGGCGATGGCCGTTGCAGACGGCAAGCTGTGGCTGATCGTCACTGAAGATGCCGTCACCGCCTGGCGCGCGACGGCGCGCGGCGCCCGCCATGGGCGGTTCGACGCGGTCGAGCTGGACGAGGGCTAAGCCGCAGTCCCGCGTTCGGGCAGCCGGAAGAACAGCGCGAGCTGCAGGCTCTCGGCGATGCGCCGCGCCTTGTCCTGCAATGCCGTGGCGGCGGCCGGCGTCATCAGCGCGTCGCTGGTCTCGTCCCACAGCGCCAGCCAGCGGTCGAACAGTCCGGGGGTGATCCGCGCGGCGTGCGTGTGATGCGCGGGCACCGGCCGCCCTTTGTAGCGGCCGGTGGCGAGCATCACCGACGACCAGAAATCGGTCAGCAGGTCGAGGTGTCCGGGCCAGTCGTGGACCGCATCGTTGAAGACCGGCCCGAGTTCGGGATCGGCGCGAACACGGGCATAGAATTGCCCGACCAGCGCGCGAATGCTGTCCTCGTCGATCCCGCGGCGCTCGCTTGCCATGTGCTCGTTCATACTGCGCATCTATGAACCGGTTTCCCGGTGCGCAACGCGCATGCCGGAACGTTGCCTGTCCGGCGTGCGTTAGCCCTTGAGATATCAGGGAGAGTCACATGCTCTGGACCATTGCCGTCGTCATTCTGATCCTCTGGCTGCTGGGCTTCTCGCTCAACATCGCCGGCGGGCTGATTCACCTGCTGCTGGTGATCGCACTGGTCGTGGTCGTCGTGCAGTTCCTGCGCGGCCGTAGCGGGGTTTGAAGCCGGGAGCGGCGGGTCAATGTCCGCCGCCCCTCACCAGCGCGGTGATGGCCGCCAGCGCCGCGTCGAACCGTCCTTCGGCTTCGGCGTTGCGCAACAGCTTGACGCGCTCGACGATGATCTCCTTCGGCGTCGGGGGCTGGCTGAACAGCGCCATCACTTCACCGGCGAATTCGTCCAGCGGCTGATAGCCTTCGCGGGTGCGCTGACCGGGCGTGAGATCGGTCTGTACGGCCGGCGGCGCGAGTTCGATCACCTCGACCTGACCGGCCAGCACCTCGCGAAGCGAGACGGTGTAGCTGTGGATCGCCGCCTTTGTCGCGCTGTAGGTTGCGGCATCGACCAGCGGCACGAAAGCGAGGCCGGAGGTGACGTTGACGATCGCCGCATCCGTCTGTGCCTTCAGGTGATCGACCAGGGCATTGGTCAGCCGGATCGGGCCGAGCAGATTGGTGGCGATCGTCGCTTCCGCACCGGTCAGATCGCGGCGGGTGCCGATATTCTCATGCTGCATCACGCCGGCATTGTTGATCAGGACGTTGAGCGAGGGGTGCGCGGCAAGGAGGTCGCGCGCAAATTCCTCGATCGCCTCGGGGCGTTCGATGTCGAGCGTCATCGCGTGCATGCCGGGCCGGCCGGCGATCGCCGCCTCGAGCGCTTCGCGGCGGCGCCCCGCGACGATCACCGCGTTGCCCGCGTCGTGGAACCGCTGCGCCAGCGCTTCGCCGATGCCCGAGCCGCCGCCGGTGATGAGGATGGTGTTGCCGCTGGTCTTCATGGGTGCCTCCTGGATTGTCGAGGCGGGGATGTGGCGCGTGGCTTTCCATTGGAAAGAAGGCACCCGAAAGTTTTATACTCACCTGATGGAGAGTATTGCGAAATCCTGCGAATGGCACGCTGCGGACCCGCGTATCGATGCCCTGGTCCACGAGCTGATCGGCAACGTCGCCGATAAATGGACGATGATCCTGCTCGAGACGCTGGAGCAGCATGGCGAGCTGCGCTTCACCCAGCTTTCGAAGCTGGTGCCCGATATCAGCCAGAAGATGCTCACCCAGACGCTGCGGCGGATGGAGCGCGACGGCATGGTCACCCGCACCGTGCATGCGGTGGTACCGCCGCGGGTCGATTATCGCCTTACCCCGACGGGCGAGAGCCTGGGCGAAGCGTTCTGCGGCGTCTGGCGCTGGGCCGAAGCCAATCTGGAGACGGTGACCGCCGCGCGCGCGAGATTCGACACGCGCGGCCGCTAACCGCTCAGTTCCCGGGCGGCCCCAGATAGTCCGCACCGTACACCGCCTTGCGGATATCGGTGTGGAGCGTCCCGTCGAACGGGATGGTCTGGGTGAAGAACACCACGGTCATGCGGTTCGCAGGATCGACCCAGAACAGCGTCGATGCCATGCCGTCCCAGAAGAATTCGCCGACCGCGCCACGGTTGCGCTCTGGCTTGTCCGGCCTGGCAGTGCGGACGGCGAAGTCGAAGCCGAACCCGCCGTCGATCTTGCCCATCAGCCATTCGCGCTCCTTTATCGCCGGATCGAGCTGGTCGGTGGCCATCAGCCGGATGGTGGCGGGGTTGAGGATATGCGCGCCGTCGAGCTCGCCGCCGTTGAGCAGCATGCGGGCAAAGCGCATGTAGTCGTCGATCGGCGCGACGATGCCGGCACCGCCCATGGTGAGCTTCGCACCGGGGAAGTTCGGTCGGCGGGTCATCTCGTCGGCCTGGCGGGCGAGCTTGCCGTCCTGCTTCACATAGGTCGCTGCGAGCCGGGGAAGGCGGTCCATCGGCTGGTGCCACGCCGCCTCGCGCATCCTGAGCGGCTCGAAAATGCGGGCGCGTACATAGTCGGCGAACTTCATGCCCGATAGGCGCTCGACCAGCAGCGCCTGCACGTCGACGGCGGCGCTGTAATGCCATTCGGTGCCCGGCTCCGACAGCAGGGGCACCTTCGCCAGCCGGCGGCCGAATTCGGCCAGGTCATTGTCGAAGTTGAGCGGATCGGCGGCTGCGAAGGCCTTGTGCGCCGCGGTCGGGCCGTTGCCATAGGCAAAGCCGGCGGTGTGGCGCAGCACGTCGCGGATCGTGATCGGCCGGCTCGCGGCGCGCCAGAGCGGCTTGCCCTCCCTGTCGGTGCCGTCCTGCACCAGCGGGTTCGAGAATTCGGGCAGATAGCGGGCGAGCGGATCGTCGAGCCGGAACTTTCCCTGTTCCCACAGCTGCATCAGCGCGACACCGGTGACCGGCTTGGTCATCGACCAGATCTGGACCAGCGTGTCGCGGCGGAAGGGGCGGTTGCCCTCGCGATCCGCCATGCCGCGCTCGCCATAATAGACCTCGCGTCCGTCCTTCCACACCAGCGCCGACACGCCCGCCGCGCGGCCATCGGCGACCATCGTGGCGAGCATCTTGTCGATCCGCGCCTTGTCGATGCGCAGCGTTTCCACCGGCGCGGGCCGCTCCTGCGCCATGGCCGGAAGCGGTGCCGCCATGACGAGCATGAGCCCCGTCAACGCTGTCATCCTCGGTCGTCGCATGAATCCCCTCCGTTCGTTTCGGAAGGGGCTTATCGGGCTTCATGCCCGGATGAAAGATCGTTCGCTTGCGGCATTGGCATCGCTGCGCCAAAGAGTTGCGCGAATTGCCGGAGCATCACGTGACCATTTCGCCCACCGATTTCGCCAGCCTGCTTTGCTCGCGCCTCTGTCACGATCTGCTGAGCCCTGTCGGCGCGCTCAACAACGGGCTCGAGCTGCTGGCGGACGAGAACGATCCGGAGATGCGGGCACGCTGTCTCGAGCTGCTGGCGGAAAGCGCGCGGGCGAGCGCGAACAAGCTCAAATTCTTCCGCCTTGCCTTCGGCGCCGCGGGCGGGTTCGGCGACACGGTGGACACGCGCGAAGCGCAGGCGGCGATCGAGGGGCTGTTCGGCGACAATCATCGCGTCTCGATCGGCTGGATGGTCGAGGATCCGCAGCTCCCCAAGCAGGTGATCAAGGTGCTGCTCAACCTCGCCCTGATCGGCGGCGATGCGCTGGTGCGTGGCGGGCAGCTCGATATCGGTGCCGAAGCGCGCGACGGCATGGTCGAGATCGTGGTGCGCGCGGACGGTCCGCGGATCGTGCTCGATCAGGAACTGCGCGGGGCGCTGACCGGCGACACCGGCGACGCGCCGGTCACCCCGCGCGCGGCGGCCGCCTATCTGGTGCACCAGCTCGTTGCGCAGGGCGGCGGCGACCTTCAGGTCTCCCCCCCCGATGCGCCGGTGCTGCTGTTCGGGGCGGCGTTCAAGCTCGCCTGATTGGCGGAGGCAGGGCGATGGATGAAATCGGTGTCGGCCTGATCGGCTATGGCCTGGGGGGCCGGGCCTTTCATGCGCCCTATGTCGGGAACACGCCCGGCATGGCGCTCCGCGCCGTGGTTTCGCGCGATCCGGCCAAGGTCCATGCCGATCTGCCCGGCATGCGCGTGGTGCCCGATGTCGCGGGGCTGCTCGCCGAGCCGGGGATCGATCTTGTCATCGTCTCCAGCCCCGACGACCTTCACGCCGAACATGCGCTGGCTGCGATCCGCGCGGGCAAGCATGTGCTGATCGACAAGCCCTTCGCCACCACGCTCGCCGATGCCCGCGCCATCGCGGCGGAGGGCGAAGCGAGGGGCGTGATCGTCACCGCCTTCCAGAACCGCCGTTGGGACGCCGATTTCCGCACGCTGCAGGGCCTGATCGCTGCGGGGACGTTCGGCGAGATCGTCGAGGTCGAAAGCCGGTTCGACCGCTGGCGCCCGGTTCCGGCGGACGTGTGGAAGGAAGCGCGGCCGGGGGGCGTGTGGCTCGATCTCGGGCCGCACCTCGTCGATCAGGCGCTTCAATTGTTCGGGCAACCGCTCGGCATCACCGCCGACATCGCGACGCTGCGTGAGGGCGCCCCGGCGCCCGACTATTTCCACGCCGTGCTGCGCTATCCGAAACGCCGGGTCATCCTCCACGCGAGCAAGCTCGCCGCCGCGAACACGCTCCGCTTCAAGGTCCGCGGCACGGGCGGCAGCTGGGTCAAGCACGGCATCGATCCCCAGGAAGCGGCGACCGTTGCAGGAAAGACGCCGGGTGAGGGGAATTGGGGCGTCGATCCGGTCGATGGGATGCTCACCGGCGCCGACGGATCGGTCACGCCTGTTCCGAACGTTACCGGCGACTATCGCCTGTTCTGGCAGGCCCTTGCCGACGCCGTGCGGGGCGAAGGCGGGAATCCGGTTCCGGCGGCGGATGCGATCGCGGTGATGGACGTGCTCGACGCCGGGCTGCGCAGCGCGGAAGCGCACGCCGAAGTCAAAATCCCGCAAGCTGGATAACTAGGTCTTAACCCCCGTGCGGCCATGACCGGCCGGACCGTGTGGGGGCATTGTGGACGACCTGCTGCAAGAATTCATCGCGGAGACGCGAGAGACGCTGGAAGCGCTGTCGGGCGAGATCGTCGCCTGGGAGGCGAATCCGGACGATCGCGCGCGCCTCGATGCCATCTTCCGCTTCGTCCATACGGTGAAGGGAAGCTGCGGCTTCCTCGACCTCCCGCGCCTTGCGCGTCTCAGCCATGCCGCCGAGGATGTCCTCGCCGCCGTCCGCGCCGGTGAGCGCACACCCGATCGCGCGCTCGTCAACGCCGTGCTCGCGGTGGTCGACCGGATCGGCGAGCTGGTCGAGGCGATCGACGCCGGGGCCGGGCTCGACGACAGCGGAGAGGATCTTCTGATCGCGGCGTTGGCCGAGGGATCGGCCGACGTGGTTCAGATTGCCGCACCGGCGACCCAGCGCGCCGCGGCACGCAGCGTGCGTCTCAATGTCGACCTGCTCGACCGGATGATGAGCGGCATGTCCGACATGGTGCTTGCCCGCAACGAGCTGTCGCGACGGCTGCGCGATGCCGAGGTCGACCCGCAGGTCGAGGCTGCGCTCGAACGCATGTCGGCGACCGTCGCGGACCTGCGCGATACCGTCACCCGCACGCGGATGCAGAAGATCGATGCGCTGTTCTCGGCGCTGCCGCGCATGGTCCGCGATACCGCGGCGAGCCTTGGCAAATCGGTCAACCTCCAGATCGACGGCGCCGAGGTCGAGCTCGATCGCGAGATGATCGAGGTGCTGCGCGATCCGCTGGTCCACATCATCCGCAACTCGATCGACCACGGCATCGAATCGCCCGAAGGACGCCGTGCCGCGGGCAAGCGCGAGCGTGGCCGTCTCAGCGTCGCAGCGCGCCAGTCGGGCAACCAGATCGTCGTCGAGATCGCCGACGACGGCCGCGGCATCGATACCGAACGGCTGATCCGCAAGCTCGCCGATACCGGCCGCGACGAGCGTGCGCTGCGTGCGCTCAGCGAGCGCGCCAAGCAGGAGCTGGTGTTCGAGCCAGGCCTGTCGAGCAAGGACGAGGTTTCCGAGATTTCCGGCCGCGGTGTCGGCATGGACGTGGTCCGTGCGGCGATCGAGCAGATCGGCGGCCGTGTCGATCTCGACAGCCAGCCGGGCAAGGGCCTGCGCATCCTGATCCGCGTGCCGCTGACGCTGTCGATCATCCCGACGATCGTCGTCGCCGCGGCGGGCCAGCGTTTCGCGGTGCCGCGCCAGGCGATCGAGGAGATCGTCAGCGAATCGAGCGACTCGATCCGGGTCGACCGCATCGGCAGCGCCGAGGTGGTGACGGTGCGCGATCGCAGGCTGCCGCTGGTCGAACTTGCCAGCGTGCTGGAAATCGGCGGCAATGTCCGCCCGATGCGCACGATGCTGGCGATCGTCAGCGTAGGCGAGGGCAGCTATGCGCTGCGCGTCGACGACGTGCTCGACAATGAGGAGCTGGTGATCAAGCCCGCAGCGCCGGCGATCATGGCGACGGGGGTCTATGCCGGCCAGACGCTGCCTGACAGCGGCCGCCCGATGCTGCTGCTCGATTGCGGCGGGATCGCGCGCGACGCCGGGCTTCAGTTCGTCCACGACGTGCTCGCCGAGGAAGCCGAGGAGACCGACGAGGCCGACGCGGAGGGCGTCCAGGCACTGGTCTTCATCGATCTGGACGGTGCCCGTCGCGCGGTGCCGCTGGTTGTCGTCGATCGCATCGAACAGGTCGCTGGGGATGCGATCCGTCATGCCGCCGGACGCATGCGCCTGACCATCGACGGCCGGATCATCCCGCTGGCTGCACGCTGTGAGGTCGGCAGCGCGCCGGCCAGGTCGATTCTGCGGCTAAAGGACGGTGTGAGCGAGATCGGCTATGCCATTGCCGAAGCAGCCGATATCGTGACGTTGCCGGCCGAGATCGTCGCCGCGGACCTACCCGGCCCGATCGCTGGTGCGGTGCTGCTGGATGACGAGCCGGTGGAACTGCTCGACCCGCATTGGTTGTTCGCCGAACATGGCGATGCGGCGGGCGGACTCGACGATGCGCCGCTCTGCCTGCTTACCGGGGGCGAGGACGGGTGGATGCGCACCTTCATTCAGCCGATGCTCGAGACCGCAGGCTATCGCGTGACGCTGGATGCCGCGGCGAGCGCCGATGTCGTGCTCGCGCTCGACAGCCCGGCCGACGCATTTGTGGTGCAGGCTCCCGTCGTGCGTCTGCGCAGCAAGCGCGGATGCGAGGGGGATGGCAGCATCTGGCGCTACGATCGTGACGGGCTGCTTGGCGCGCTCGCCACCGTCGCACGGGGGAAATGATGGAACGGCTGTTTCTGATCGCGCATGTCGCGGGCCAGGCGGTGGCGATCGGCGCCGATCAGGTCGAATCGGTGGTGGATATCGGCACGATCGTTGCCGTGCCCCGCGCGGGCGGTCATGTCCGCGGGCTGGCTGCGCTGCGCAGCCGGGTCGTGACGGTGATCGATACCGTCGCCGCGCTGGGCATGACGGGCGGGCAGGATGCCAGCCGCGCGGTGATCACCCGCGTCGACGGTCATCATTACGCATTGCTGGTGGACGCGCTCGATGATGTCGCGCCGTTCGTCCTGCATCCGCTCGCTTCCGGCGTGCCGCTGTCCGAGGCCTGGCAGCGTGCCGGAATCGGACTGGTCGAGCGCGATGGCGAGCCTATCCTGGCGATCGATCTCACCGCCCTGGTGCCCGCCACGCCTGCTCAGGCTGCCTGAATTGGCATTAACGCGGTGATTACATCTTTCAGGCACAACTGCCGGTGAACGCGCCAAAATCCGGGAATGGCCCAACATGAAGACCTGCCTCGTCGTCGATGATTCCAAGGTGATCCGAAAGGTGGCGCGCCACATCCTCGAAACGCTCAACTTCGAGGTGCGTGAAGCCGGGGACGGGCGCGAGGCGCTCGACGCCTGTCTCGATTCGGTCCCCGACGTCGTCCTGCTCGACTGGAACATGCCGGTGATGAGCGGGATGGATTTCCTGCGCGCGCTGAAGGACAGCGGCATCGCCGAGAAGCCGAAAGTCGTGTTCTGCACCACCGAGAACGGCATGGCCTATATCCGCGCCGCGATCGAGGCAGGTGCCGACGAATATGTGATGAAGCCGTTCGACCGCGAGACGCTCGAGAGCAAGCTCCAGATCGTCGGCGTCGCCTGAGGGCCGCAGCTATGGCTAGAAACATAGCCGCGGCCGGCCCTCCGCCGGACCGCGATGGCGGAAGCGTCCGTGTCCTGATCGTCGATGATTCGGTGGTCGCCCGGGCCGTGCTCGGCCGGATGATCGAGGGGATGGGCCGGTTCCGGATCGCGGGGTCGGTCAGCGATGTCGCCGGCGCGCTTGCCTTTCTTGCCACCAACCGCGCCGATGTGATTCTGCTCGATCTGGAGATGCCGGGGATTCACGGCTTGACCGCGCTGCCCGATCTGATCGCTGCGGGGCAGGGGGCAAAGGTGCTGGTGGTCTCCTCCGCTGCCGACGATGGCGCGGCGGCAGCCGTGCACGCCCTCGCGCTCGGCGCCGCCGATACGCTGGTCAAGCCAGGCGTCGGCAATTTCGCCGGCCGCTTCGCCGCGGTGCTCGAGGACCGGCTGATGCGGCTGTTCGATACCGACGATGCCGCGGCGTCGATCTCCTCCCACGCGGATCGTGCGCCGGGCGAATTCGATATCGTCGCGGTCGGCGCATCGACGGGCGGCATCCATGCGCTCAGCCAGATGCTGCGTGCGATCCCGCCATCCTTTCAGGTGCCGATCCTGGTCACCCAGCACCTTCCGGCTTCGTTCATGAGCTATTTCGCGGCTCAGCTCGCAGTACTCGCGGGGCGGCCGTGCGAGGTCGCGGCCGATCATATCCGCGTCCGGCCCGGCCGGATGCTGGTGGCGCCGGGGGACGCGCATCTGCGCATCGTGCGCGCGGGCGAAGGCTATTATGCCGTGCGTCTCTCCCATGAGCCCGTCGCGAGCGGTTGCATGCCGTCGGTCGACCCGATGTTCGATTCGATCGCCGATCTGTTCGGCGCGCGCGGGCTGGGCGTCGTCCTGTCGGGCATGGGCCGCGACGGCGCAGTGGGTGCAAAACGGCTGATCGATGCCGGGGGGAGCGTGATCGTGCAGGACAAGGCGAGCTCGGTGGT
Source organism: Sphingomonas koreensis (assembly GCF_002797435.1). Taxonomy (NCBI): domain Bacteria; kingdom Pseudomonadati; phylum Pseudomonadota; class Alphaproteobacteria; order Sphingomonadales; family Sphingomonadaceae; genus Sphingomonas; species Sphingomonas koreensis. Next base: position 692,563 of record NZ_PGEN01000001.1, on the reverse strand, counting down.
CTGGGGCATGCCCGGCGCGATCGCCGAGAGCGCCGCCGCGGTGCTCCCGCCCGACGAGATCGGCCGGATCATCGCCAGCCAGCGGAGGCCTGGCTGATGTCGGCGATCCCCCAGAGCTTCGCCTCCACCGGGGCGATGCACGTGATCGGCAATCTGCTCGAGCAGCGGACTGGCCAGCAGATCGCCGCCAACCGCGCCTGGCGGGTCGAGACGGTGTTGAAGCCGGTGCTGCGCGCGAACGATCTCGATACGCTCGATCAGCTGATCGGCCGGCTTGCCGCCGAGCGCAACGGACCGCTCGCCGAATCGGTGGTCGATGCGCTGCTCAATCACGAAACCTCCTTCTTCCGCGACGCGGCGGTGCTCGACCTGGTGGTGGAGGCTGCGCAAGCGCTTCAGGCCGAGACGCCAGGACGCCGTCTGCGTATCTGGTCGGCGGGCTGCTCGATGGGGCAGGAACCCTATTCGCTGGCGATGCTGTTCGAGGAAGCGGCGATCACCCGTGGCATGATGATGCCGGAGATCGTCGCGACCGACGTCTCCGCCGCTGCGCTCGCGCGCGCCCGTTCGGGGCGTTTCTCGCAGTTCGAGATCCAGCGTGGCCTTCCGGTGCGCCGGATGGTCAGCTGGTTCGACAGCGTCGAGGGCGATTGGGTGATCCGTCCCGAGCTTTCCAGGCGAGTCCAGTTCCGCCAGCACAATCTGGCCAAGGAGTCGGCTCCGGCGGGCAAGTTCGATATCGTCCTCTGCCGCAACGTGCTGCTCTATTTCGCTGCCGATGTGCGTAGCCGCGTGTTCCGCACGCTGCGCACCGCGACGCGCGACGGCGGCCTGCTGGTGCTGGGTGCGGGGGAGACGGTGATCGGGCAGACCGATGCGTTCCGCCCCAGTGACCGCTTCCGCGGCCTCTATCTGGCGGATGACGCCCGCGTCGCGCCGTTTCGCGCTGCCTGACGGTTCCCGGATGGGAGAGAGGGCGGGCACCGCCTCTCGCACGAATCCGTGCCTTTCGGCACCGCGCGGCTTGCCTTTCGGCGCGCGCCGCCGCATCCCTCACCTCGATGATGGACGGGACTGAACTCGAGTGGATCGACGCGCCGTCGCCCAATTTCGACGCGCGTGCGCTGCCGGTCAGCATCATCGTGCTCCACTATACCGGGATGCAGAGCGCCGAGGAGGCGATCATGCGGCTGCGCGATCCCGAGGCAAAGGTGTCCAGCCACTGGCTCGTTGCCGAGGACGGGCAGATCGTTCGGCTGGTCGATGAAGCCAATCGCGCCTGGCATGCGGGCAAATCGCACTGGCGCGGGGTCACTGACATCAACTCGGCCTCGGTCGGGATCGAGATCGTCAATCCCGGGCATGAATTCGGTTACCGCCCGTTTCCTGACGAGCAGATCGAATCGGTGATCCGCCTGACCGCGGCGATCAAGAACCGCTATGGCATCACCCGCGGCAATGTGGTCGGCCATTCGGACATCGCCCCTGCACGCAAGCAGGACCCGGGCGAGCTGTTTCCCTGGGGCAAGCTCGCCCGCCTGCGCCTTGCGCTGCCGCGCCCCACCAGGAACCTGATGGACCCGGGCTGGACGGATGCCGGCTTCCTGCTCGCGCTCGAGCGGTTCGGCTATGACGTGACCGACGGGCTCGCCGCGACCGTCGCGTTCCAGCGCCGCTTCCGGCCCGAGCTGGTCGACGGGACGATCGATGCCGAATGCCGCATGATCCTGCTCGCATTGCTTCTGCCCAAGCCGCAAGGCGACGAGTGATGCTCGATCGCGCCGTGCTGGGCGCGCCGATCCTTACCGCTGCACAAATGCGTGCCGCCGAGGATCGCGCCATCGCCGGTGGCGCCAGCGTCGCATCGCTGATGGAGCGGGCGGGGACGGGCGTCGCCGAGTGGGTGCATCGCCTCGCTGCAGGGGCGGAGGTGCTGATCCTGTGCGGTCCCGGCAACAATGGCGGCGACGGCTATGTCGCGGCGCGGGTGCTGGCGAGCCGGGGCGTGCCGGTGCGGGTTGCCGCGCTGCGGGAACCGAAGAGCGAGGCTGCGGTAGCGGCGCGGGCAGGCTGGACGGGGCCGGTGGAGCGCTTCCCAGACCCTATGCTCCCGCATGCCCCGGTGATGGTCGATGCGCTGTTCGGCACGGGGCTGTCCCGCGCGCTGGATGCGCCGGTCGCGGACGCGATCCGGGCGTTGGCGGACCGTGCGCGCTTGTCCGTCGCGATCGACCTGCCCAGCGGCGTGGACACGGACACCGGCGGCGATTTCGGGCAGGCGCTGGCCAGGTTCGACGTCACGCTCGCACTGGGCGCGCTCAAGCCCGCCCATCTTCTTCAGCCCGCCGCCGCCCTGTGCGGCACCGTCTGCACGATCGAGATCGGGCTGCCGCCTGAAGGCGGTGCCGGCGATACCCGGGCGCTTGCCGTTCCGCGCCTCGCCGCTCCCGATGCGACCTCGCACAAATACAGCCGCGGCATGGTCGCGGTGGTTTCCGGCCGCATGCACGGCGCGTCGGAGCTGGCCGCGCTCGCCGCCTATCGCGCCGGGGCGGGCTATGTGCTGCTGCTCACCGGCGGGCTGCCGCATCCGCCCCACGCCATCGTCCGCCAGCGCTGGAGCGAGGACGCGCTCGACGACAAGCGCATCGGCGCGGTGGTGATCGGCCCCGGCCTTGGCCGCGACGACCGCGCGCGGGACAAGCTCGACGCTGCGCTCGCCAGCCCGCACCCGCTGGTGATCGACGGTGACGCGCTCCATCTGCTCGATCTCGACCGGCTGCGAGACCGCGATGCGCCCGCTGTCCTGACCCCGCACGCGGGCGAATTCGCCGCGCTGTTCGGGGAGGGGCAGGGCAGCAAGATCGCTCGCGCGCAGGAGGCAGCCCGCCGGAGCGGCGCCGTGGTGGTGTTCAAGGGCGCCGACACGGTGATCGCTGCCCCGGACGGCCCGGCCAATGTCGCGCTGCCTGCCAGCCCGTGGCTATCGGTTGCGGGAACCGGCGATGTTCTGGCAGGGGCCATCGCCACCATGTTTGCCCAGACTCCCTCCACGCCCTTCGAAGCCGCCTCGGCCGGTGTCTGGCTCCACGCCGAAGCCGCGCGCCTCCTCGACCGCTGCTTCCTCGCCGACGATCTGGCGGACGCGCTTCCCCTCGCGCTGGAGCGCGCACGGTGAGCGAGGATGCAACCATCGTCCGCGTGGCCGCGCGCGGTGACGGGGTGACCGCGGACGGCCGCCACGCCCCGCTTGCCGCGCCCGGCGACACGCTCCTCGCCGATGGCAGCCTGAGGCCCGGCCCGCGCCGCCAGACGCCGCCATGCCGCCATTTCCCCGACTGCGGCGGCTGCCAGCTCCAGCATCTCGACGACCGCGCCTATGCCGAGTTCCTCACCGCCCGCATCGCCGGCGCGTTGATGCAGCAGGGGGTGGAGGCAGAGATCCGCGCGCCCGCGCTGTCCCCGCCGCGCACCCGCCGCCGCGCGACGCTCCATGCAGAGCGGCGCGGGCGACAGGTCCATCTGGGCTTCACCGAACAGTCGAGCCATCGGCTGATCGACCTCCAGCAATGCGAGATCCTCGATCCGCGCCTGTTCGCGCTGCTTCAGCCGCTACGGGGTCTGCTCGCCGCGCATCTCCCCGCCAACCGTCGCGTCAACGTCCATCTCGCGCTCACCGATCAGGGGCCGGACGTGCTGGTCGACGGTCTCGTCACCGACAGCCTGAACGCGATCGAGGCCGTGACCAGCTTCGCCCAGCGCCACGGCCTTGCGCGCCTGTCGGTCGATGACGGCCTCGGCCCCGAGCCGCGCTGGGAGCCCGAGCCGGTGACGATGACCTTCGGCGGTATCCCGGTGCCGTTCCCGCCCGCCAGCTTCCTGCAAGCCACGCCCGAGGGCGAGGGGGCGCTGGTCGCCGCCGTCCGGGAGGCGATCGGCAGCGCAAAGGCGGTCGCCGACCTGTTCGCCGGGCTCGGCACCTTCGCCCTCGCGATGGACCCAGGGGTGAAGGTCTATGCGGGGGAGGGCGCGCGCGAGGCGATCCTGTCGCTCAAGGGCGCCGCGGGCCGGGCCCAGCGCCCGGTCTTCGCCGAGCATCGCGATCTGTTCCGCCGCCCGCTGGTGCCGAAGGAGCTGGACCTGTTCGACGCGGTGATCCTCGATCCACCGCGTGCGGGAGCGAAGGAACAGGTCGAGCAGCTGGCCGCGTCCAAGGTGCCGGTGATCGCCTATGTGTCATGCAATCCCAATACCTTCGCACGCGATGCGAAGACTCTGATCGAAGGCGGCTATCGATTCGATTGGCTGCTCCCCGTCGGCCAGTTCCGCTGGTCCACGCATGCAGAGCTTGCCGCGCGCTTCAGCCGCTAGGGCCTGCGTTCAGGGATAATCCGCCCGCACGAAATAAAGCCCGTCCGGCGGCGCGTTCAGCCCCAGCGCCGCGCGATCCTTCGCTGCCAGCGCGTCGCGCAGGTCGGCCGCGCTCCATTGTCCGCGCCCGACCATCGACAGGCATCCGACCATCGACCGCACCTGATGATGCAGGAACGAGCGGGCAGAGGCGTAGACGCTGATCTCGTCGCCCTCGCGCACAACGTCGAGCCGGTCGAGCGTCTTCAGTGCGCTGGCCGACTGGCAATGCGCCGAACGGAAGGTGGTGAAGTCATGCAGCCCCACCAGGGTTTGCGCCGCATCGTGCATCGCGGCCGCGTCCAGTTCGGCCGGCACGCGCCACTTCAGCCCCTTGTCGAAGGTCAGCGGCGCGCGGCGGTTGACGATGCGGTACACATAATGCCGCGCGATGCACGAGAAGCGCGCATGCCAGTCGTCCGCCACCGTCTCGCACGCCAGGATCGCGACAGGCACGTTGCGCAGATGCGCGTTGAGCGCCTCCATCAGCCGGAACGGGGCGATGTCCTTCTCGATCTCGGTATGCGCCCGCATCCCCAGCGCATGGACCCCCGCGTCGGTGCGGCCGGCGGCATGGACCAGCGCATCCTCGCCGGTGATGCCGTGCAGCGCATCCTCGATCGCCTGCTGCACGCTCGGACCATGATCCTGATACTGCCAGCCCATGAACGGCCGGCCGTCATATTCGATCGTCAGCGCAAAGCGGGTCAAAGCTGCGTTCCCGCCGGGATCGGGAAGCCGTTGAGCAGCTCGGTAGTGGTCATGACGCCGCGCCCGGCGCGCTGGACGCTGGTCGGGCGGATCGCGCCGGTGCCGCAGGCGATGGTGAGCGCGTCGTCCAGCACCACGCCCGCCGAACCGCCGCCTTCGACGATATCGGCCGCCAGCACCCGCACCCGCTCGCCGGCCGCCTCGAAAAACGACCCCGGCGGATTGAACGCCAGCACCTGGCGCGCCACCGCTTCGGCATCCTGCGCGAAATCCAGCCGCGTCTCGGCCTTGTCGATCTTCGAGGCATAGGTCACGCCGTCCTCGGCCTGCGCCACTGAAGGATAGGCATCCGGATCGGCGAGCACCTGCACCATCAGCCGCGCGCCCATCGCCGCCAGCTCGTCGGTCAACTCGCCCGCCGTCTTGCCGGCCACCGGCGTCCGTCCCTCCAGCCGCACCGGTCCGGTATCGAGTCCCGCCTCCATCTGCATGATCCCGACGCCGGTCTCCGCGTCCCCGGCCAGGATCGCCCGCTGGATCGGTGCAGCCCCGCGCCAGCGCGGGAGCAGCGAGGCATGGACATTCATGCACCCCAGCCGCGGCGCCTCCAGCACGCTGACCGGCAGGATCAGACCATAGGCCGCGACCACCGCGACATCCGCCTCCAGCGCGGCGAACGCCGCCACCGCGTCCGGATCCTTCCTGAACGAGAGCGGCGTCCGCACCTCGATCCCCAGCGCCTGCGCGCGGGCATGGACGGGGGAGGGGGTCAGCGCCTTCCCGCGCCGTCCGCCCGCGCGCGGCGGCTGGCTGTACGCCGCCACGACGTCGTGCCCCGCCTCGACCAGCTCGTTGAGCGTCGGTACCGCAAATTCCGGCGTTCCCATGAAGATGATCCGCATGGGCTGCGCTTTACGCACAATCGTCCTCCCAGCGAAAGCTGGGATCTCCATCCGCACGCGCATCCGTTGCCGCGCAAGATCCCAGCTTTCGTTGGGAGGACGGATTGCCTACATCGCTCGCATGGCCTCGCCCGAGATCGAAACCCTGACGCAAGCCCTGTCGCGCCTGCCCGGCCTTGGTCCGCGATCGGCGCGGCGCGCGGTGCTGCATCTGCTGAAGAAGCGCGAGACCGCGCTGGATCCGCTGCTTGCCGCGCTCACCGCGGTCAGCCAGCGGCTCGCCACCTGTTCCACCTGCGGCAACGTCGATACCTCGGACCCGTGCGCGATCTGCGCCGATCCGCGCCGCGACACGCGCCAGCTCTGCGTGGTCGAGGAAGTGGCGGACCTGTGGGCGCTCGAACGCTCGCGCCTCTTCCCCGGCCGCTTCCATGTGCTGGGCGGCAAGCTCTCCGCGCTCGACGGGGTGCGGCCCGAGGATCTGGCGATCGACAGCCTCGTCTCCCGCGTCGCCGCGGGCGGGATCGACGAGGTGGTGCTGGCGATGAACGCCACGCTCGAAGGCCAGACCACCGCGCATTACATCGCCGAGCGGCTGGAGGGGCGCCCGGTGCGCCTCACCCAGCTTGCCCATGGCCTGCCCGTCGGCGGCGAACTCGACTATCTCGACGAAGGCACCTTGGCGCAGGCGCTACGCGCGCGCCGGCCGGTCGCCTGATCCTTTCCTTGAAGCCTGACCCAGGCGGAGCTAAATTACCCCGATGGCTATTCTTCCGATCCTCGAAGTTCCCGATCCCCGCCTCAAGCTGGTGTCCACCCCGGTCGACAAGGTCGACGACGAACTGCGCGCGCTGATCGCCGACATGTTCGAGACGATGTACGACGCCCCCGGCATCGGCCTTGCCGCGATTCAGGTCGGCGTGCCCAAGCGGCTGGTCGTCATGGATCTGCAGGAGGAAGAGGACGAGGACGGCAAGCCGATCCGCCAGCCCCGCGTCTTCGTGAATCCCGAAATCCTCGAGCCGTCGGCGGATCAGAACACCTATTCCGAGGGCTGCCTGTCGGTCCCCGATCAATATGCCGATGTCGATCGCCCCGCGACGTGCCGCGTCAAGTGGCTCGACGAGCATGGCAAGGCGCATGACGAGGTGTTCACGGGCCTGCTCGCGACCTGCATCCAGCACGAGATGGACCATCTCGAAGGCATCGTCTTCCTCGACCATCTCTCGCGCCTCAAGCGTGAGATGATCATGCGGAAACTCAACAAGGCGCGCAAAGCGGCGGCCTGACGTCCCCGTGCGGCGCGTGATTGCACGCGCCGCAATTAACCCTGTCCTACAGCCTTCGTTCGGTCTATGTTCCTCGCTTGCCGCGGGGGCGGCGGCCGTTTGTCACCTCCGCGCGAACCCTGTGTTTGTATGAACTTTATGAACTTCGCGTGAGGGAATGTGACGCTCGAATTCGCCCTGGCCCTGATCTTCGCATTGCTTGTCGGCGGGGCTGCCGGCTGGTTCGTCGCCGCGCGCCGCATCGCCGAGATCCGTGCCGAGCGCGACAAGCGCGAAGCCGATTTCAAGGCAGCGATCATCGACCTTGCCGGCGCCGATGAGCGTTTGCGCGAGCTTCCCGAGCTGCGCGACCAGCTCGACAGCATCCGCGACGAGCGTGACATCGCCCGGCTCGAATTGACCGAATTGCGCACCAAGGCGAGCACGTTCGAGGAGCGGCTGGAGGAATTCAAGGGCGCGCGCGAGCTGATGGCGGGCCAGTTCCGCGAGCTGGCCGGGCAGATGCTCAGCCAGACGCAGGAAGCGTTCCTGAAACGGGCAGAGGACCGGTTCAGACAGTCCGAAGTCACTGCGGGCCAGAACCTCAAGGCCCTGCTCCAGCCGGTCAACGAACGCCTCCAGCGCTATGAGGAGGGCGTCGCCAAGGTCGAGGCGGAACGCCGCGACGCGTTCGGCGAGCTTAAGGGCCAGATCGAGCAGATGCGGATCGGGCAGGAGCGGGTGAGCAGCGAGGCGGCGAAGCTCGTCAATTCGCTGCGCAACGCCCCCAAGTCGCGCGGCCGCTGGGGCGAGCAGCAGCTCAAGAATGTGCTCGAAACCTGCGGCCTCTCCGAGCACACCGATTTCGAGACCGAAGTCAGCGTCGCGCAGGAAGAGGGCGGGCGGCTCCGCCCCGACGCGATCGTCCGCGTGCCCGGCGGCAAGGCGCTGGTGATCGACGCCAAGGTGTCGCTCAACGCCTATCAGGACGCGTTCGGCGCGGTCGAGGAGGGCGAGCGCCAGGCCGGTCTCGCCCAGCATGCCGCGGCGATGAAGGCGCATGTCAACGCGCTCGGCAACAAGGCGTATTGGACTCAGTTCGAGGATGCGCCCGACTATGTCATCATGTTCGTCCCCGGCGAACATTTCCTCTCCGCGGCGCTCGAGCATGACCACAGCCTGTGGGACTTCGCGTTCGAGAAGCGCGTGCTGCTGGCGACGCCCACCAACCTCATCGCCATCGCCCGCACCGTCGCGGCGGTGTGGCGGCAGGAGAAGCTCGCCAAGGAGGCACGCCAGATCGGCGAGCTTGGCAAGGAGCTGTACGACCGGCTGGCAAAAGCGATGGGCGATCTGCGCCTCGTCGGCAGCGGCCTCAACAGCGCGGTCAAGAACTTCAATACCTTCGCGTCCAGTCTTGAGACCCGAGCGCTGGTATCTGCGCGGAAACTCAAGGAGCTGAACGTCGAGACCGGCGCGCGCGAGATCGAGAGCGTCGCCTCGGTCGAACTGCTCGCCAGCCACGCCGAGACGCCCGATGCAGATGAGGCTCCGGCCCAGGCTGCGGAATAGGCCGCAAGCTTCTCTTCAGGTTGATTTTCGGTGCGGCTGTGGGCCGTCCGGTCTATACTGTCGGCGAAACGACTTGGCTGGCCGCGTTCCAAAAAGGGGAGTCCGCGCATGAGAAGCACGTTGAAGCTGGTGGTTCTGTCCACGGCGATCGTCACCCAGAGCATCACGCCGCTGATGGCGCAGACCCGGCCCGCGCCGCAGGACCGGCCCGTCCCGCTGCCCCGCCCGGTGCCCGACCGTCCCGTGCCGCTGCCTGGACCGATCGTCGATCGTCCTGTTCCTCTGCCGCAACCCGTTCCAGGCCGTCCGCGTCCGCCACGGCCCGATCCAGGCTATCCCGGCAATCCCGGATGGGGGAACGATCGCGGCTATGCAGGCCGCATCAACTGCGAATCGCGCAACAGCCGCACCCGCTACTGCAACGTCAACACGCAGAACCGCGTCGTGCTGCTCCGCGCGAACGGCGGCGTCTGCAACCGGGGGCGCGGCTGGGGCTATGACCGGCGCTCGATCTGGGTGCGCAACTGCCGGGCGACCTTCGCCTACGGCTATGGCAACAACTGGGGCGGCGGCTGGCAGCCAGAGCGCCCTGACAAGGGCCCGAGCACTGGCCTGATCATCGGCGGTGTCGCGGTGGCGGCGGGCCTGATCGCGCTGCTCGCGAGCAAGAACAAGAAACCGAACGATCCGGCGCCAGAGGGCCCGCCGACCACCTATCCGCCGGGGCCGCCGGCGGCGCTGTCGGCTGATCTCACGCTGGTGCGTTCGGAGGCGCGCCCGTCGTTGCAGACCTGCCTGTTCGAAGCGTCGCGGCAGATCGGGGTGACCGGCGGCACGCGGCTGCGGCTCGACCGGATCACCAGCATCGAGCCGGGCAATGGCGGCTGGCGGTTCGCGGCGGACCTGACCGCGAGCTATCCGGACGGCGATCGCACGACCCCCTTCTATTGCCGCGCCACGCCGACCAAGGTTGTTCAGCTCGACTTCACGAGCTGAACCGTTAGGGGCGGCGCATGGATTTCGACGATCAGTTGCGCCGCTATTTCGGGTCCGCCGACCTCGCTTCGATCCCGCCTGCAGCGGTCGAGGCGGGCGTCGAGCGGATGCGGGTCGATCTGGGGCTGGAACAGGACCGTTCGCGCCGCTTCGCGCTGTGGGCGGTGCTGCACATGCTGGGCGCCGCGCCCGATCTGGACGTGGCGTTCAAGGAGGAGGCGGATCGAGAGGCCGCCCGCAACTTCATGGACCTGACCGCGCCTCCGCGCGAGGACTGAAGAAGGGGAAGTGGAGGCCCGAGCCGGAATCGAACCGGCGTGCAAGGATTTGCAGTCCTCTGCGTAACCACTCCGCCATCGGGCCTCGGGAGCGAGGGGGCGCTGTGCGCGGGGCGATGCGACATGTCAACCATGGGTTGCGAAAATTCGCTTTCCTTGCTTGGCACAGTTGCTTGGCTATGCCACCGCCACAAGATACAAGCGCGCCAATCGAACAAGTGTATTGCACGACTATAACAGTTGTGCGATCAGGGCTGGAGTGATGATGACCGTGACCGCCGAACTTCCCGGTTCCGAAACCGCACGCGCCGCGATGGTGGTGAGCCAGCTGCGCACCAGCGGCGTCAGCGACGCGCGCGTGGTCGCGGCGATGGCGCAGGTCGAGCGCGAGAAGTTTCTGCCCGAATCGCAGCGTGCGCTCGCCTATCGCGACCGCTCGCTGCCGCTGGGCAACGGCCGGGCGCAGAGCCCTCCGCTTGCCACTGGCCTGTTGCTCACCGAAGCGCGGCTGCGGCCGGAGGACAAGGTGCTGATCGTCGGCGCCGCGGGCGGCTATGCTGCCGCGGTCGCGGCAAAGCTGACGGCGAGCGTTGTTGCGGTCGAATCCGATCCGGCGCTTGCTGCTGCCGCGCGCACGGCATTGGAAGGACAGGCTGAACTGGTCGAAGGCCCGCTGGCCGACGGCTGCGCGGCGCACGCGCCCTATGACGTGCTGATCGTGGACGGCGCGGTGGAAGATCTGCCCGCGGCGCTTGCCGCACAGGTGGCGCCGGGCGGCCGAATCGTGACCGGGCTTGTCGATCGCGGCGTGACTCGCCTGGCGTCGGGTGTGCGCCGCGAAGGCGGCTTCGGCCTCAAGCCGTTCGCGGACATCGAATGTGCGGTGCTGCCGGGGTTCGAAAAGCCGCGCGGCTTCAAATTCTGAGAAAGAAACACGGATGCGATTGAGCCATTTCCTCGCCGGGGTCAGCTTTGCCGGAATTGGGGCCGCGGGACTGGCGCTGCCCGCCGCGGCGCAGACCGCACCGCCTGCTGCGCAGGCGCCGGCAGCGACGCCGAACGAAACGCTGCGCGAGGCGATGGTCAAGGCATATAATACCAACCCCACGCTGTTTGCGGAGCGCGCGACGTTGCGCGCAAGCGACGAGGATGTCCCGATCGCGCGGTCGCGCGGCCTGCCGGGTTTGAGCTCCACCGGACGCTACAGCGAGAATCTGCACGACAGCGACAGCAGCGGACTGTCTTCGCCGCGTCAGGGCAGCGCGGGCCTCAGCCTCTCCGTGCCGGTGTTCTCGGGCGGCGCCGTGCGCAATTCGGTGCGTGCGGCGGAAACCCGGGTCGAGGCGGGCCGGGCTGGGCTTCGCAGTGTCGAGACCCAGCTCTTCACCGATGTCGTCGCCGCCTATCTCGACGTGATCCGCGACGAGGCGACGGTCCGGCTCAACCAGCAGAATGTCCGCGCGCTCGAGGTCAATCTTCAGGCGACGCGCGACCGGTTCGAAGTGGGCGACCTGACCCGCACCGACGTTGCCCAGTCCGAAGCGCGTCTCGCAGGCGCGCAGAGCCAGCTTCGCGGCGCCGAGGCCGGGTTGATCAGCAGCCGGGAGAATTACATCCGCGTCGTCGGTACGCCGCCGGGCATCCTTGCACCGCCGCCGCCTTTGCCCAATCTGCCGTCCAGTCCGGATCAGGCCGTGAGCGCGGCGCTGGAGGATAATCCGGCGCTCGACGCCGCGAAGAAGGCGCGCGATGCCTCGGCGTACGACGTCAGCGTCGCGCGCGCAGGGCGTCTGCCGCAGGTCAGCGTCGGCGTGAACGGCGACTACTACAACCGCTTCGGCGCGGTGCCCGGTCCGGGGCGCGCGGCTGGACTGGCCAATGACGGCTTTGCGACCAGTGCGGGGGTCAATCTGACGCTGCCGCTGTTCCAGGGTGGGCGTCCCGCGGCGCAGGTCCGCCAGGCACAGGCGCGCCAGTCGGCGGCGATGGAGCAGGTCACCTCGGCTGAGCGTGGCGTGATCGCTCAGACCCGTTCGGCCTATGCCGTCTGGCAGTCGGCGATGCGGGTGATCGAGAGCAGCCGGCTCGCGGTCCAGGCCAATCAGCTCAGCCTAGAGGGTGTTCGCGCCGAGAACAGCGTCGGCACGCGGACGATCCTCGATATCCTCAACGCCGAGCAGGAACTGCTCAACTCGCAGGTCCAGCTCGTCACTGCCGAGCGCGACGCCTATGTCGCCGGCTTTGCGGTGCTGGCGGCGATGGGCCGTGCCGAGGCGCAGGATCTGGGGCTCGACGGCGGGCCGCTCTACGACCCGGTCGCCAACTACAACCGCTCGCGCCGCAGCATCTCGGACTGGCGCGATGGGCCGGCGCCCGAGCCGCAGGCGACCCGCACCACCGATACGCCCGCACAGACCCCCATGGTCTCCGGTCCCGTCGATCCCGCACGGCCATACTAAATCTTAAGGCCTGATGGTTGACAGCTGTGTAGGAATTCCGACACTTGGCGTGTCTGTTTATCCCTAACGCGGGAACAACGAATGGGGGACGTCAGTAACGAACCGTCGATGGAGGACATCCTGTCCTCGATCAAACGGATCATCGCCGAAGAGGGCGAGAGTGCGGTGACGGCCCGTACCCGACGTCCTGCGCGCGCTGCCCCGCCCGCACCCGTCGCGGACGAGGACGAGATTCTCGAGCTGAGCGAGCCGGTTCCCGCCGAATCGCGCCAGGCCGGGGAAGCTGCACCGGAGCCCGTTCAGGCTGCTGCGCCGGCCGAACCGATCCTCTCCGCCACCACGGCCGAGGCGAGCCGCGGACCGCTCGAGGCGCTCTCGCGGCTGATCGTGAAGCCGGACGTTGCTGGTACCGACACGCTTGAGGGGCTGGTGCGCGAGATGCTCCGCCCGATGCTGCGCGAATGGCTCGACGCGAACCTTCCCCGCATGGTCGAGGAAATGGTGCAGCGCGAGATCGCCCGGATCACCGCGGGCCGCGACTGATCTTGTTTTGCGTGCGCCGCCCGTTAAGGGCGGGGCATGAGCGAGCTTCCCAAGACCTTCGACCCGGCTGAAATCGAATCGCGCTGGTACGCGCATTGGGAGGAGGGCGGCCTGTTCCGCCCCGACCGCCCTGGCGCCGAGCCCTGGACGATCGTCAACCCGCCGCCGAACGTGACGGGCTCGCTCCATATCGGCCACGCGCTCGACAACACGCTGCAGGACATCCTCGTCCGTCACGCCCGCCTCAAGGGCAAGGACGCCCGCTGGGTGGTGGGTACAGACCATGCGGGCATCGCCACCCAGATGGTGGTCGAGCGCCAGCTCAACGAGCGGCAGGACAAGCGCACCAACTATTCGCGCGAGGACTTCATCGACCTCGTCTGGAAATGGAAGGAAGAGAGCGGCGGCACGATCACCCGCCAGCTCCGCCGCCTCGGCTGCTCGATGGACTGGTCGAACGAGCGCTTCACCATGGACGAGGGCTTTTCGAAGGCCGTGCTCAAGGTGTTCGTCGACCTGCACAAGCAGGGGCTGATCTATCGCGACAAGCGGCTGGTGAACTGGGACCCGGCCCTCAAGACCGCGATCTCCGACCTCGAGGTCGAATCGCGCGCGGTGCAGGGCCATATGTGGCACTTCAAATACCCGCTCGCTGGCGGCGAGACCTACACCTATGTCGAGCGCGACGCCGACGGCAATGTGCTGCTGGAGGAAGAGCGCGACTATATCTCGATCGCCACTACCCGGCCCGAGACGATGCTGGGCGACGGCGCGGTCGCGGTGCATCCCGATGACGAGCGCTATCGCCCGATCGTCGGCAAATTGTGCGAGATCCCGGTCGGGCCCAAGGCGCTGCGCCGCCTGATCCCGATCATCACCGACGATTATCCCGATCCCGATTTCGGATCGGGCGCGGTCAAGATCACCGGCGCGCACGACGAGAACGACTATGGCGTCGCGCAGCGCAACAACATCCCGATGTATCGCCTGATGGACGAGAATGCGGCGATGCGCGCGGACGGTGAGCCCTATGCCGTGGCGGCGGCGCGTGCGCAGGAGATCGCCGGCGGCGCCGCATGGACCGCGGCCGAGGTCGATACCCTCAATCTGGTGCCCGACGCCTATCGCGGGCTCGACCGCTACGAGGCGCGCAAGCGCGTCGTTGCCGACATCGATGCCGACGGGCTGATGATCCAGGTCGAGGACAAGCAGATCATGCAGCCGTTCGGCGACCGCGGCGGCGTGGTGATCGAGCCGATGCTGACCGACCAATGGTATGTCGATGCCGCGACGCTGGCCAAGCCCGCGATCGAGGCGGTCCGCTCGGGCGCGACCAAGGTCGTGCCGAAGTCGTGGGAAAAGACCTATTTCAACTGGATGGAGAACATCCAGCCCTGGTGCGTCAGCCGCCAGCTGTGGTGGGGCCACCGCATCCCGGCCTGGTATGCCGAGGATGGCCGCATCTTCGTCGCCGAGAGCGAGGAGGAGGCGCAGGCGCAGGCAGGAGAGGGCGTTGCGCTCAAGCGCGACGAAGACGTCCTCGACACCTGGTTCTCCTCCGCTTTGTGGCCCTTCGCCACGATGGGCTGGCCCGACGAGACCGACCCGACGCTGGGCGGCCGCTACCCGAACGACGTGCTCATCTCCGGCTTCGACATCCTGTTCTTCTGGGATGCGCGGATGATGATGCAGGGTTTGCACTTCATGAAGGAAGTGCCGTTCAAGACCCTGTATCTCCACGGACTTGTCCGCGCCGCGGATGGGCAGAAAATGTCCAAGTCCAAGGGCAATGTCGTCGATCCGCTGATCCTGATCGACAAATATGGCGCCGACGCGCTGCGCTTCTTCATGGCCGCCATGGAGAGCCAGGGCCGCGACGTGAAGATGGATGAGAAGCGGGTCGAGGGGTATCGCAACTTCGCGACCAAGCTGTGGAACGCCGCGCGCTTCGCCCAGTCCAACGGGATCAGCGCCAGCGAGCATATCGAGCCGCCTGTGGCGACGCTCGCGGTCAACAAGTGGATCGTCGCGGAGACGGTGACGACGGTGCAGGCGATGGACCTTGCCTTTGCCGACCATCGCTTCGACGAGGCGGCCAACGCGATCTACCAGTTCACCTGGAGCCGATTCTGCGACTGGTATCTCGAGCTGATCAAGCCGGTCCTGCAGACCGAGGGTGCCGAGGGTGCGGAGGAAACCCGCCTCGTTGCCGGCTGGGTGCTCGACCAGATCCTGGTCCTGCTCCACCCGTTCATGCCGTTCATCACCGAAGAACTGTGGTCGAAGCTGGGCGATCGCCCCGACTATCCGCTGATCACCGCGAAATGGCCGATGGCGGACGCCCGCGCGCTGGATTCGCACGCGGCGAAGGAGATCGACTGGCTGATCCGGCTGGTGAGCGAGCTGCGCGCCGCGCGCAACGAGCTCAACGTGCCCCCCGGTGCGCGTCTGCCGCTGTTCGTTCGCGATGCCCATGCCGAGACCGAAGAGCAGCTTGTCCGGCAGGAGCCGGCGCTCGCCCGTCTCGCCCGCGTCGATCGCGCACAGGGTGACGTCCCCGCAGGCGGCGCGTTGCAGATCGTGGTGGACGAGGCGACCTTCGTCCTTCCGCTCGAAGGCGTGATCGATCTCGACGCCGAGCGCGCGCGCCTGACCAAGGCGATCGCGGCGGCGGAGAAGGAGCGGGACAGCCTGAACGCGCGCCTGTCCAATCCGGCTTTCGCCGAAAAGGCCAAGCCCGAGGCGGTGGAGAAGGCGCGTGCCGATCATGCCGAGAAATCGGCCGAGGCGGCGCGGCTGAGCGCGGCGCTGGGTCGGCTGGGCTGAGCGCCGAGGCCTTTCCCCGATTGGCGGGGAAGGGCCGCTTCGCGAAGTTCAACAAGAACGCCGGTTCTTCCGGCGAAACGACCGTCACGCGACTGCGACAGGACCGCGACGCGGCGCCTTCGCGACGCTGACGCGACTGCCACGCGACAGTGGGGCGACGCCTGCGAGACCGTTGCGCGACACCCACAGGACTGTCGCACGACGCTGACGCGACACCGGCGCGACGAACAGGCGACACGGCTGCGATGCGGAGGATATCTGTCCCGTTCGATCATGGGACGGTCCAGATATCGCGAAACCGAGGCTGTAGGAAAATGGTTTCTCGAAGCGGTCATGAACTGGGCGAGGCGGCAGGCTGGTGCGGCGGATGCCGGGAAACCGGGCGTCAATGGATCGTTCATCCTGTGGGCGGTACTGGCTATCCTATGCGTATTCGTAATTTGCTTTCGGTCGGCGTCGCGCTGGTCATCGCCACGCCCGCATCCGCCCAGGTCGCGGGCATCGACGCGATGAAGGAATGGAACCTGATCGTGCTGGGCGACCTGCAGTCCGCCGGACAGGTGGAAGGGCGTACCTTTGTCGGCGGCAATTTGAGCGGCGGCTCGTCGGACTATCAGGTCCGCACCCCGGCGCCCTCGCCGCGCGGCACGCCGGGCCTGACCGTGGTCGGCGACGTCAATGGCGGGCACAAGAACCTCAACAATGCGTCGGGCGCGGCGATCGGCGGCAACGTCAACAGCGGCTTCAACCTCAACGGGGCGTCGCAGACGGTGCAGGTCGGCGGCAGGATTTCCAACACCAACGTCAACCAGAACACGGTCAATTCGGGCCTCAACACCACCAACCCGGCCTTCCGCGTGGGGCTGGAGCAACAGAAGAGCCTGCTCGGGTCGAGCCTGACCAACCTGTCGTCCGACATGAAGGGGATGGCGGGGAACAGCAGCTTCACCGTCAGCGGCAGCCGCGGCACGTTCGACGCCAAGCCCGATGCCAAGGGCGTCGCGGTGTTCAACATCACCAGCGCCGATCTCAGCAAGATCAGCGAGATCAAGTTCAACCTGAACGGCGCCGAGACCGCGATCGTCAACGTCAGCGGATCGGCGATCGCGCTCAACCAGAATTTCCTCGGCGGGACCAAGGGGCTGGGCGAGAATGTGATCTGGAACTTCGCCGATGCCACCAGCGTCGCCATCTCGACGGCGTGGGGCGGATCTGTGCTGGCGCCCAAGGCGATCGGCCAGGTTTCCAACAGCATCGATGGTTCAGGCGTGTTCGGCAGCCTGCAGCAGAATGGCAGGCTCTCGGGCGGCTATGACGGTAATTATGTGCCGCCGACGACCAATCCGGGTGGCGGCAGCAGCGGCGGGGGCAACCCGACGCCGGTGCCCGAAGAGACGATCGGCCTGTTCGCGCTGGGCGCGGCCGGGCTGGGACTGCTCCACTGGCGCCGCCGGCGCAAGGCGAAGGCCGCGCGCGAAACCGCCGCCTGACGCTTGCGTCGCCGGGCGGGCTGTCCCACAAGCCCGCCATGTCCCATTACCCCGCGCTTCGCCTCCGCCGTACCCGCGCCTCCGCCTGGAGCCGCCGGCTGCACGCCGAAACCGTGCTGACCCCGGCCGACCTGATCTGGCCGCTGTTCGTCACCGAAGGGGAGAGTGTCGAGGAACCGATCGCGTCGTTGCCCGGCGTGTCGCGCTGGTCGGTCGATCTGGTGGTGGCGCGCGCGAAGGAGGCCGCGGCGCTCGGCATCCCGTGCCTGGCGCTGTTTCCCAACACGCCGCTCAAGCTGCGCACCGACGACGGGCGCGAGGCGCTCAACCCCGACAACCTGATGTGCCGCGCGATCCGCGCGATCCGCGATGCGGTGCCGGACATCGGCCTGCTCACCGACGTCGCGCTCGATCCCTATACCGCGCATGGCCATGACGGGCTGGTGGATGAGGCGGGCTATGTCCTCAACGACCGGACCGCCGAGCTGCTGGTGGGCCAGTCGCTCAACCAGGCGCGTGCGGGGGCGGACATCATCGCGCCCAGCGACATGATGGACGGTCGCGTCGGCCTGATCCGCGAGGCGCTGGAGGGCGAGGGCCATGTCAACGTCCAGATCATGGCCTATGCTGCCAAATACGCCTCGGCATTCTATGGCCCGTTCCGCGATGCGGTGGGCAGCCGGGGCCTGCTCAAGGGCGACAAGAAGACCTATCAGATGGATCCGGCCAATGCCGAGGAAGCGCTGCGCGAGGTCGAACTGGACCTGGACGAGGGCGCGGACAGCGTGATGGTCAAGCCGGGGCTGCCCTATCTCGACATCGTCCGCCGCGTGAAGGAGCGGTTCGAGGTGCCGGTGTTCGCCTATCAGGTAAGTGGCGAATATGCGATGATCGAGGCTGCGGCGGCGGCCGGGGCGGGGGATCGCGACGGACTGGTGCTGGAGACGCTGATGGCGTTCAAGCGCGCGGGATGCAGCGGCGTGCTGACCTATCATGCGGCACATGCGGCTCGTCTTCTGGGCGCATGATCGAGACGGAACGCCTGATCCTGCGCAAGCCGCGCCCGACGGACCATGACGCGCTGTTCGCGATGTGGGCCGATCCGGTGGTGATGGCCGATCTCGGCCCCGTCAAGGACAGGGCGGCGAGCGAGGCGACGCTCGCGCGGCACGACGGTTACCGGCACGAGGGGCTGGGCTTCTTCACCGTGGAGTGCAAGGCGGACTGGGCCGTGATCGGCTTTTGCGGGCTCAAGCGCGGCGATCCGCCGCACCCGATCGCGGGCGAGATCGAGGCCGGCTGGCAGATCGCGCAGCCCTTCTGGCGGCAGGGCTATGCGCTGGAAGCCATGCGCGCGGTGTTCGAGTGGGGCTGGGCGAGCTTCACCATGCCGCGCATCGTCGCGATCACCGCTGAGCGGAATGTCGCCAGCCAGGGGATGATGACACGGCTCGGCATGACGCGGCTGGCGGACGGCGATTTCGAGCATCACGCCTTCGCCGCCGCTGATCCCTTGCGCCGGATCGTTACCTACAGCATCAATCGTCCGTGAGTATCGCGTAAAGAGGGGGAGGCGATGAGCGCCGAAGCAATCGCCGATTCGGCGGAGATCGAGCCTGCAACCGCTCCGCGCGCCGTTGGCCCCATATTCGTCGCGGCGATCCTGCTCGGCAGCTTCCTGCTGTTCCTGGTCCAGCCGATGATCGCGCGCATGGCGCTGCCGCGGCTGGGCGGCGCGCCTGCCGTGTGGAACAGCGCGATGCTGGTCTATCAGGCGCTGTTGCTGGGCGGCTATGCCTATGCGCATTGGCTGGGCCGGGTGCCGGTTCGGCAACAGGCGATGATCCATCTCGGCGTGCTTGCGGTCGCGGCGCTGTGGCTGCCGATCGGGCTGATGGCGATGCAGATGCCCGCCGATGCCGAGCCTGCGGTGTGGGTCCCCTGGCTGCTCGGCGCCTCGATCGGCCCGCTCTTCTTTGCCATCTCGGCGCAGGCGCCCTTGCTTCAGCGCTGGTTCGCCGCCGCCTCGGGCGGGCGCGATCCCTATGCGCTCTACGCCGCGTCGAATGTCGGCAGCTTCGGCGGGCTGCTCGCCTATCCATTGCTGGTCGAGCCGGGGCTGGCGCTCAAGGGGCAGAGCTGGCTGTGGACCGCGGGCTATGCGCTGGTGTTCGTTGCCGTCGCGGCCTGCGCGCTGCTGCTCCCGCGCAGGATCGCCGATCAGCCCCATGTGCATGCGACCAGCCCGGGGCCGTCGCGCAAGCGGGTTGCGCACTGGATCGCGCTCGCCTTCGTCCCCTCGGGCCTGATGCTCGCCACGTCGAGCTTCCTGACGACCGACATCGTCGCGGTGCCGATGCTGTGGGTACTGCCGCTTGGCCTCTACCTCCTCAGCTTCACCATCGCCTTCGCCGCCCGCCGCTGGCCGGCCGAGATCCTGACCCGGTTCGCGCCGGTGACGATCCTGATGTTCGGCGGACTGATGATCGCCGGGCACAACGCCCATGCCGAGCTCAACGCGCTGATGGCGCTCGGCCTGTTGTTCATGGTCTCGGTCGCGCTCCACACGCACATGTACGATCTGCGGCCCGAGCCGGACCGGCTGACCGGCTTCTACCTTGCCATGTCGGTGGGCGGCGCGCTCGGCGGCGTGTTCGCCGCCCTGATCGCGCCGCTGGTGTTCGACTGGACCTATGAATATCCGATCCTGATCCTGGCCGCGGGGCTGCTGGTTCCGCAGTCCTTCCTGCTCCCGTTCTTCGCCCGATTGTGGAACGCCGAAGGGCAGGGGATGCGCATCCGCGTGCTGCTGGTGACAGTGCTGGTGGCGTCGATCGTGTGGCTAGGCCTGTTCGGTCCGGCCGCCCAGCTCGGCGAGAAGGTGCTGGGGCTGATCTACCTTGCCGTTGCGCTGATCGGCCTGTTCACGATCGGCGTACGCCTGCCCTATATGATCGTTCTGGCCGGCGCGCTGTTCCTGTTCGGCGGCTATCGCTCCCTGGCGATCAGCTGGGAAGGCGATGCGCGGACGCGCAGCTATTTCGGCGTCTACACGATTACCGACCTTGCGACCCAGAAGCGGCTGGCGCACGGCACGACGCTGCACGGCGTACAGCTGGAGGGGCATGATCTGCTGCGGCGCATGCCGACGACCTATTATGTGCCCGGATCGGGCGTCGGCCGCGCGATGATGGCGGCGCAAGCCCTTTATGGCCCCGCGGCGCGGATCGGCGTCGTCGGCCTCGGCACCGGAACGCTGGCCTGCTACGCGCGGCCGGGGCAGGACTGGCGCTTCTACGAGATCGACCCGGCGGTGGTCGAGCTGGCGCGCGGGCCGTTCCGCTTTCTCGAGCTCTGCGCGCCCAGGGCACAGGTCATTCTGGGCGATGCGCGGCTGCGGCTGAACGAGGCGCCCGCCGGAAGCCTCGACCTGCTCGCGCTCGACGCCTTCTCGTCCGACGCGGTGCCGATGCACCTCATGACGCGGGAGGCGTTCGCCACCTATGACCGCGTCCTCGCCAAGGACGGACTGCTGCTGGTCCATATCTCGAACCGCTTCCTGTCGCTCGAACCCGTGGTCGAAGCTGCTGCGAAGGCGGGCGGGTGGCGTGCGGCGGCGCTGGCCTATGTGCCTTCGCCCGACGAGGAGATGCAGGAAGCGGCGACATCCGACTGGATCGCCCTGTCGCGTTCTCCCGAGACCATCGCAACGCTGAAGGCACGCGGCGGTGCGTGGCGCGAGCTGGAGGAAACCCCGGGCTTCACGCCCTGGACCGACGATTATGCGACGATCCTGCCGGTGCTGCGCAGCCTCAACAAGGAATAGAGCGCGGCTATTTGAACCGGAGCGGCAGGCCGGCGGCGACGAACATGACCTCGTCGACCGCCGCGGCGATCTGCTGATTGACCCGGCCCGCCTCGTCGCGAAAGCGGCGCGCCAGCGCGTTGTCCGGCACGATGCCGAGACCGACTTCGTTGGCGACGAGGATCACCGGACAGGCTGCCTCGGCCAGTGCTGTGACAAGATCGCCGGTCGCCGCATCGATATCCCGATCTGCGAGCAGCAGGTTCGAGGTCCAGAGCGTAAGGCAATCGACCAGCAGCACGCGGTCCGGGTGATCCCCGGAGCGGATCGCGGCCGCAAGGTCGAGCGGCGCTTCGACCGTGGTCCATGCCGGGCCGCGATCGGCGCGATGGCGTTCGATCCGCTCGCCCATCTCGGCATCGAGCGCCTGCGCGGTCGCGACATAGACGAAGTCGCCGCCAAGCGCTTCCGCGCGTGCCTGTGCGTAACGGCTCTTGCCCGATCGCGCGCCGCCGAGAACGAGCAGGCTCATGCAGATGTCCTTTCGGTTGCCAGTGCGATCAAGGCGTCGATGTCGAGATGGGTTTCGAGCGCTGCGGCGATCTCGTCGAGCGCGCGATCGACGGCGTCGCGATAGCTGGTGCCGCTTGCGCCGGCGCCGAGCTTCGCCAGCAGCGCGCCGCGCTGCGCCGGATCGGCAAGCAGGCCATGGACATAGCTTCCCATCACCCGCCCGTCCGCGCTGATCGCGCCGTCGCTGCGGCCATCGTCGAAGGTGGCGAAGGGCTGCGACGTGCCGGGGCCGCCCGTTTCGCCCATATGCATCTCATATCCGTCGAAGGACGCACCCAGTGCCCGTCCGCGCACAGGGCGAAGCGCCTTGGCCGCCGTCAGCACCGTATCGACGTCGAGCAGGCCTAGCCCCGCGGCCTCGCCCGGCGTACCCTCCAGCCCGAGCGGATCGGCGATCCGCGTGCCGAGCATCTGATAGCCGCCGCACAGCCCGAGGATCAGCCCGCCGCGGCGATGATGGGCGAGGATATCGATATCCCAGCCCTGTGCCCGCACCGCAGCGAGGTCGGCCAGCGTCGCCTTCGACCCGGGCAGCACGATCAGCGCGGCTTCCGCCGGGATCGGCTGGCCGGGCGGAACCATTACCAGTTCGACCTCGGGTTCGAGCTGGAGCGGGTCCAGGTCATCGAAGTTGGAGATGCGCGGAAGGATGGGGCAGGCGACGACGGTTCGTCCCGCTTGCCGGGCCGGAGACCGTTCGAGCCTGACCGCGTCTTCGCTGGGCAAGCATGCGGCCGCAGGCAGCCAGTGGACCAGTCCGTAGCCGCGCCAGCCGCTGCGTTCCTCGATCGCGCGATAGCCGTCCGCGAACAGCGCCGGGTCGCCGCGGAACTTGTTGATGATGAAGCCGCGGATCATCGCCGCGTCCTGCGCATCGAGCACCGCGCGGGTGCCGACGATCGACGCGATCACCCCGCCGCGGTCGATATCGCCGATCAGCACCACCGGCACGTTCGCAGCGCGTGCGAAGCCCATATTGGCGATGTCGCCCGCGCGCAGGTTGATCTCGGCCGGCGATCCAGCGCCTTCCACCACGACAATGTCGCAGGCCCGCTCGAGCCGCCCGAAACTCTCCATCACCTCGGCAAGCAACGCGCCCCGAGCGGCCCGGAAATTGCCGCTGCCCAGCGTCCCGCGAACGCGCCCATGGACGATCAGCTGCGAGCTGTGATCCGCCTGCGGCTTGAGCAGCACCGGGTTCATGTCGGTATGCGGCTCTGCCCGGCAGGCGATCGCCTGCAGTGCCTGTGCCCGGCCGATCTCGCCGCCGTCGATCGTCACCGCCGCGTTGTTCGACATGTTCTGCGGCTTGAAAGGCAGCACGCGCAGCCCGCGATTGGCGAGTGCCCGGCACAACCCGGCGACCAGCACCGACTTGCCCACGTCCGACCCGGTTCCCTGCAGCATCAGCGCACCCATGCCACCGCTCCTGCAATCAGCCAGAGCAGCGCACAAGCGCGCAGATAGAGGGCGAGCGCGCGGGAGATGTCGGTTGCCCCCGCATCGGTCCGGCCGTTGCCGATCCACGGCTTCGCATGGGCTTCGCCGTCATAGCTGACCGGCCCTGCGAGGCGCAGGCCGAGCGCCCCAGCCATCGCTGCTTCGGTCCAGCCGGCATTGGGGGACGCGTGGTTGCGCGCTTCCTGCCACATCACCCGCCAGCCGCGCCCGGCCCCAAGGCAGATGAGCGGCCCTGCGATCCGCGCGGGGAGCAGGTTGAGCAGATCGTCGGTTCGTGCTGCTGCCCAGCCGAACTCGCGCCACGGCTGCTCACGATGCCCGATCAGGCTGTCTGCGGTGTTGATCGCCTTGTAGATCCAGATACCGGGCAGGCCGAGGAGTAGCAGCCAGAAGAGCGGCGCGGCGATTCCGTCGCAGAAGCTCTCCGCCAGGCTTTCGATCGCGGCGCGCGATATGCCCGCCTGGTCGAGCGTTGCGGTATCGCGGCCGACGATCATCGCGACCGCGGATCGCCCCACCGCGAGATCGCCGCCCGCAAGCGCGTCGCGCACCGCGCGGACATGCTCGAACAGGCTGCGTTGCGCGAGACCGGGTGCCGCGAACAGCGCGACCGCGATCCAGCTCCACTCGCCGAAGAGGCTGTGGAGCAGCCAGGTCACGCTCAAGCCGATGCCACCTGCGACGGCAATCAGGAGCAGCACCGTCGCGACACCCGCGATCCGCCGCGTGCCCGCGCCGCCGCGATTCCATCGTTCGGCACAGCAGCGGATGATCGCCGCGAAGGCGTTCACCGGGTGACCGATCCGACGATAGAGCTGCGCGGGCCAGCCGATCGCGGCATCGATTGCGAGCGCCATGAGCGCGACCGGCTCAGCCATTTGCGAGGGCGGAGTCGAGCCGGTCGAGCGCTTCGGCATCGGCGGGCAATCCGATGCGCAGCCAGCGCGGATCATAGTCGAACGGCCGCGTCAGGATCGATCGCCGGGCGAGCCGCTCGAACAACGCCTGCGCGTCGGCTGTCTCGATGAGGCGGAACAGCGGGCAGGCGCCGATGGGGATATGGCCATGTGCCCGGAGCAGCTGGTCCAGCGCGGCCGCATCGGCCGCCAGCCGGATGCGCTCGGCCTCGATCCATCCGCTATCGGCATAGGCGGCGGTGCCGATCGCGATTGCTGCGGCCGACACCGGCCATGAGCCGAGGTGGCGGCGGAGCGTTGCGATCAGCTCCGGCGGCGCGATCACAAAGCCCAGCCGCACGCCGGCAAGTCCGAAGAACTTCCCGAACGAACGCAGCACGATCAGCGGCGTTGCTTCGCGCACTGCGCCGGCAAGGCTGTGGCGCGGATCGGTGTCGGCAAAGGCCTCGTCGAGGACCAGCCATCCCGCCGCCAGCTGGGCCCGGAGCGCGGCCGCCGGCGTGATCCTGCCATCGGGATTGTTGGGGTTGGCGAGGATCAGCGTGCCGGCACCGGGATCGGGCCCGTCGACGGCAACGCCGTCAGGGGCGATCTCGGCATGCGTTCCGTAGCTCGGCCAGCCATAGCGCACCGGACGGGGCAGATGCCCGCCAAGCAATCGCAGCCCGATTTCGGTGCCGGGAACCGCCAGCACGCACGCCGGGTCGGCGCCGAAATAGCGTGCGGCGGTCGTTTCGAGACCGGTCAGCGCACTTGCGTCGGGCAGCCGCGACCAATCGATCGCGAGCCGAGCGACGCCAGGCCATTGGCGAGGGTTGATGCCGGTGGAGAGGTCGATCCATGGCGCGTCCCCATCGCCGAACGTCGTGCGGGCCTTTGCGAGCTGCCCGCCGTGATGCGTCCATGGTGTCACGCCAGTCCGGCCCACAGCACCACGGCGATCAGCAAGCCGGTTTCGACCAGTTCGATTCCCGCGCCCAGGCAATCGCCCGAAACCCCGCCAAGCTTGTCCCTGAGCCAGAGGCCCCACCACAGGATCAGCAGCGGCGCCACGAGCAAGGCGGGCACGAACCAGCACGCGACGGCCCAGCCGATCGCCCACACGGCCAGCACGGGCAGGCTGGCGACGCCGATGAACCGCTCGGCCAGCCCCGCGTGGAGCGAGGGCAGCCAGCGCGTCCACGCCAGCGGGCCGATCCGCGCGACCGCGGGGATCAGCAGCAGGGCCGGCCATTGTGCCGGGGGGAGCAGGTGGAGCAGCACGAGCTTGGCGACGAGCTGCACGATGAGGGCGACCACACCGAAGCTGCCGACATGCGGATCGGCCATCACCGCGAGCAGGCGTTCGGGATCGCGATGCGCCGCGCCGCGCGCGTCGGCGAGGTCGGAGAGACCGTCGAGGTGAAGCGCGCCGGTGACCCACACCCAGGCAAGCAGCCCGGCAAGCGCTGCAAGCCAGGGGTCGATATGACCGCCCAGCCAGAAGGCGCCCGCGGTCACGCCGCCCACCGCCAGCCCGGCGACCGGGAACCAGCGCATGCTCGCGGCGAAGCTCGCCGCATCGACGGGGACGCCCGGCATCGGCAGCCGGGTGAGGAATTGCAGCGCGATGATCAGTCCCTTCATGGCCACAGCCCCATGATCTGCCCGCTGCGTGAAGGCTGGTCCCAGAATCGCAGCGCCAGCACGCTGGCATAGGGAAGGTCGAACGCCCAGAGCTGCGGTTGGGAGAAGCCGCACAGCACATGCAATGCCGCGCGCATCGCCCCGCCATGGGTGACGATCAGCGTGGGTTCGGAGGGCAGGTCATCGATCGCCGCGCCGATCCGGGCCACCAGCGCCGACCAGCGCTCGCCGCCGGGTGGCGGGTTTGCGTCGGGATCGCTCCAGAAGCGGCCGAGCGCATCCGCGGCGATCGCGCCGCTCTCCAGCCCGTCCCAGACGCCGAAATCGAGCTCCCGCCAGCGAGCGTCGATCCGAGGAGACAGATCAAGGTCCGCGGCAATCGCTTCCGCACAGCACGACGCGCGTTGCAGATCGGATGCGATCACATGCGCGACCGCAAGTCCCTCGGCCTGCGCCCGGCAGGCCGCAATACCCTGGGGCGTCACCTCGCAATCGGTGCGGCCCAGCATGCGCCCGGACAGCACCGGCGCGCCGTGGCGCATCAGATAAAGCGTGCGCGCGCTCACAGCTTTCCGGAGACGCTGGCCTCGGCGAAGGTCGCCATGCCGTTATGCGTCGCCAGCGCCGAGCGCACGATCGGCACCGCTACCGCCGCGCCGCTGCCCTCGCCCAGCCGCATGCCGAGCTGCAGCAGGGGCGTGAGGCTGAACTGGTGGAGCAGCCGGCGATGCCCGGGCTCGGCCGAACAATGCCCGGCCAGGCAATGTTCGGCGAGCGCGGGCTGATCGGCGACCAGCGGCGCAAGCGCGGCGCAGGCAATGAACCCGTCGAGCATCACCGGCACCCGTGCATGGCGCGCGGCCAGCACGGCACCGGCGATCGCCGCGATCTCGCGCCCGCCCAGCCGGCGCAATGTCTCGAAGGCAATGCGCGGGGCGTCTGCGTGCTTCGCGAGCGCCTGTTCGGTCACCGCGACCTTGCGCACGATACCGGCGGGATCGAGCCCGGTACCCGGTCCCACCCAGTCCCGCACGTCGCCGCCCAGGCTGCGCGCGCAAAGTGCCGCCGCCGCGGTGCTATTGCCGATCCCCATTTCGCCGACCGTGAGCAGATCGAGGCCGGGCTCGACCAGTTCAGCGCCGCGATTGAGCGCGTCGAGGCATTCGTCCGCGCTCATCGCCGGCGCTTCGGTGAAATCCGCGGTCGGGCGGTCGAGATCGAGCGCGATCACGCGCAGCTCCAGCCCGGCCGCGCGCGCGAGCTGGTTGATCGCCGCGCCGCCGGCCTCGAAATTCGCGACCATCTGCACGGTGACATCGGCGGGAAAGGCGCTGATCCCATGCCGGGTGACGCCGTGGTTGCCCGCGAAGATCGCCGTGCGCACCCGGTCGAGCGCGGGGCGTTCCTTGCCCTGCCAGCCCGCCATGAACAGCGCGATCTCCTCGAGCCGCCCGAGCGATCCTGCGGGCTTGGTGAGCTGCGCCTGTCGTGCGGCGGCGGCTTCGCGCGCGCCAGCGTCCGGTCCGGGAAGATCGGCGAGGCGGGCGGCAAAGGCTTGCGGGGAGTCAAAACGCATCAGTTACTCGCTTGCTGCGCGATCCGCCCGGTCGGCACGACCAGCGGCGCGGTTTCATTTCCTTCGATCCGTGCCTGCACCCCATAGACGCTGCGCAGATTGGCCTCGTTCAGCACTTCCAGCGGTGCGCCCTGCGCGACCAGCCGTCCGCGATCCATCAGCAGCAACCGGTCGCAATAGCGCGCGGCCATGGTGAGGTCGTGGAGGACCGCGACGACAAGCGCGCCCGATGCGGCTTCGCTGCGCAGCAACTCCATCACGTCGATCTGATGCCCGGGGTCGAGCGAAGCGAGCGGCTCGTCCGCGATCAGCCCGCGCGCCTCCACCGCCAGCGCCCGCGCGAGCAGGACCCGCGCGCGCTCCCCGCCCGACAGCTCGGTGGCGACGCGATCGCGCAGATGCTCGATATCGGCACGCTTCATCGCGCGGTCGATGATCGTCTGGTCCGCCGCCGAGATCCGCGACATCGGCGCAAGATGGGGAAGGCGGCCAAGCCCGACCAGCCGCTCCACCGACAATGGCCAGTGCAGGATCTGGCCCTGCGGCAGATAGGCAAGCTCGCGTGCGATCCGTGCGCGGGTCAGGCTGGTGATCTCGGCGCCGTCGAGGGCGATATTGCCGCGATAGGGGACCAGGCCCAGCAGCGCACGTATCAGCGTCGACTTGCCCGCACCGTTCGGACCGATGATCCCGATCAGCCGCCCCGGTTCGAGCGACAGGCTCATGCCGTCCATCACGGTTCGCGTGCCGAGCGAGACGCTCAGCGCCTGCGTCGTCAGCGTCACCATAGCCGGCGCTCCCGCAAGAGATGGACAAGGAAGACCGGGATTCCGAGGAAGGCGGTGACGACGCCGAGCTTGAGCTCGTTGGTCGCGGGGATCATCCGCACGCCCAGGTCTGAGAGGGTGAGCAGCAGCGCGCCGCCGATCGCCGACGGCCACAGGATCGCGGACGGGCTGCGGTCGGTGAAGGGCCGGATGATGTGCGGCACGATCAGGCCGATAAAGCCGATCGAGCCGGAGACGGCGACCGCGCCGCCCACGCCGATCGCGACCCCGACCAGCAGCCGCCAGCGCACCGCGCGCAGGTTGATGCCCAGCGCCCGCGCGCCGTCCTCGCCCAGGGTCAGCGCGTCGAGCGCGCGCGCATCCCACAGCAGCAGCGCGGCGCCGACGACGATACAGGGCAGGGCGATCCACACATGCTGCGACGAGCGATTCTCGAGGCTGCCGAGCAGCCAGTTCATGATCTCCATCGCCGCGAACGGGTTGGGCGACAGGTTGAGTGCGAGGCTGATCCCGGCGCCCGCCAGCGTCGCGATGGCGATACCGGCGAGGATCAGCGTCAACGCGCTTTCCGACTGGCCCGACAGGCCGAACAGCAGCACCAGCGCGACCATCGCGGCGGCGATGGCGAGCAGCGGGAGCAGCGCGGGGTGCAACTCGGCGATACCGAAATAGAGCGCGATCACCGCGCCGAATGCGGCGGCGTTGGATGCGCCGAGCACCGACGGTTCGGCCAGCGGGTTGCGCAGGAAGCCCTGGAGTGCGGCTCCAGCGAGGCCGAGCATCGCGCCGACCAGCAGGCCGAGCAGCATGCGCGGCATGCGCAGCTCGAGCACGATGGTGCTGGCGATCATGTCGCCCTTGCCCAGCAGCGCCGCGATCACCCGGTCGGGCGCGAGCGAGACAGTGCCGAAGCCGAGCGAGGCCAGCGCGGCGAGCGCGGTGAGCACCAGCAGCAGGCCGTTGAGGCGGAAGGACGCGCCGCGCGTCATCGCGTCACGAACCGCTTGCCCGGTTCGCCAACCGGGTTAGGAGCAACATCATGCGGCGTCTTCTCCATCTTGCAGCCATTTCCCTGTTCGCGCTTGGAGCGTCCGCGGCGCCCGCCGTGCCGCAGCCGGCGGCTACGCCCGTTCGACCACAGCGGATCGTTTCGCTCAACCTCTGCACCGATCAGCTGCTGCTCGCGCTGGCGGACCGGTCGCAGATCGCCGGGCTCACCAAGAATGCGCGCGACACCGAGATGTCGGCCGCCGCGGCGCATGCGCAGGGCATCACGCTGCTCAAGGAATCGTCGGAGCAGTTGTTCGCGCTGCGGCCCGACCTGATCATCGGCATGCCTGCCAGCCGGCATCCGATGCTGCGCCCGCTGGGTCCGGAGAAATACCGGACGATCGATCTGGGCTATGCCGAAAGCTATCTCACGATCCTCGAACAGATCCGCACCGTTGCCGCGGCGGTCGGCCATCCGGCGCGCGGCGAGGCGCTGATCCGGCGCATGGAGGCGGACCTCGCGAAGATCGGCAAGCTCAAGGGCGGCAAGGTCGCGGCCTATTACCAGCGCCGCGGTTTCATGACCGGCACCGAAACGCTGATCGACGACCTGATGACGCGCACCGGGCTCGTCAATCTCGCAGCGAAGCTCGGCAAGCCGCCGCTCTCGCAGATCAGCCTGGAGGAGATGGTAGCGGCGCGCCCCGATTTCCTGATCGTCGAAAGCGCGACCGACCGGATCACCGATCAGGGGACGGAAATGCTTCACCACCCCGCACTGCGCACTATCCCGCGCATCTCGATCCCCCAGGCGTGGACGGTGTGCGGCAGCCCCGCCTATGTGCTGGCCGCGCGCGGCATCGTTCAGCAGGCCAGCCGCAAACACTAGAATTCGATGCCCTTCTGGGCGCGGACATTCTGCGTGCGGAAGGGGTGCTTCACCTCGGTCATCTCGGTGACCAGGTCGGCGGCGTCGATCAGCGCCTGAGGCGCGTTGCGGCCGGTGATGATGACATGCTTCATCTCGGCACGGGCGGTGACTGCTTCCAGCACCTCCTCGACCGGCAGATAGTCGTAGCGCAGCACGATGTTGAGCTCGTCGGCGATCACCAGCGCATAGGCGGGGTCGGCGATCATCCGCTTGACCTCTTCCCAGCCGGCGCGCGCCGCGGCGATATCCCGGGCGCGGTCCTGCGTGTCCCAGGTGAAGCCTTCGCCCATCCGCTTGAACTCGATCTCGTCCGGGAAGCGGTCGAAGAAGCGTTTCTCGCCGGTGTCGATCGTGCCCTTCACGAACTGCACGATGCCGACCTTCATCCCATGGCCGATCGAGCGCGCAGCCATGCCGAAGGCGGAGGAGGACTTGCCCTTGCCGTTGCCGGTGTGGACGATCAGCAGGCCCTTCTCGACCGTCTTGGTCGCGATCTTCTTGGCCTGAGCCGCCTGGATCTTCTTCATCCGTTCATTGTGCTCGGCGTCGGTCCGGGGCTTCATCGCGTGTCTCCGAAAATGAGAAAGGGGAGGCGGCCCAGGCCGCCTCCCCGGAACGGATCAGAAGGTCAGGCGGATACCGCCATAGGCGCTGCGGCCGAGGGCATTCTTGCCGAAGGCCATCTGATACTGCTTGTCGAACAGGTTGGTGACGCGGCCATAGACCTCGATATTGTCGGTAATCCCGAACGACGCGAGCAGGTCGACCACCTCATAGCCCTTGGTCGCGGGCGAGAAGCTGCTCGACGCGTTGCGGTCGCGATGGCGCAGGCGCGCGGTGACCGAAAGCTGCTCGACCGGCTTGACCGTGACCGAGGTGCTGCCAGCGAATTCGGGGCGGCGCAGGCTTACCCATATGCTGGTCGCCGGGTTCGTCAGCTGATCCGCCTCGAGATAAGTGAGGCTCTGACGGAACGACAGCCAGTCGGCCGGGCGCAACTCGAACGCGATCTCGACGCCCGACTTCCGCGTCTTGCCCAGGTTGATATAGCAACCGGGCTTTGGATTGGCGCAATCATAGGCGATCTCGTTGCTGGTCTTTGCGAAGAAGTACGAGACCTGCGTGCTGAACGCCGAGCCGAAGTTCACATCGATGCCGACATCGCCGCCCTCGCTGGTTTCGACCTGAAGGCCCCAATAGCCATAGACCGGATCGAACAGCTGATAGAGGCCGGGTGCCTTGGCGCCCGTGCCATAGCTCGCGCGCAGCTTGACGTCGCCGCCACCGATGAGGTTTTCGAGGACATAGGCGCCGGTGACACGATAGGTGTCGAAGCTGCCGAAACGGCTATTGTCGTCGATGCGCGCCGCGCCGGTGATGGTCAGCCCGCGTGCCGGACGCAGCACCAGTTCGGCAAAAGCCGCCTTGGTGGTGATCTTGGCGTCGAACGCGCCCGAGAAGCTGGTCAGCTGGTCGGTATATTCTTCCTCGTAATTGGCGCCGACCGAGACGCCGAAGATGCCGCCCTTGTCATAGCTGACATTGGCCGCGAGCACGTCCTTCGTGCCTTCGTACAGGTCGCCATCGGCACGGTTCCAGGTGCCGAAATAACGGCGCTGGGCGACATAGCGGCTCGCCGTCGCGCTGGCGCGCCACGCATTGTCGTCGCTGCGGTAGCTTGCCTGGCCCGCATAGGCCCATTCCTTCTTGCGCACCGTGTCGCTGTTGTCGGAATTGCCGTTGTCGAGATCGGAGTGCGAATCCTGCCAGAAGCCGATCAGCTGCAGGTCGATATTCGAGGTTGCGGCAAGGCCGACACGGCCGCTGAAGCCGTAACGCCAATATTCGTCTTCCTCGACCGAGGTGCCGGTCGCCGGATCGGCCAGCGAGGGACCGTTGTGCTTGTAGCCGCTGGCGGTCAGGCGGAAGTCGAGCGCGCCCTGCTTGCCGATGATCGACGCCGCGCCGTTGAGCGTGTCGTACGATCCATATTCGCCCTGAGCATTGACCAGGATGCCTTCGTCCGTGGCGCGCTTGGTGATGATGTTGACCACGCCGCCGATCGCGTCGGACCCGTAGAGCGAGCTCTGGTTGCCGCGCAGCACCTCGATCCGCGCGATGTCGGCGGTGGTCAGGTGATCCGACTGATACTGCGTGCTGGTCGAGCTGGGGTCGCCCAGCTCGATGCCGTCGATCAGATACAGCACCTGATCGTTGTCCGAGCCGCGGATGCTCACGCTGGTGAGGTCGCCGGGGCGGTCGGAGGTGATCTGGATGCCGGCCAGATCCTGGAAGACATCCTTGACGAAGGTGATCTGGTCGCGCTGCAGATCCTCCGCGGTGATGACCGAGACGGCGCTGCCGATTTCGCTCGGCTTGAGCGGCACGCGGCTGGCGCTGACGACGACGTCGTCGGCGGGCGCCTGGTCCTGCGCGAACGCCGGCATCGCGGCGGCGCTGGCCAGCAGGACGGTCAAATAACGATACTTCACATCAAATCCCCCCGCGTCGAGCAACTGGAAGGCGGGACCTGCCGGATCGCGTCAACGAACGGCCGGCACGCGCGTGCGGGCGGACGCTGGAGGCACCCGCACAAGCGTGACCGTGCGGCCCCGGCCGCATGGTTCGTCGCTCAGACGGAGAGAAACCGTGCCCTGGCCATTCCCTGGACCATGGCAAGAGCGACCCACGCCGGCAGGTCTCCTGGCTCACGGGTCATCGCTCGATGCACGGCCTTCCCGGACCCGAAGATCCAGTGGCCGCCTCCTCGAAAGGGAGGCCAGCGCATCTCGCTCACCGCTTACAGTTGCAGGGACAGCCGCGGACTTGGATGGAAGACCCATCCGCACCGCATTCCCATTGAAGCCCCTTTCGGGGCACCGGCGCGATCAAACGGACGACCGGATTTCTCCCGGCATCCGCGGGCGCCCCTACGCTCAATCGCAGCGAAAGCCAACGGGGAGTTTCAACGGCCGCCTTTCGGCAGCCGGAAGTCGGCGGGGGTGATCCCCGCGCGCTTCATCTTGTCGTACAGCGTCTTGCGCGGGAGCCGGAGCAGCTGGAGTGCGCGATCGACCCGTCCGTTCGCGGCCTGCAGCGCCTCGCGCAGCAGCATCTCCTCATAGCTGCGGACGCGCTGGACCAGCCCTTCCTGCGCCTCGCTTTCCCAGATCCCGGGTTCGGTCAGGCCCAGCGCCGCACTGAACGCGAAATTGCGCAGTTCGCGCACATTGCCCGGCCAGTCATGCCCGATCAGGTGACGGCGGATCGTGTCGGTGATCCGGAAATCGCTGCGCCCTGCCTGCGCGCTCGCCTCCTGCACGAACGCGGCGAACAGCAGGGGGATATCGGCGCGGCGCTCGCGCAGCGGCGGGAGCGACAGGCGCACGACGTTGAGGCGGAAATAGAGGTCGCGGCGGAACTCGCCCCGTTCGATCAGCGCGTCGAGCCCCGGCTTCACCGACGCGATCACGCGCAGATCGAGCGGGATGGGACGTTCCTCGCCAAGCGGAAGAACCTCGCGCTCCTCGATCACGCGCAGCAACCGCGACTGCACAGCCAGCGGCATCCCGTCGATATCGTCGAGGAACAGCGTTCCTCGGCTGGACGCCTCGATCCGGCCGGTGCGGGCGAAGCGGGCGCCCGGCACCGCATCGGCGGCGTGGCCGAGCAGTTCGATCTCGGCATGCGCCTCGGGCAGCGCGGCGCAGCTGACCGCGACGAACGGGCGAGCGCTGCGCGGAGATCCGCGATGCAGCATCGCCGCTACCAGTTCCTTGCCGGTCCCGGTCTCTCCTTCGATCAGCACATCGATATCGGCGCGCGCGACCTGCGCGATCGTCTCGCGCAGGCGAACCATCGCCGGGCTGTCGCCGATCAACGGGCTTTCGGTCCGCGTCGCGGTGTCCGCGCGCAGCCTGCGGTTGTCGAGCACCAGTCCGCGCGCCGCCAACGCCTTGCTTGCGGACGCGGCGAGGTGTCCGGCGGCAAAGGGTTTGGCGAGGAAATCGAACGCGCCGTCCTGCAACGCGCGCACCGCCATCGGCACATCCCCGTGCCCGGTAATGAGGATCACCGGGATTTCGGGATCGATCGCGCGGATACGCTCGAAGAACTGCATACCGTCCATCCCCGGCATCCGGATGTCGGTGATCACGGCGCCCGCAAAGTCCGGGGTGATCGCGCCGAGCGCCGCCTGAGCACTGGCGAAGGGCCGCACCGCGAGCCCGGCCAGCTCCAGCGTCTGTACATTCGCCTCGCGCAGCGCGGCATCGTCATCGACGAAGAGAAGGGCCGGTTCAGCCATGTCCCGCCTCCGGCAGCTCGAGGCGGAAGGCGGCGCCGCCGAGCGGGGAGGGGATGGGGCTCAGCTCGCCGCCGAATTCGCGCGCGATGTTGCGGGCGATCGGGAGGCCGAGGCCAAGGCCTTCGGCGCGACCGGTAACGAACGGCATGAACAGCTCACCGGCAAGCTCCGGCGCGACGCCGAGGCCATTGTCGGCAACCTCGATCATGATCCGGGCATCGGTGCGGGCGGTGACGATGCGGATGACGGGCGCCTTCTGCCCGGCAAGCGCGTCGAGTGCGTTCTGGATCAGGTTGATGAGAATCTGTTCCAGCCGTACGCGGTCGGCGGTGACATGCAGCCCTGCGGGGCCGGTGCGTTCGAGGACCACGCCCTGCGCGCGGACCCGGTCGCCGATCAGCAGCAGCGTCGATTCGATGACCGCATCGACATCGACTGCGCCGGTTTCAGGGGTGCGCCGCCGCGCGAAATTGCGCAATTCGGCGGTGATCGTGCCGATCCGCTGGGTCAGATCGACGATCCGCCCCAGATTCTCGTCCGCGCGGCCGCTGTCGCCGCGGGCGAGGAAACCCTGTGCATTCTCGGCGAAGCTGCGGATCGCGGCGACCGGCTGGTTGATCTCATGCGCGACGCCTGCGGTGATCTGCCCCAGCGATCCGAGCCGGTTGGCCTGCGCCAGCTCCTCACGCGCGGCGCGATAGCGTTGGTCGGCAAGCGCGCGTTCGCTGCTCTCGGCGACCAGCTGGGCATTGGTTTCGCGCAGTTCTGCGGTGCGCTCGGCGACCTGGCCTTCCAGCGCGCGCTGTGCGGCGATCTGGATCAGACGGCGCTCGCGTGCGCGCCACAGCAGCAGCAGCGCACCCGCGATGGCGAACAGCGCACCCAGCGAAACGAGCCGGGCATTGGCATTGGCGCTGCGCATCGCCGGATCGAGCGGGTAGAGGACGCGCATCTGCGCGCCGGCGAGCGGGATTTGCATGGTGGCGAGGCGGTTGCCCGGCGTCTCGCCGCCCATCCGTGCATCAGCCCCGTCGATCGTGAGCGGCAGCGGATCGAGCGGGAGGCTGCCATATTGGCGCGTCGCGCGGATCGCGGCCCGGTCGTCTGCGCCGAGTCGACCGATCGTGCCGAAACGCCAGCGCGGCTCGCTGGTCACGATCACCACGCCATGCGGATCGGTGACCAGGGTCCTGCCCTGCTGACGCGCCCAGGCGGCCTGCATCGCTTCGAACTCGATCTTGACGACGATCACCCCGAGCGGGCGTGCCGCATCCCCGATGCGTCGGGCGAGATAGAGGCCGGGCCGCCCGCTCACCGTGCCGAGCGCGAACAGCTCCGCACCGCCATCGCGGACCGCACCCTGGAAATAGGGACGGAAGCCATAATCCTGCCCGACGAAGCTCGCGGGGAGGCGGTAGTTGCTCGCGGCGATGGCGCGGCCCTGCGCGGTCAGCACATAGATCGCCGCGGCGTCGGTACGCTGCGCAAGTAGCTCGAGCCGCGCATTGATCCGCTCGGCCACGGCGGTGTCGCGCGTTTCCAGCATCGCGCGTACATCGGGATATTCGGCGAGCACCAGCGGGAGCAGCCGGAACTTCTGAAGCTCGCTCGCGAACAGGCCGGCATTGTCGCGCGCCAGCTGCGCCGCGGCGCGGTCGGTTGCGGACACCGCCTGCTGCTGCGCGACGCGGAAGGCAAGGATCGTGATCAGCGCGAGCAGCACTGCACCGGCGGCGGCCAGCAGTACGAGACTCCGGGTCGATCGGGTCACGCTCTTCATTTGTGCGGAATATCACACATTCTGCGATTCCCATGTGCGTATTCTTGCACGGAATTGCAGGCGCTGACGGACTGTTGTTTCATGCAAATCAATGACTTGGCTTTGATTTTGGGTTTTGCGCGATCGCCGGATGATAACGATGCAGCTGCTGAACGCAGCCCAGAATCGACGCCGGAAAGGCGCGATGGGAGGATCTGAATGGCGATTGCACTGGATTATGCGAGTGAGCCGCAGCGGCGTCGTGGGGCGTGGTACGGGCAGCTGTACGTGCAGGTGCTGGTGGCGATCGCTGCGGGTGTGAGCGTGGGCTATTTCTGGCCGGATGCGGGTGCCTCGCTGAAGCCTTTGGGCGATGCGTTCATCAAGCTGGTGAAGATGATCATCGCGCCGGTGATCTTCCTGACGCTGGTGACCGGGATCGCGGGGATGACCGAGCTCAAGTCGGTGGGCCGGGTCGCGGGCAAGGCATTTGCGTACTTCCTGTTCTTCTCGACGCTGGCGCTGGTGGTCGGTCTGATCGTCGCCAACACGGTTCAGCCGGGCGCTGGGATGAACGTCGATCCGGCCAGCCTCGATACCGGGGCGGTCAAGGATTATGTCGCCAAGGCGCATGACAGCTCGATCGTCGGCTTCCTGATGGCGATCATCCCGACGACGCTGGTGTCGGCGCTGACCGGGGAGTCGCTGCTCCAGGTGCTGCTGGTATCGATCCTGTTCGGGATCGCGCTGTCGATGGTGGGCGAGCCGGCGGCGCCGGTGCGCGACCTGCTCGAGAAGACGGGCCTTGTCGTGTTCAAGCTGGTCGGCATCCTGATGCGCGCGGCGCCGGTGGGGGCGTTCGGGGCGATGGCCTTCACCATCGGCAAGTACGGCATCGAATCGCTCGCCAACCTGGCGGGGCTGGTGGCGACCTTCTACCTCACCTCGGCGATCTTCGTGGTGGTGGTGCTGGGCGTGGTCGCAAAGCTCGCCGGTTTCTCGATCTTCAAGCTGATCCGCTATCTGCGTGCCGAGCTGCTGCTGGTGCTGGGCACCTCCTCGTCCGAAAGCGCGCTGCCGAGCCTGATGGACAAGATGGAGCGGGCGGGTTGCGCCAAGCCGGTGGTCGGCCTGGTCGTGCCGACGGGCTATTCGTTCAACCTCGACGGCACCAACATCTACATGACGCTGGCGGCGCTGTTCATCGCGCAGGCGTGCAATGTCGATCTGAGCCTGGGCGACCAGATCGCGCTGCTGGCGATCGCGATGATCTCGTCCAAGGGCGCGGCGGGGGTGACGGGGGCAGGGTTCATCACGCTGGCCGCGACGCTGTCGATCGTGCCCGACGTGCCGGTCGCGGGCATGGCGCTGATCCTGGGCATCGACCGGTTCATGTCCGAATGCCGCAGCCTCACCAACTTCATCGGCAACGCCGTCGCCACCATCGTCGTCGCCCGTTGGGACAACGCCCTCGACACCGCCGCACTCCACCACGCCCTCAATGCGCCTACTGCCCCAGGCGCCGCACGACCGGCCACCGAAAGCGACATGGACTAGACCACGACATCAGGAAGAGCGGGCGACGATCCGCCTTCCGGCAAGGGAGAGAAGAAATGACTGACCGCAACAGGCTCCGCACCTTGGCCGCCGGGACCGCGCTGATCGCGCTGGCGCTGCCGGCCTATGCCCAGCAAGCCTCGCAGGCCGACACTGCCGCCGAAGAAGCCCCGCCCGCCGAGGTCGTCGTGGTCGGCACCCAGATCAAGGGCAAGGACATCACCACCGCGCTGCCGGTGTCGGTTGTCGATCGCAACCAGATCGATGCGACCGGCGCGCTGTCCGGCGACGACCTGATCCGATCGATCCCCCAGGCGGGCGACGTGACCTTCAACGAAGCCAACAATCCGCAGACCAGCAATGCCGCGCGCGGCGACGTCAACTCGATCAACCTGCGCAACCTGGGTGTCGGCAACACGCTGACCCTGCTCAACGGCCGCCGTCTGGTGAACCACCCGACCAGTCAGGCGGGCGACGGCAACGTGCCGGTGCTCGGCTACAACTCCAACGCGCTGCCCGTCGCCGGGCTCGAGCGGCTCGAGATCCTGCGCGACGGCGCGTCGGCGATCTATGGATCGGACGCGGTCGCAGGCGTGGTCAACACCGTCACGCGCGGCGATTATGACGGCGCCGAGCTCAACTTCCGCTACGGTTTCGCCGAGGGCACCCACCGCAAGGAGTTCGAAGGCACGGCGATGGTCGGCCACAATTTCGACGAGGGCCGCGGCAATTTCTCGCTGTTCTTCAACTATGTCCGCCGCACCGCGCAGCTCGCCGAAGATCAGCCCTACACCGCGACCGACAACCTCCTGTCCTATTTCGCGGATGACCCTGCCTATGCCGGCAACCTTGCCGCCGACGGCCGCGCGACGCAGAGCCCCTGGGCGAACCTAGCTGTCGTCGGCGGTCCCGGTACGATCCGCCGCAGCCCGGGCAATCAGGCGCTGACCTCATCGGCCGGCGCGTTCCACACCCAGTCGGCGCTCAACCCCGGCTGTCTCGTCACGATCAATTCGAACGTCTGCTATGGCAGCGGCACCCGCGCGACCGCTTCAACCCTGCGCAGCGAGCGGTTCGACACGCGCCCCGGCACCACCGTCACCCCGTCGTTCAACCGCTACAACGCCTTCTTCACCGGCCGCTACGAGCTGAGCGACGCCGTCGAGCTCTATACCGAACTCGGCTATTATCTCGCCGATACCCAACGCATCCAGCCGCCGACGATCAACCTAAACGCGATCGTCATCCCGGCGAGCAATTACTGGAACCCGTTCGGTCCCACCACGTTCGCCAACGGCCAGGCCAACCCCAATCGCATTCCGGGCCTTACCAACGTGCCCGCTGCCGGCCTGCCGGTGCGCCTGTCCACCTACCGCTTCGTCGATGCCGGCAATCAGGTGGTGAATGTCGAGAATTGGCAGTCGCGCTTCCTGCTCGGCGCGCGCGGCAAGATCGGAACGTTCGACTACGATACGGCGGTCCTCTATTCGGAGGCGCAGTCGCGCGACAGCTCCAACGCGATCGACATGACCCTGCTCCAGCGCAACCTCGCGCTCTCGACGCCGGACGCCTACAACCCGTTCAGCGGCGGCTGCTCCGCAACCCCGTCGCTCGGCGATTGTTCGCCCGCGAGCCAGGCGACGATCGACTCGTTCAGCTTCAACCTCGTCCGCAAGTCGAAGACCAGCCTGCTGCTCGGCGATTTCAAGCTCTCCAACGCCAATCTGTTCGATCTGCCCGCGGGCGGCCTCGGCATCGCGCTTGGCATCGAGGGGCGGCGCGAGACCCAGCAGGATATCCGCGACCCGCGCCTCAACGGCACCATCACCTTCACCGACATGGTGACCGGCGAGACCAACCTGTCCAACGTCGCCGCGGTCAGCCCGACTCCCTCGGTGCGCGGCAGCCGTACCGTCTTCTCGGCCTTTGCCGAGCTGGCCGTGCCGGTCGTCTCGCCCGAGATGAACATTCCGCTGATCCACCGGCTCGACCTGCAGCTCGCCGGGCGGTTCGAGGAATATTCGGACTTCGGATCGGTCGCCAAGCCCAAGATCGCCGCGGCCTGGGACATTATCGACGGGGTGCGCCTGCGCGGTTCGTGGTCGCAGGGCTTCCGCGCGCCAAACCTCGAGCAGACCAAGACCGTCGCCTATTCGCGCCTCAACTCCAACACCGACTATTTCCGGTGCGAGGCCGATCTGCGCGCCGGCCGGATCGCCAACTATTCGGCGTGCAGCCGCGGGATCAGCTATTCGATCTTCATCAGCGGCAACCCCGACCTGAAGCCCGAAGAAAGCACCAACTGGACGGTCGGTACGGTGATCGAACCCAAGTTCATCCCGTCCGAATATGGCCGCCTGACGCTGACCGCCGATTTCTGGTCGATCCAGCAGACCGGCATCGTCGGCCAATTCGGCGCACAGAACGCGCTGGTACTCGACTATCTGTTGCGGCTTCAGGGATCGAGCAACCCGAACGTGATCCGATCGGCCCCGTCCGCCGACGACACGCCGGTATTCGCCGGCACCAACCTGACCCCGGCGGGCGCGGTGACTCGCATCAACGACCAGTTCGTCAACCTGCTGCCCCAGACCGTGCAGGGCATCGACCTGGCGCTGCTCTACAATGTCCGCACCGGCATCGGCCGGTTCGACGTCGCGATCAACGCGGCGCGGCTGACCAAATTCTCTCGCGATACTCCACCCGCGGTGCAGGCGCTGTTCGACGCGCGCAATGCGGGCCAGATCAATGCAGCAACTCCGCTCACCGATGCCACCGACCTGCTCGAGGAGCGCGGCAAGCCCAAATGGCGGCTCACCGGATCGCTCACCTGGAGCCACAAGGGCTTCCAGATCGGCGCGTTCGGCAACTATATCGGCAAGGTCTACGACACCAACTTCCTCGACGCGCAGGGCAATCCCTATCCGCTCGAGGGCAAGGCGTTCTTCAACCTCTATGCCCAGTATCGCGTCCGTAAGGGTCCGCTCGAGGATACGCGCTTCCGCATCGGTGCGCGAAACATCTTCGATACCCAGCCGCCGATCACCGCCGACGGCTATCTGGGCTCGCTCTACGTGCCCTATGGCCGCTACATCTACGCCTCGATCGGCAAGAAGTTCTGAGGGGACATGATGCGCTGGCTCGCCGCTTTCGTCCTGCTCTTCCTCGCGGTTCCGGCTGCCGCGCAGGGCGGGGAGGTGATCACCCTGTGGCCCGGCGCGATCCCGGGCAGCGGCGGGCCCGCGGGGCCGGAAAAGATCGGGAGCGAGGGATCGGCGACCGGATCGGTCTCCAACGTCACCGTGCCGCGCATGGTGATGGTGCGGCCGAAAAAGCCCAACGGCGCGGCGGTGCTGGTGATCGGCGGGGGCGGCTATTTCCGCATCCAGATCGGCAGCGCCGCGATGCCGACCGCGCAGTGGCTGGCGGGGCAGGGCATCACCGCCTTCGTCCTCTACTATCGCCTGCCGGGCGACGGCTGGAACGCCGACGCGCCATTCCAGGACGGGCAGCGCGCGATGCGGCTGCTGCGCGGCAACTGGAGGACATTGGGGATCGATCCGAAGCGGATCGGCGTGCTCGGCTTCTCGGCAGGCGGGCATCTTGCCGGGACGCTGGCAACGCGTGGGGGCGATGATTTCTACCCGGCGGGCGACGCCGTCGATCAGGTCAGCGCGGTGCCGGACTTCGCGGCGCTGATCTATCCGGTGGTGTCGATGCGCGCGCCGATCGATACCACCCGCACCTTTCGCGAATTGCGGGGGTTGCACAACTTCCGTGACGCCTTTTCGGTCGAGGCGAATGTCAGCGCCGCAACTCCGCCGATCTTCCTCGCCCATGCCGCCGACGATCCCATCGCCGCGCCGGAACACAGCCTGCGGCTCCACGCCGCGATGCTGGCGGCCAGGCGACCGGTGGAACTGCACCTGTTCGAGACCGGCGGTCACAGCTTCGGCCTTGGGAAACCGGGCAGCGCGGTCGCCGCATGGCCAGAACTGTTCCGCAGCTGGGCCGGCCGTCATGGCTGGCTTGCCCCCCGCTAGAAGTTCCAGTCGAATCCGATCCGGACGCTGCGCGGGCGCAGCGGGGTGATCTGATCGCGATCGCGGATCAGGAACGGAGAGCCGAGCGCGAAGCGATTGCCGCGTGAATCGAGCAGGTTGGTCAGCGTCAGGCTGATCCCGCGCCGCTCGTTTCCGATCCGCGCCTCCAGCCCGGTATCGAGATAGTCGCCCTGCAGCTTTTCGAGGATCGGTCCCACACCCAGGGTCGATTGCCCGACATAGCGGGCGTGGCCGTCCAGCTTGAACGAGTCCCCCGACGTCAGCTCGGTGGTGTAGGAGAAGCCGATCCGCCCGGTGGCGTCAGCGACGTTGGGAAGCCGGTCCGCCGGGATTCCCGATGGATCGATCGGCAGCAGGATCACGTCGCGGCGAGTGACGCTGCTGTCGTTGAGATAGACGGACGCGTCGATCTCGAGCCCCGGGATCGGGCGCCAGCGGCCCGCGACGCCCAGCGAGAACACCTCGCCATCGCCGATATTCGCCGTGGTGGGAAAGCCGAAGCCGTCGATCAGGTCGGCCTGGATATGCTTCCAGTTGGTCCAGGATCCGCTCACCGCCAGGTCGAACCGGTCGCCGATATAGCGGCTGCCCGCTTCCAGCGTTGTCACGCGATCGCCTTCGAACCGCTGCACATAATCCTGCCGCACCGCGATACCGCCGGGACGGAACCCCTGCTGCAGGCGCGCGAACAGAGTCAGCCGGTCGTCCGGCCGCCAGGCAAGCGCCGCGGAGGGAAGGAGCCGGGTTTCGCTGCGGCTCGCGCGCGCGCCGGGGTCCTTGCGATAGGCGAGCGTCTCGAGCACGTCTTCTGACCGCCCGGAGAGGCTGGCATGGGTCAGGCGCGATCCAAGGGTGAGCGTCAGCCGCGGCATCGGCTCGATCGTCACTTCGCCATAGAGCGTCGCTTCGTTGACCTTGTTGGTCACCCCGGTCATCGGCTGGAACACGGCCATCGACCAGACATAGTCGCGCGTCGCTGCGGCCGAGTTGCTCTGGATGGTCCCGATCGGAACCGAGGGGGCGAGCGTCGGCGCGATATCCATGCGCCGCTCGACACGCGCATTGTTGCGCAACAGGCTCGCCGCCAGCAGCCAGCCGGTCCCGTCCGGGCCGCGCCGGGCGAGGCGCGTCTCGAAGGTCAGCATCGAAATACGGTTGGCCTGCGAATAGCCGGTGCCGGGCGCATCCGCGTTCGGCTGTGC
The DNA here is from genome assembly GCF_002797435.1 of Sphingomonas koreensis. NCBI lineage: Bacteria > Pseudomonadati > Pseudomonadota > Alphaproteobacteria > Sphingomonadales > Sphingomonadaceae > Sphingomonas > Sphingomonas koreensis. The sequence continues at coordinate 649,553 of NZ_PGEN01000001.1, read as the reverse complement.
GTCTGGCATCCCGACATCGCTCAGCGCCTGCCCCTCGAACATCTCGAAGACATATTGCCGGGCATAGCCGAGCGACGTGGTGAGCTCGAGATCGTCCCAGCGCTTGCGGACGACCAGGTCGGCGAGCCAATAGTCGCTGCGGAACGGTTGGGCGATGTTGCTGATCCGCCTCAGATCGCCTGCGCCGCGCTCGGCATATTGGCTGTCGTCGCCGCGGATCTTCTGGCCGACCCCGGTCAGGTCGACCAGCCAGCCGTCGCCGGCATCGAAGCGCAGCGCGCCGCGTCCGCCGAAGGTGTGCACGCGATTGACGTCGCGCAGGCCGCGGCCGATATCGTCGATATAGCCGCCCTCCACCGATCCGAAGGCCAGGCCGCGAAAGGCGAGCTTGTCGTCGATCAGCGGAACGTTGACGATCGCGCCGCCATCGACCGATGGTTGCCCGTGCTGGACGCCGGTCATCCCGCCCCACGCAGCGCCTTCGGTCGAATGCAGCAGCGGCGCGCGCGGCACGATGCGCACGACTCCGCCGAGCGAGCCGGCGCCGTAGAGCGTCCCTTGCGGCCCTTCCAGCACCTCGATGCTCTGCACGTCGTAGAGGCGCAGATTGGGGTCGGGCGCGCTGTAGGTGATGCGGCTGTTGCCCCAATATTGACCGACCGTCGCCTGGGTCGGCCCGACAAAGCTCGAATCGGCGATGCCGCGCACGAACAGCTTGTTGCGGCCCGGGCCGAGATGAGTGGAGACGACGCTGGCGATGCGTGTCTCGATCGCGCCGGTGCCCTGCAGGCCGTCCGCGGGCGAAAGGCTGTCGCCCGAGATGATCTGGACCCCGCCCGGATAGGCGCCGAGCGGAACGTCACGCTTGGTGGCGGTGACGACCACCTCGATCGGTTCTTCGGGCTCGGCTGGCGGAACCGGGGCAGGACGGGGGGGAAGCGGGCGAGGGGCGGGGCGCGCAGCCGCGGGGGCGCGCTCGATCAGATAGGTGGCGGCGGCGACCTGGCGAGCGCGGGCGCCCGTGCCGCGCAACGCGCGCTCGAGCGCGGCGCTCGCGGTCAGCTTGCCGCGTACCGCCCGTACGCGCACGCTGGCCAATGACGGATCGCGAAAGCCGATGCTTGCGCCGGACTGCCGGCTGAGCATGCGGACGGCAGCGTCGAGGCGCATTTCCGGCAGGCGAATGTCGGCCGTCCGCTCCTGCGCAATCGCAGGAGACGCCATCAGGATTGGAATCAGAGCAAGGGGGCTAGGGCGGAGAACCATTGGCAGGCGACATTACCCATCCTTTTCCTTGCGCGGTGAACCGCACGCCCAGCAATGGCGCCGCGCGAGCCAGCACGTCCTCCGCACTTCCGTTGAGCATCAATGCGCCGGTATAGGGGGCAAAGCCGCTACCCTCGACCGTTACCGAGCGCCCGAGATTGCGGGTCAGATCCTGCGCCACGCGATCGAGCGGCGCTTTGTCATAGTAGAGCGCGCCGGTGCGCCAGCCGCCGACATTCTGCGTACTGGCCTTGCGCAGAACCGGCACCGCATCGGCGCGCGCGCGCGAAAGGCCATCGCCAGCGTCGAGCCGCACCTGGTTCGCGCCCGGCTGGTAGATCACCGCGCCCTCGGCCACCTCGACGTCGAGCGCGCCCTCTTCGGCGATGACGTTGAAGACCGTGCCGGCGTCGAGCAGCCGGGTCTTGCCGGTGACGACGAGGAACGGGTTGGCTTCGTCATGCTTGACCTCGAACAGCGCCTCGCCCTGGGCGAGCTCGACATGGCGCGGCGTATCGCGGTCGATCGTGACACGCGTGTTGCCGTTGAGCAGGATGCGCGAGCCGTCGGCGAGTTCGATGGCGCGGCGCTCGCCCGGCGCTGTCGCGATCTGCTCGGGCGCATGGCCGCGATCGATCAGGCCCCAGCCGGTAACCCCGGCCACGGCGGCGGCGATCGCGGCACCGGCGAGCCAGCGGCGGCGCGGCGGCCGGTAGCCGGTTTCCTGTTGCGGCTGCCATGCCGGCCTGGGCTCGGCAGCGAGCAACTCGGCCGCTTCGTCGGCCTGCGCCAGCGCGGCTTCATAGGCGGCCAGATGCGTGGGCGATTCTTCCAGCCATTGCGTGAAGCCGTCCCAGTCGGAAAAGCCAGGATCGCCGGCACGGATCGCCCACAGGCGTGCGGCTTCGGCGATCTCCGGTGTCGGCAGGGCGTTCGATTCCATCGTCATATCGTTTCCATGACGGACTCGTGCAGCTCAGTCCGCATCGAACGCCACCTTCAATTGCGCGAGGGCGCGATAGGCCTTTTGCAGATCCTTCTCCACCGAACTCAGACTGACGCCCAGTTCGCGCGCGATCACGGCCTGGCCGACCCCGTCGAGCCGGTAGCGGCGAAAGACATGATCGGCGCGCGGGCCCAGCTCTGCCAGTGCGGTTTCGACCCGGCGCAACTGCTCGCGCGCGATCAGGGCGCGCTCGCCCTTGGGTGCTTCGGTCTCCGGGACGCTGACTTCGTGCCATTCCTGCTGGCGCCGCGAGCGGCTCATGCTGGAGCGGCGGCGGTCGCGCATCAGGTTTTCGGCAGCGCGAAACAGGTAGGAAACCGAATCGGCGATCGGTTCGCTCGGCGAGGCGGCGACGCGCTGCCACAGGTCGTGGAGCACGTCCTCGGCCTCGTCGCCCGCACCGCGCGCGGCGAGGAAGCGCAGCAACCGCCCGCGCTCGTTCAGGATCACCTGCTGGAGTCCGCTGACCGCTTCACCCGAAGTCATGGCAGCCCGGTAGCCCTGTTGCGCGCGCAATGCGAATCCGTCGCACGCAAGCCGCGGCGGTTGCGCGTCATACGCCCGGCTCTCATGCTCGCATGTATCGTCAAGGTACAGTTCCGCTATCCTTTGTCTGCGCGCGCGTGCGGGCGAAGGCCGAGATGTGGGGCGCGGTCGCAGGCAGGGGCACATTTTCCCGCGCCGGCGCCTCTCCCCGCAAGTGCGGCAGCGGATCGATCGCGCGCCCGTTTTCGTGCAGCTCGAAATGCAGATGGCTCCCGGTGGATCGGCCGGTCGATCCCATCTGTGCGATCGTTTCGCCGCGACGAACCTGCGCGCCGGCCGGCACCAGAATGCGGGCCAGATGCCCGTAGCGGGTCCGCGTGCCGCCGGGGTGGACGATTTCGATCAGATTGCCATAGCCGCCCGCGCGCCCGGCATGGCGCACGATGCCGTCCTCCGCCGCGCGGATAGGCGTCCCGATACGGCCGGGGATATCGATTCCACTGTGCATCCGTGTCGCGCGATGGAACGGATCCAAGCGCAGCCCGAAGCGTGAGGAGATCCGCGGCAAGGCCGCCGGCGCGCCTGTTTTGGGGGCCGACGCGCCGGCGGCTGGACCAGGGGCAGGCCCTGGCCGCGGGGCCGCCCATGCGCGAAAGATTGGGCCGTTCGCGCGAGGCAGCTCAGGGATGTCCGGCGACGTGCCATCGGTGCTCGCTAGCAATGAGAGCGCCAAGGGCATCGCGGGGGTAAAAAAGCCGGGCATCGCCCGAAAGACGGAGCCGTGCGCGCGAACCCGCACGCCGTGTCGCGAAAAATCTGAGCGCCGGCCCGGGTTACGGAATGCTGCGCCGCACTCCGTCTCGGCAAGCATCAGTAAATGCTTTGCAGTTGAGGAGACTCGCCCATGAATTCCGCCGAACGCCGCATGCTCGACATGCTGAAAAAGGGCCGGGACCAGTATGGCGTCGTCGCCGTGAAGGCCGAGTTCGAGGCCGAGGGAACCCGCCCCGACGAGCTGCTCCGCCTGCTCGAGCTCGCGCGCCGCGCCGACCTCAAGGTCGCGCTCAAGATCGGCGGGTGCGAGGCGGTGTCGGACCTGCTTTCCTCGAAGCTCTATGGCGTCGATCACGTCATCGCCCCGATGATCGAGACCCGCTACGCGCTGTCCAAATATATCGACGCCAAGACCAGAACCTATGGCGAGGACAAGGGCGGCACCCGTTTCCTGTTCAACCTCGAGACCGAGGCGACGCTCGGCAATCTCGACTCGATGCTCCCGCTCGCCGCGGACGGCGTCGACGGCATCGTCTTCGGCCGGGTCGATTTCACCCTCTCGCGCGGCCTGCCGCGCAAGGCGGTCAACACGCGCGAGATCACCGACGCCGTGCTGATCGTGGCCCAGGCGTGTGCCGACAATGATCTGGAGCTGGTCGTCGGCGGATCGGTCTCGCCCGAGGCGGTTCCGGCGCTACGCGAATTCCGCCGCATCCGCCTCGACCGGTTCGAAACGCGCAAGGTGGTGTTCGACGGCGCCGCGGCGGACGCCGCCGACATCGACGCGGGCATCGCCAACGCGGTCGCGTTCGAGCTCGCCTGGCTGGAGAACAAGCGCGACTATTATCGCGCCGCCGCCGAGGAGGATGCCGCGCGCATCCGCATGATGCAGGAGCGTGCCGGTACCCTTGCGTCCGCGAAGCTGGCCAGCGTGGCGGCCTGAACCGATGCCGTTGAAGGACGAAGTCGCAGCCTTGATGAACCGCGTCGCCGCGGTTGAGGTGATGCCGCGTTTCCGCGCGCTTGCGTCGGACGAGATCGTCGAGAAGAGCCCCGGCGAGGTGGTCACCACGGCCGATCGCGAATCCGAGCTGCGGCTGAGCGACGGCCTCGCCGCGCTCGGCCTCGGCGCGCGGATCGTGGGCGAGGAAGCGGCGTCGCGCGATCCCGCGCTGCTCGACAAGGTGGGCGAGGGGTTGGTGTGGCTGGTCGATCCACTCGACGGCACCGCCAATTTCGCCGCCGGCCATGGCCCGTTCGGGATGATGGTCGCGCTGGTCGAGGACGGCATTCCGCTCGCCGGCTGGATGCTCGATCCGCAGAGCGGGCGGCTGTGCCATGCCGAGCGCGGCAAGGGCGCGACCTGCGATGGCGTTCGCGTCCGGGCCCGCACCAGCGGCAGCGCCCGCCCCGTGGCGGCGCTCGCGACCCAGTTCATGAGCGCGGCGCGGCGCGAGCGCGTTCACGCCTCGGCCCGCCGCCGCTTCGCGCAGGTACCGATTCCGCGCTGTGCCGCCGAAAGCTATCCGCGCCTCGTCCTGGGCAGTAACGACGTCGCGCTGTTCCAGCGCATCCTGCCCTGGGATCACGCTCCCGGCGTGCTGTTCCTCACCGAAGCGGGCGGACAGGCGAGCCATTGGGATCGCAGCCCCTATCGCGTGGGCGGGTCCGGCGCGGGCCTGCTCGCCGCCGCCGATGCGCGTCACTGGCAGGCGGCGGCCGATCTGCTGCTCGTGCCGGGCGGCGCGCTCATCGACATGGAAACCCGTGCGGCATGACGCTTTCCCGTAACCTGTTCGCCACGGCCTCGGCCGTGGCCCTGCTTCTGCCCGTGTCCGCATTTGCCCAGCTCGCTTCTCCCGTTGCCGGCGGCGGGCAAAGCGGCAGCGCTTCCCCCAGCGGCGTGCCGCAGATCGCGGTGCCGCCGGCCGAGATCGTGCCCTATCGTCCGCAAACGATCGAGGCGACGCCATCGGTCGAAACCGCCATTCCCGAACCGGAAGCCAAGGCGCCGCGCATCCCGCCGCGCCCGGCCAGCGAGTATGAGCGCTTCGTCTCCGAGGTCGCCGGCAAGCCGCTGCGCCGCTTCGGCACCGAATTGCTGCTGCCCGAGGCGAAGGGGTTCGCGGTTCCGCCGGTCGCAGCGGTGCCCGCCGACTATCGCCTCAACCCGGGCGACGAGCTGCTGATCGGCCTGACCGGTTCGGTTCAGGCATCGGGCCTGCGCCTGACGATCGACCCCGAAGGCCGTATCTTCATCCCCCGCGTCGGCGCGATCCGCGTCGGCGGGATGCGCTATGGCGACGTCCATGGCGTGATCGAACGTCAGGTCGCGCGGCAATATCGCGGCTTCACGCTCGAGGTTGCGGTGGGCAAGCTGCGCGGCGTGACGGTCTATGTCACCGGCTTCGCGGCCAGGCCCGGCGCCTACAGCGTCGGCAGCCTATCGACGCTGGTCAACGCGGTGCTCGCCGCGGGCGGCCCGTCGGAGGGCGGCAGCTTCCGCTCGGTCCAGCTGCGCCGCAACGGCAAGCTGGTCTCCGATTTCGACCTCTATGATCTGCTCCTGCGCGGCGACCGCACCGGCGATGCCGTGCTGCAGAATGGCGACGTGCTGTTCGTCGCGCCCGCGGGCGATCAGATCGCGGTGATCGGCAGCGTCAACCGCGAGGCGATCTTCGAAATCGCACCCGGCGAAACACTGTCGGATACCTTGCTCTATGCCGGGGGGATCAGCACGATCGCCGACGGCACGCGCCTGATGATGCTCGACTCGCTAGCCCGTTCGGCCACCGGCTGGACCGAGGTGAGCGCCGCCGACGCGAAGGTGCGCAAGGCGCAGCGCGGCGATGTGCTGCGCGTCCTTTCCAACGTTGATCTCGCCCGCCCCATGGGACAGCAATCCGTGCTGGTGACGATCAGCGGCGAGGTCGGGAAGCCCGGTCGCTATTACTTCAAGCCGGGGACCAGCCTGAACGAAGTGGTTGCGGCGGCGGGTGGGCTGACTTCGCACGCCTTCCCCTATGCCAGCGTCATCACCCGCGAGAGCGTGAAGCAGCAGCAGCGCAAGAGCTTCGATCGCGCGATCGAGGATGTCGAATTGCTGCTCACCGCGCAGCCGGTGACCTCGGTCAACCGTGCGGCGCTGGTCCAGCCGGCCAATCTGTCGCTGGTCAAGTCGGTGGTCGAACAGCTGCGCAAGCGCGAGCCGACCGGGCGGCTGGTATTCGACCTGCCCGTCGATGCCGCCACGCTTCCCGGCGACCTGATCCTCGAGAACAACGACACGATCTTCGTGCCGCAGCGGCCGGTGACGGTCGGCGTGTTCGGCGCGGTGCCCAGCCCGGCGTCCTTCGCCTGGCGTTCGGGGGGTACGATCGGCGACTATGTGACCTCGGCCGGGGGCGTGCAGAAGCTCGGAGACAAGGGCGAGATCTTCGTGGTCCGGGCCAACGGCACCGTGGTTGCGGACGGCAAGCGCGTGCTTCGCGCGCCGGCGCTGCCCGGCGACCTGATCTACGTCCCGATCGAAGCCAATCGCGGCGAGTTCTGGGCGCGGCTGCGCGACATCACCGGCAGCCTGTTCGGCGGCTTTGTCGGTGCCGCCTCGGTCAAGTCGATCATCGACTGATGCGGACTCAGCAACTCTCCGCGTGGATCGGCAATCCACGCAATCGCCGCATCGCCTATGGGGCGCTGGCGCTGGTGCTTGCGGTGCTGTGCGTCGTGCCGCGCCCCTATGTGGCACGCGCCAAGGTCGTGCCGCAGGACAGCAGCACCATCGGCCTCGGCTCGATGACCAACGCGGTCGGCGGGCAGATGCAGGGCTTCGCGGCGCTGCTTGGCGGGGCCAAGACGCCGGTCGATCTCTACCTCGCCGTCGGGCGCGGGACCGAAGTGACCGACAGCGTGATCCAGCGCATGAATCTCGTCGGTTCGGGCGCCTATCCCAGCATCGAGAAGGCCCGGCTCGCGCTCGCCAAGCGGGTGGACATCCATTCGCTGACCGGCGGCATCGTCGAGGTCGAGGTGCGCACCCACGACCCGGCCTTCGCTCAGCAGCTCACCGAGACCTATGTCCGCGCGATCAGCGACCGGCTGACCGGGCTGGGCGAGGATCGCGTGAAGCGCAAGCAGGCGGTGGTCCAGCGGCGCTTCAAGGAAGCGGCGGGCCGGGTCATCGCGGCGGAGAGCGCGCTTGGCGAATTCCGCCGCCGCAACAACCTTGCCGCGCCCGAGGCTCAGCTCGGTTCGGCGCTGTCGTTGCGCGCGGGGCTGGAAGCGCAGCTTCAGGCCAAATTGGTCGAACTCAACACGCTCGAACAATTCCAGGGGCCGGAGAACCCGCAGCTGATGGCGGTCCGTGCCGAGGTGGCGCAACTCCGCAGCCAGATCGCGCAGAGCGCCCGTCCCGACACCGGTCCTGCCGGACCCAATGTCGCCGGCCTCACCGAAGTGTCGAGCGAGTATCTCAACCTCTTCCGCGACTATCGCTTCGCGCAGGCGCTGTACGAGGTCTATGCGCGCTCGTCGGAGGAAGTCGCGGTGGAAACGCTCGCCACCGAGACCGCGACCGACGTGCAGATCGTCGAGGCGCCGCGCCTTGACGATGATCGCAAGTTCAACGTCTCCGCCGTCGCCCTGCTCGCGCTGGTGATCGCGCTCGCGCTGTTCACCGAGGTTTATGCCCCCGCGACCGGCATCCGCCTGTGGAAACGGGCCGAGCCGTGACCCAGGCGCCAGAGCTGTCGATCGTCATTCCCTGCTTCAACGAGGCGGAGAATGTGCGGAACATCGTCGCCGCCGTCACCGCGGCTGCGGGGTCTTGCACGGCGAGTCATGAGATCATCCTGATCGACAATGACTCGACCGACGGCACGCGCGACATCATGCGCGATCTGTGCGCCGCCGATCCGCACGTGCGGGCGATCCTCAACAACCGCAACTACGGCCAGATGCGCTCGCCGACCTACGGCATCTATCAGGCCGGCGGCGCAGCGGTGATCGGCATGTGCGCCGATTTCCAGGACCCGCCCGCGATGATCCCCGTCTTCGTCGCGCAGTGGCGGGCAGGGGCGCAGATCGTCCTCGCCCAGCGCCGGTCGGAGCGAACCTCGCTCCTGCTCGGGCTGGCGCGCAAGCACGGCTATCGCTTCCTCGCCCGCTTCGGCGACACGCCCGTGGTCCCCGGCGCGACCGGCTTCGGCCTGTTCGACCGCAAGGTGGTCGACACGCTCGCCCGCTGGAACGAGCCCGAGCCGTTCTTCCGCGCGATGCTCGTCGAGAGCGGTTTCCGTCTCGCGATCGTCCCGTTCGACCGGCCCGAACGCGCGGCGGGGGAGAGCAAGAACGATTTCGCCGCGCTCTTCTCCTTCGCGCTGTCGGGCCTTGCCGGATCGGCCAAGTCGCTGCTGCGGCTGCCCGTGATCCTGTCCTTCTGGGCGGGTGGGGCCGCGATCCTGCTGCTGCTCGCCGCCTTCGTCGCCGCGCTGCTGGGCGGCCCCGGCCTTGGCCTGTTCGCGGCATCGGTGGTGACCGGCATGTTCGCGATCCTGCTCCTCTTCCTCGGCCTGATCGGCGAGCAGGTCCGCCTGATCTCCGAGCGGACACGCGGCGTGCCGCTGGTGATTGAGGCTGAGCGGATCAACTTTCCGTGACCTCGCGCCTGCGCCTCATCCCTGAAATCCTGCTCGCCGCCGCGGTGGTGGCGAGCCTGGCGGCGAGCGCGTCCTTCTTCCTGCGCAACGGCTATCTGCCCCAGCCCTTCGTGTTCGACACCAACGACACCTTCATGGACTGGTTCAACACGGCCTATTGGGCGAACAACCCGGGCGCGTACGACGTGTGGCGGACGATCTACCCGCCCTTGTCGTTCGTCTTCCTCGACACGTTCAGCCTGCCGGGCTGCTATCTCCAGTCGCCCTTCCATGCGCGTGACTGCGACTGGCTCGGCCGCGCGACGATCTACGCCTTCTACCTCATCAACATCGGCCTGGTCTGGCTCAGCCTGCGCCGGATCGACCGCGCCACCGCGCCGATGCGGACGATCGCGGTCGCGCTCGGCCTGCCGCTCCTCTTCACGCTCGAGCGCGGCAACCTCATCCTCGCCGGTTTCGCTTGCTTCATCCTCGCGCATGGCCCGCTGCTCGGTCAGGGCTGGGGCAGGGCGCTTGCCGCCGCCGCGACGATCAACTTCAAGCCCTATCTGCTGCTCCCGGTCCTCGCTCATGCAGTGAAGCGCGAATGGCGCCCGCTCGAAATCGCCGGCATCGCTACCGTCCTGCTCTACCTCGTCACCCTTGCCCTGGTCGGCGGGGGCACGCCGGGGGAGATCGTGTCGAACACCGCCAACTGGGTGATCTTCCAGAGTGGGCAGGTGTGGAACGAGATCAACTATTCGACCAGCTACGCCCCGCTGATGCTGGTGCAGAAGGCGCCGATCCCGCTGCTCCAGTTCGTGCCGTCCGAAACCGTCGACAAGATCATCCTGATCGCCTCGACCGTGATCCGCGCCACACAGGGAATCGCGCTCGTCGCGCTGCTCGCCGCCTGGGTTCAGCCTGGCGCGGTTTCGCGCGATCGGATCGCGGCGCTCATGCTCGGCGCCTATCTCGTGACGCAATCGCCCGGCGGCTACACGCAGGTGTTCCTGATCTTTCTCGTCTTCCTCGAACCCTGGCGCCGGCCGGGACCGATCGTCGCGCTGATCTGCGCATACCTCCTCTGCCTGGTCGGCGACGTGCCGCTCTCGACGATCCTTGAACTGTCGACGCCCAGCTGGCTCAGTGGCCGCCCGGTCGAGCCCGCCTTCGGCCTCACCATCGGCCATTTCATCCGCCCCGGCGTGATCGCTTTGCTCGTCTGGTCGCTCGCGATCGACACCATCGCCCAAAGTGTCCGCGCGCATCGCGGGCAGCGTCCAATTCTCGGCCTCGCCCCTGCATGATCCTCGACCATGACCTCGACGCGGTGAACGCCGCACTCGCCCCGCTCTGGCCGCGCCTCGATGGCGCGCGCATCTTCATGACCGGCGGCACCGGCTTCATCGGCCGCTGGATGCTCGAAGCGCTCGCCCGTGCGCAGGTCGATGCCGACATCGTCGTGCTGACCCGCAATCCCGCCGCCTTCGCCGATCGCGCGCCGCACCTCGCCGCACGTCTCACCGTGCTGCCCGGCGACGTGATGAGCTTCGAGCCGCCCAAAGGGACTTTCACCCACATCGTCCACGCCGCGACCGACGCCAGCGCCGCGCTCAACGCGCGCGATCCGCTGCGGATGTTCGACACGATCGTCACCGGCACGCGCCGCGCGCTCGACTTCGCGCGCATCAGCGGGGCGGGGCGGGTGCTCTATCTCAGCTCCGGCGCGGTCTATGGCGCCCAGTCGCCTGAGGTCACGCATGTCGCCGAGGAGTGGCATGGCGGCCCCGATCCGTGCGACCCTCGCTCCGCCTATGGCGAGGGCAAGCGCGCGGCGGAGATGCTCTGTGCCATCTATGCCCGCCAGTTCGGGGTGGAGGTGGTGAACGCGCGCATCTTCGCACTGCTCGGTCCCTTGCTCTCGCTGGACATCCATTTCGCCGCGGGCAATTTCATCCGCGACGCGATGGCGGGCGCGACGATCCGGGTCGAAGGGTCGGGGCAGGCGGTGCGGTCCTATCTCTACGCCGCCGATCTCACCGTCTGGCTCTGGACCCTGCTGCTCGACGGTAGGCCTGGCGAAACCTATAATCTGGGCTCCGAAGAAGCCGTCTCGATCGCCGATCTCGCGCACCGCACCGCCGCGATCCTTGGCGGGCCGGGCGTCGAGATTCTCGGCCGCCCCGATCCCGGCTGGAACCCCGGCCGCTATGTTCCCTCGACCGCCAAGCTCCGCCGCGACCTCGGCCTCGCCCCCACCGTCGAACTCGACGAGGCGATCCGCCGCACCGCGCTTCACAACGGATGGACTCCATGACTCTCGTAAAGCTTTCCGACTGGGTCGCCGACACGCTCGCGCAGCGCGGCATCCGCGACGTCTTCATGCTGACCGGGGGTGGGGCGATGCACCTCAACCACTCGCTCGGCACGCATCCGGCACTCAAGACGACCTTCACCCATCACGAGCAGGCGCTGGCGATGGCGGCGGAGGCCTATTACCGCCTCACCAACCGGCTAGCGGTGGTCAACGTCACCTCGGGCCCCGGCGGCACCAACGCGATCACAGGCGTCTATGGCGCCTATGTCGACTCGATCGGGATGCTGGTCATCTCGGGCCAGGTGAAGACCGAGACCACGGTGCGCCATACCGGCCTTCCGCTCCGCCAGTTCGGCGATCAGGAGCTGGATATCGAGGAACTGGTCCGCCCGATCACCAAATATGCGACGATGGTGCTCGATCCGCGCTCGATCCGCTACCACCTCGAAAAGGCGATCCACCTCGCGACCTCCGGCCGTCCGGGCCCGGTGTGGCTCGACATTCCGCTCGACGTTCAGGCAGCGAAGATCGATCCCGACGATCTGCTGCCCGGCTTCGACCCCGCCGAGTTGGACCAGCCGTGGCAGGCCGCCGATCTCGACGCTACCGCCGACGCGATCCTGGCGAAGCTCGCCGCCGCGCAGCGCCCGGTCGTGTTCGCGGGCGGCGGCGTCCGCCTTTCTGGCGCGCATGACGCGTTCCTCAAGCTGATCGAGCGGCTCGGCATCCCCGTCGTCACCGGCTGGAACGCGCATGACGTGCTGTGGAACGACCACCCGCTCTATTGCGGCCGTCCCGGCACCGTCGGCGACCGCGGCGGCAACATGGTCACCCAAAGCGCAGACCTGCTGCTGGTGCTCGGCAGCCGCCTCAACATCCGCCAGGTCAGCTACAATTGGAAGAGCTTCGCGCGGGAGGCGTACAAGATCTGGGTCGATATCGATCCGGTCGAACTGGCCAAGCCGACCGTGACCCCCGACATGCCGGTGGTCGCCGACCTCGCCGACCTGATCCCGGCGCTGCTCGACCGGCCCTATGCCGGGCCGACGCCGGCGCATGACGAATGGCTCGACTGGTCGCGGGAGCGCGTGTTCAACTTCCCCGCCGTCCTGCCCGAATATCGCCACCACGGGCCGAGCATCCATCCCTATGTCGCGATGGACGAACTGTTCGTGCAGCTCGGTGAAGACGATGTCGTCGTCACCGGCAATGGCAGCGCCTGCGTCGTCAGCTTCCAGACCGCCAACCTCAAGCAAGGTCAGCGGCTGTGGACCAATTCCGGCTGCGCGACGATGGGCTATGATCTGCCCGCGGCGATCGGGGTGTGGGCGGCGACCAATGGCGAGAAGCGGATTATCGCCATCGCCGGCGACGGCAGCATCATGATGAACATCCAGGAGCTTCAGACCATCGCCGGCTACGACATGCCGGTGAAGGTGTTCCTGGTGAACAACAGCGGTTACGTCTCGATCTTCCAGACGCATCGCAACTTCTTCAACGGGGTCGAGGTCGGCGGCGGGCCCAAGAGCAACGTCACCTTTCCCGATTTCGGCAAGGTCGCGACGGCGTTCGGCTTCGCCTATTTCCGCGCGGAATCGCACAACGACCTGCCCGGAACGATCGCCGCTGCGCTCGCCGCCGACGGGCCGGTGCTGTGCGAGCTGATCATCGACGAGCATGTCGGTTTCGCGCCCAAGCTCGGCGCGAAGGCGCATCCGGACGGCCGCATCACCTCGCCCGCGCTCGAGGATCTCTCGCCGTTCCTCCCCCGCGACGTCCTTGCCGCCAACATGCGGATTCCGCTGATGGAGGAGTCATGATCGCGCGCGCAGACCGCCCGCTGCGCTTCGCTGCGGCGGGGGCGGTGAATACCGTGTTCGGGCTGGGCATCTACCCGCTGTTGCTGTGGGCGGTGCCGGCGTTCCAGACTCATTACCTGCTCGCGCTCGGCATCGCTCAGGCGGTCAGCCTGTGCTTCGCTTTCACCACCTACAAGCTCGGCGTGTTCCGCACGCGCGGCAACCTCGCGCGCGAGTTCGGCGCTTTCGCCAGCTTCTACCTCGCCAACTATGCGGCCAACTGGATCATCCTGCCGATCCTGGTCGAGATCGGCGGCGTTCCGCCGGTGATCGCCCAGCTCGGCTTTGCGCTCGTCATCGTCGTGACGAGCTGGTTCTGGCACAGCCGCATCACCTTCCGCGTTGCGGAGAGACCCTGATGACCGAGTATCTGTACCGCGATTGCCCCGCCTGCGGTTCCCCCCACGCGCGCCAGGAGGTGCGTGCGGGGAAGGCGGCGGAGACGATGACGCTCGATGCCCTGCGTCCCTTCTGGGCCGGGCTGTTCAAGGAGAAGTGCTTCTTCTCCTACCATCGCTGCACGGGTTGCGAACAGCTCTACAATCCGGTGTTCTTCACCGGCGAGCAGCTGGGCGAGCTTTATGCCCGAATGGCGCCCAACATGGATGCTGTCGGCGACGCCGCGATCGTCGCGACGCAGCGAGGCTATTTCGCCCGCGCCGCGGAGCAGGGCGGGCTGGGCGGCGGCTATCTTGAGATCGGCCCCGATGTTGGCCATATCGTCCGCTCCGCGGCGATGCATGGCGGGTTCAACCGCTTCTGGCTGTTCGAGCCCAACGAGGCGATCCACGACACGTTGCGCGCCGCAGCCGGAGGGCTTCCCGCCACGCTTTCGACCGAAATGGACGATCTGTCGCCGGTGCCCGATGGTTCGATCGGGCTCGCGGTGATGGTGCATGTGCTCGACCACCTGCTCGATCCGCTGGCGATGCTGTCGCAGATTCGCGCCAAGCTGCGTCCGGGCGGCACGCTGATGATCGTCACGCATGACGAAAGCTCGCTGCTGCGGTACGTGATGGGCAATCGCTGGCCGCCCTTCTGCCTCCAGCATCCGGAACTCTACCGTCCCTCGACGATAAAGGCGTTGCTCGGCCGCGCCGGGTTCGGCGATGTCGTGGTCGAGGGCAGCCGCAACGTCTTCCCGCTCGATTTCCTCGTGCGGCAGGCGGCGTGGGCGGCGGGGATCCGCGTCAGACGGGTGCCGCTGCCAGCGGTGCCTGTCGGCCTCAAGCTCGGCAATATCCTGACGCTCGCGACCGCGCCCGCTCAGGCCGCGGCGCGCTCGCCAATGCTCGAGGCCGCGGAGTAATCGGCAATCTGGGCGAGGGTGACGGCGCGGGCGTCGTCACCCGATCCCACCGCCTTGTGCCAGGCGACGATCCATTCCAGCGCGCGGTCGAGGGTGAGGGCGGGGCGCCAGCCCAGCGCCGCGCGCGCCTTGGAGCTGTCGAGCCGCAGCAGCCCGGCCTCGTGCGGGCGTGGCCCGCTGTCGAGCAGCGGCGCACCGCCATCGCCCCAGGCTGCACGCATCCGCTCGACGATCCAGCTCACCGGCCGGGCGTCGTCGTCCGACGGGCCGAAATTCCAAGCGTCGGCAAAGCTGCGGTCGCCTGCCATCAGCCGCTCGGCGATCGCGATGTATCCGCCCAGGGCTTCCAGCACATGCTGCCAGGGCCGCACCGCGTCGGGCGCGCGGATCAGCGGGGCGACGCCCGCCTCGAACGCGCGGATCAGGTCGGGGATCAGCCGGTCCGCGGCCCAGTCGCCGCCGCCGATGACATTACCCGCGCGCACCGTGGCGAGGGCCGGGCCTTCGGCTTCGAAGAAGGAGCTGCGCCACGATGCCGCGACCAGCTCGGCGCAGCCCTTGCTGCTGCTGTACGGATCGTGCCCGCCCATCGGATCGCTCTCGCGATAGGGCCAGACCCATTCGCGGTTAGCGTAGCATTTGTCGCTCGTGACGCAGACGATCCCCTTGACGCTCCCGGCATGCCGCGCGGCCTCCAGGACGTGAACCGTCCCCATCACATTGGTGGCGTAGGTTCCGATCGGGTCGGAATAGGATGCCCGCACCAGAGGCTGGGCTGCGAGGTGGAAGACAAGTTCCGGTTTCGCTCTGGCGAACGTGGAATGGACCAAAGCGCAATCGCGGACATCGGCTTCGACATGTTCCACGATGTCCCGAATCCGAGCCGCCTCGAACAGGCTCGGTGCGGTCGGGGCAGGCAGCGCCAGCCCGGTGACCTCCGCCCCCATCGAGTGGAGCCAGAGACTCAGCCAGCTGCCCTTGAACCCCGTATGCCCGGTGACCAGCACCCGGCGCCCGCGCCAGCCGCTCACCAGCGTTTCCACGGCGCGTTGCCGCCGTTCCACAGCTCTTCCAGGTACATCTTGTCCCGCAGCGTATCCATCGGCTGCCAGAATCCGTCGTGGCGATAGCCCATCAGCTCGCCGCCCCGCGCCAATGTTTCCAATGGCTTCTGCTCCCACACGCTGTCCGGCCCGTCGATCAGGTCGAGGACGGAGGGGTCGGCGACGAAGAACCCGCCATTGATCTGCCCGCCGTCGCCGGCCGGCTTCTCGCGAAAATCGGTGACGCGGCCTTCGTCGAATTCCAGCGCCCCGAACCGCCCTGGCGGCGATACCGCGGTGATCGTCGCGCGCAGCCCGTGCGACTTGTGGAAACGGACCAGTTCGGCAATGTCGATATCCGCCACCCCGTCGCCATAAGTGAAGCAGAACGGCTCGCCATCCTCCAGATAGGGTCGGATCGCGCCCAGCCGCCCGCCGGTCATCGTCGAAGCGCCGGTCTCGACCAGCGTGATCCGCCACGGCTCGCTGCGTGCGTGATGCACCTCCATCCCGTTGCCGCCGCGCAGGTCGATCGTCACGTCGGAGGTGTGGAGGAAGTAGTTCGCGAAGAACTCCTTGATCAGATATCCCTTATATCCGAGGCAGATAACGAAGTCGTTGAACCCCGCCGCCGAATAGATTTTCATGATGTGCCACAGGATCGGCATTCCGCCGATTTCGACCATCGGCTTGGGCCGGACGGCCGTCTCTTCGCCGAGCCGGGTACCAAGACCGCCGGCCAGGATTACGGTTCGCATCGTTACTCCACGTCATGCCATTCGACATGATGACGGACCCGAACCTCCCGCCCCGTAACCGCAATCGCTGGACCGGGCGCGCCGCGATCCTGCTCATCCTCCTTGTCGCCGCCGCGATCCGTATCCATGGCGTCGCGTTCGGCCTGCCGGCGCTCAACGATCCCGACGAGCCGCTGTTCATGATGACCGCGCTCGACATGCTGCGCAGCGGCAACGCCAATCCGGGCTGGTTCGGGCATCCGGCGACGCTGACCTTCTATGCGATCGCGCTTGTGATGGTCGCGGTGGCCGGGATCGGCCTCCTGACCGGTCGCTTCGCCAACCTCGATGCCTTTGTTGACGCGGCCTATGCCGATCCGTCGATCCTGTTTCTGCCGGCGCGGCTGTTCTTCGTCGCATGCGGCGTGCTCTGCGTCTGGCTCACCTGGCGGCTGGGCAAACGGCTGGGTGGAGGGCGGGTCGGGCTGAGTGCGGCCGCGCTGCTTGCGATCAATTCGGTGCATGTCGAATATTCGCAGGTGATCCGCACCGATGTGCAGATGACCGTCTTCGTTCTGCTGGCGATGCTGGCTTCGCTCGACATCCTTGAGCGCGGGCGGCTGCGCGACCATGCGCTGGCTGGGATCTGGATCGGGCTGGGCGTGGCGACCAAATGGCCGGCGGCATTGATCATCTTCAGTCCGCTGACGGCTGCATGGGTGCGAGGGCGCTTACAGGGTGCGGTGATGCGGCCGCTCGCGATACTGGCAGGATCAGCGGCGGTGACGCTGTTCGCGGTCTCTCCGTTCCTCCTGCTCGACCATGCCACCGTCGCACAGAATCTCGGCGGCGAGGCGCGGCCGATGCATCCGGGGGCGACCGGGGGCGGGTTCCTGTGGAACATCGGCTGGTATGTGCGCGGTCCGCTGGCCGAATCCTTCGGCATCGCCGGGCTGTTCGCAGCCCTTGCCGGAAGCCTGCTCGCCCTGCGTGACCGCCGGGTGCTGATCACGGTGCTGCCCGGTGTCGCGGCCTTCTGCCTCGTGATCGTCACCCGGTCGCTGGTATGGGAGCGCTGGCTGGTTCCGTTGCTCCCGTTCATCGCGCTGGCGGCGGCTGCGGCAATCTGCGCGCTCGGCGATTGGCTGCGCGGGCGGCTCAAGCTCCAGCTGACCGGGCTCGAGTTCGCCGTGATCCTGCTGCTGCTCGTGCCGATGTCGCTTGCGACGCAGGCAAGCCAGACCGAGCGGCTGAACGATACGCGCCAGATTGCGGCGGCGTGGATCAAGGCCAATACCCCGCGCGGAAGCGCAATTCTGGTCGAGCACGCTGCGTTCGACCTGTTGCAAAGCGGCTGGGAGCTGCGCTTTCCGCTGGGGTCTGCCGGGTGCGTCGACGCCCGTGGCCTGCTTACAGGGCGGATCAGCTATTCCCGTGTCGAGACGCTGCGATCCGGCCGTGCCGTGGTCGATATCGGGCATGTGGACAAGGCGCAACAGGGCAGTTGCCGTGCGCCCTTCGCGGTCTTCACCCACTATCAGGTCTATGCCGACGAACGGCAGCGCTTCGGCGCGCAATGGGAGGCGTATCGATCGATCGCAGCGGGGGGACGGGTGCGTGCCGTCATCCGTCCCGTACCGGGCGAAACCGGCGGGCCGGTCGTGCACATCGTGCAGATGCCGGACTCCGCGCGGCGGTAGCCCGGAAGCTTTCAGCGCCAATCAGGAACGCTTCGAGCCGAGACGGGGCGCGGTTCTACGCCACGGCCGCAGCGCCGAGGGAAGGGTCAGGCCGAGACAGGCTGCGCGGCCGCGGATCGCATCGATCGTCCGGCCCAGTTGTCGCGCGATTTCGCTCGGACGCTGGCGATCCTCGATCAGCCTGCGAAGCTCGATGTCGTCCGCGTCGGTCCATGGGCGGCGGCGCGCTACGATCATGCGCCATCGTCCCTGGACCGCGCCTCGCCCAGCGCGTCGCGCAGAATGTCGATGCCGCCGCCGACCGAGACCAATATCGTGGCGAGGCCGACCACGAGGTCCGGCCAGCTCTGCCCGAGCACCAGCACCAGCGCACCCGCGATCAGGATGCCGCCGTTCGAGATGAAGTCGTTGAAGCTGAAGGTGGTCGCAGCGCGCAGGTTTACGTCGGGCGCTTTGAGCTGCTGGAGGCGGCGAAGGCAAACCCAGTTTATCACCGCCGCGATCGCGGCCATTCCCATCATGACCGGCCCGACCGGTTCGCTGCCTTCGATGACGCGGCGGCCGACATCGATCAGCACTCCGATCGCGAACAGCAGCAGCATGACGCCCGACACCATTGCCGCGCCGGTCTTCCATGCCCGGCTGCGGCGGAGTGCGGCCAGGCCGATCGCATAGACCGCGGCATCCGCCAGATTGTCCAGGCCGTTGGCGATCAGTGCACTCGAATCCGCAACCGCACCCACGGCCAGCAGCGCGCCGGCCAACCCGGCATTGAGCAGCAGGACGAGCCACAGGGTCCGCCGCTCGCGCGCCTGCCCGCCGATCGATTGTTGCGCCATTGCATGGCTCCTTTCGAGCAAGGGCCCATCGCCGCGCTGGCGCGGCGATGGGCCGCAGGGTGCTATCGCACCGGTTCCGGTGTGCTTCGCTCAGCCGCCACGCCTTCGGCCTCGCTGAGATCGGTCTCGCGTTGGCCATAGCGGGCGTAGAGCGTGGGCAGGACGAACAGCGTCAGCAACGTTGCCGAGATGAGGCCGCCGATCACCACGGTGGCCAGCGGCTTCTGCACCTCGGCACCCGCGCCGGTCGCGATCGCCATCGGCACGAAGCCGAGCGAGGCGACCAGGGCGGTCATCACCACCGGCCGGAGCCGCGCGAGTGCGCCCTGCCACGCCGCCTCGGCCCGGCCGACCCCGCGCGCCATCAGGTCCTGGATGGAGGTCACCATCACCAGCCCGTTGAGCACCGCGATGCCCGACAGCGCGATGAAGCCGACCGCGGCGGAGATCGAGAAGGGCATGCCGCGCAGGAACAGCGCGAGGACCCCGCCGACCAGCGCGAGCGGCACGCCGGTGAACACGATCGCTGCATCGCGGACCCGTCCCAACGCCCCGTAGAGCAGCAGGATGATGAGCGCGAAACAGGCGGGGACCACCAGCATCAGCCGTGCGCTGGCCGACTGGAGATTCTCGAACTGACCTCCCCATTCGAGATACTCGCCCGCCGGGAGCCGGACCTGAGCGTCGATCGCGGCGCGTGCGTCCGCGACCACGCCTGCCACATCGCGCCCGCGGACATTGGCCTGGACGACGACGCGGCGCTTGCCATTCTCGCGGCTGATCTGGTTGGGGCCGGAAGTCACCGCGATATCGGCGATGCTCTCGAGCGGGACGAACGCGCCGTCCGGTGTCGGTACCGGAACTTGCCCGAGCGTCTGCAGATCGGCGCGGGCGGTGTCGTCCAGCCGGATCGTCACCGCAAAGCGCCGGTCGCCCTCGAAGATCATGCCTGCGTCACGCCCGCCGACTGCGGCCGCCACGGTGTCCTGCATGACGCGCGGGGTGATGCCGAGTTGTGCCATGGCATCGCGCTTCGGCCTGATGTCGAGCATCGGCAGGCCTTCGGTCTGCTCGACGCGGACATCGGTTGCACCGCGCACGGTGCGCAGGATGCCTGCGATCTTGTTGGCGGTCGCGTTCATCGCGTCGGTGTCGTCGCCGAACACCTTCACGGCGATGTCGCCCCGTACCCCCGCGATCAACTCGTTGAACCGCATCTGGATCGGCTGGCTGATCTCGAACGCATTGCCGGGAAGTCCTTCCAGCGCCTTTTCGATCTTGCCGACCAGCTCTGCCTTGGGGAGCTTGGGATCCGTCCACTCCTTGCGGTCCTTCATGATGATGAAGGTGTCGGAAATATTGGGCGGCATCGGGTCAGAAGCGAGCTCGGCGGTGCCGGTCTTGGAAAAGACGAACTTGACCTCCGGGATCGCGGAGATCGCCTTCTCGACCCGGAACTGCATCGCCTGGCTCTGCTCGACCGAGGTGCCCGGCACGCGCAGGACCTGAGCCGTGGCGTCGCCCTCGTCGAGCTGCGGCAGGAATTCCTGCCCCAGCGTCGCGAACGCACCGATCGCGATCAGGAACGCCCCGACTGCCGTCAGAATGGTGGTGCGCGGCCGCGCCATCGCCTGGGTCAGGCCGGGCTCATAGCGCCGCTTGAGCCATCCCATGATCCGGCCTTCCTTCTCCTCGACCGGCTTGGACAGCCAGATGGCGAGCATCGCCGGGACGAAGGTGAGCGAGAGGATGAAGGCGAATGCGAGGGCAAGGATGACCGTCAGCGCCATCGGAGCGAACGTCTTGCCCTCGACCCCGGTCAGGGTGAGCAGCGGGACGTAGACGAGGATGATGATCGCCTGGCCATAGACCGAGGGGCGGATCATCTCGCGTGCGGCGTTCGCGACGACCTGAAGCCGCTCTTCCTTGTCGAGCGTGCGGCCGATGTGATGCTGGCGCTCCGCGATGCGTCGTAGCGCATTCTCGACGATGATCACCGCGCCATCGACGATCAGCCCGAAATCCAGAGCGCCCAGGCTCATCAGATTGGCGGACACGCCGCCACGCAGCATGCCGAAGCTGGTCATCAACATCGTGACCGGGATCACCAGCGCCGCGATCAGCGCCGCGCGGAAATTGCCGAGCAGCAGGAACAACACGACCACGACGAGCAAGGCGCCCTCGGACAGGTTCTTCGCCACGGTCCTGATCGTCGCGTTGACGAGGCCCGTGCGGTCGAGCACCGGCTGGATGACGATGTCGGTCGGGAGCGAGGCGTTGATCGAATCGAGCCGTGCGGCGACCGCGGACGCGACGTTGCGGCTATTCTCGCCGATCCGCATGATCGCGGTGCCGACCACGACTTCCTGACCGTTCTCGGACGCCGAGCCCATGCGGATCGCCTGGCCCAGCTTCACGGTCGCGACCTGGTTGAGAAGGATCGGGACGCCTCCCCGCGTTGCGATCACGGTGCGGGCAAGCTGATCAGCGTTTGCAATGCGCGCGTCGGACCGCACCGTCAGACCTTCACCATTGCGATCGACCACGCCAGCGCCGACGGCGGCGTTGTTCTGCTCGAGCGCGGTAGCAAGGTCGCCAAGGCTGAGCTTGAGCGCCGCGAGCCGCTGGACATCGGGTACGACCTGATACTGCTTCACATAGCCGCCGATCGAATCGACGCCGGCAAGGCCGGGCACGGACTTGAGCAGCGGCGCAACGATCCAGTCCTGCGCGGTACGTAGATAGGTCGCCTTGTCGGCTTCGCTGACCAGCCGATCGCCCTCCGGGGTGATGTAGCTGCCGTCGGGCTGGATCCCGGGTTCGCCGGGCCTGTGCTTATCCTCCGGTCGGTGGGCCATGTGGACGGTCCACATATAGACCTCGCCCAGACCCGTCGCGATCGGGCCCATTTCCGGCGTGGCGCCTTCCGGCAGGCTTTCCTCCGCGGTGCGCAGGCGTTCGGCGACCTGCTGGCGCGCGAAATAGATGTCGGTGGAGTCGGCGAAGACTGCCGTCACCTGGGCGAAGCCGTTGCGGCTCAGCGACCGGGTGTATTCGAGACCGGGTACCCCGGCGAGCGCGGTTTCGATCGGGAACGCGACCTGCTTCTCGACCAGTTCAGGCGAGAGAGCAGGGGCGCGGACGTTGATCTGCACCTGGTTGTTGGTGATGTCGGGGACCGCATCGATCGGTAGCCGCGACAATGAGACGGCGCCGATCGCCGCGGCGATCAGCGTGACGAGCAGCACGAACCAGCGCCGCTCGACCGCGAAGGTGACAATGCGTGCGATCATGGGTCAGTGCCCCCCATGCTCGGCTTCGCCCTTGCCGAGCTCTGCCTTGAGGGTGAAGCTGCCTTGGCCGGCGATCTCCTCGCGGCCGGTCAGGCCCGCGGTGACCGCGACCGTGCCCGATCCGCGCGCGCCCGGCGTAACCGGGGTCGCCTTGAAGCCGTTGGGCGTGCGCACGAACACGACGGGCCGTTCCTCGACCGTCTGGATCGCGCTGGCTGGAACGGTGACGCTGCCGGCACCTGCGCCGGGCAATTGCATCGCCGCGGTGACCGCCTCGCCGACGCGCCATTCGCCCGCGCGATTGTCGATCAGCGCGATCACCGTCACCAGCCGCGTCGCTTCGTCGAGCACCGGGGACACGAAGCTGACACGCGCCGCCGCACGGCGCCCGCCCGAGCTGATCTCGACCGGCGCACCGGCCTTCACCTGCGCGGCTTCGGCGGGCGAAAGCGAAACGGTGACGGCGACCTGTGAGAGGTTGGACACGCGGAACAATTCCGCATCCGCCGCCACGGTCTGGCCGAGCGTCACGGGACGCGCGGTGACCAGTCCCGCGATCGGCGCGGCGACACCGATACGATTGAGGCCGCCGCCGGCGACGCCCGCGGCCGACAGTTGCTGCCGGGCGAGGCGAAGCTCGATGCTGGCTTCGGTCGCCGCGGTACGTGCGGCGACAACATCGCGCTCGGGCGAGACGCGCAGCTTGAACAGCCGTTCTTCGCGCGCGAGGTTCGAGCTGGCGAGGGCGGCGCGTGCCTGCGCCGCTTCCACCTCGGCACGGATCGACGCGGCCTCGCGGCTTTCGATCACCGCCAGCACCTGTCCGCGCCTGACCGGCTGGCCGAGATTGTAGTTGAGCGCGACCACGCGCCCGCCGATTGCCGCAGAGACGACCTGGGTGCCTTGGGGATCGCCCTCGATCGTTGCTGGCCGCACCAGCGTGCCGCCGCCGCTGACCGACGGCCGGACGATCTCGATACCGGCGGTCCGGATCTGCTGGGCTGTCAGTGTGATCATGCCCTCATCGGCATGGGCTTCCTGGCCGTTCGCAGGGGCGGGCTTGTTGTCCGGCGCCTCGGCAGCGTCGTTTGCGGCGGTTTCGGTCCCGCCGCATCCGGCGAGCAGCAGGACAAGCGGAGCCGCGGCTCCGATCATGAGCGTCTTCATCGTCAATTCCCGGGTTGCGCCGGCGCGGCGGCCGGCGTGAGGAGCCGGGCGAGACGTGCCTCGGCATCATGATATTGCGCGCGTGCGTCGATCGCGGCGGTGCGGGTGTCGAGCAAGGCCTGCTCGGCCTCAAGCAGGACGAGCTGGTCGAACTTGCCCTCGCCATAGCCGATCCGGGCGATACGCGCCGCTTCCTGCGCGGCGGCAAGGGCAGGGCCCGAGCCGCGCACGCTGATCGCGGCACGGTCGCGATCGGCGCGGGCAGCGGCGATCGCACGTTCGGTCTCGAACCGGACCAGCCGCCGCTGCGCATCGGACTGGTTGCGCAGCGCGGCTGCCCGGTCGACCGCTGCGCGCCCGTTGTTGAACACGGGAATCGGCATCGAGACGCCGAACACCATCGCCATGTCGCCGCTTGCTTGCAGCCGTCGTGTGCCTGCGCTCAGCGTCAGGTCGGGCACGCGCTGGCTGCGGGCAAGGCGCAGCCCGGCATCGGCGGTGCGGAGATCGGCGCTGGCGGCGGCGAGCGCGAGGGTTCCCTCGGTCGGGACGGGCAGTTGCGGACCGGCCTGAACCGGAGCCACCCGGTCGAACCAGGGCTGGTCGAGCCCGGACGGGCGCGCGCCGGTCAGGTGTGCCAGCGCGGTCCGGGTCGTATCGACCGTGCGGCCCGCGCGCTCGGCCTCGGCGGTTGCGTTGGACGACAGCAGAGCGGCGCGCTGTTCGTCGATCGGCGCATTCGCCCCG
This sequence comes from Sphingomonas koreensis, assembly GCF_002797435.1. Taxonomy (NCBI): domain Bacteria; kingdom Pseudomonadati; phylum Pseudomonadota; class Alphaproteobacteria; order Sphingomonadales; family Sphingomonadaceae; genus Sphingomonas; species Sphingomonas koreensis. The sequence goes on along the minus strand of NZ_PGEN01000001.1, from coordinate 625,371 downwards.
GCCATCACCCGATCGCGTGCGATCCGCAGATTCTCCGCGGTGACGCGCACCTGATCCTCGGCGATCGCCAGCCGGCGCTCGGCGGTGACCGCTTCGATATAGGCCTGCGTGACCTGAAGCCGCAGGTCGGCGATTGCAGCCTGTTGGTCGATCCGCGCGCGCGCGGTCTGTGCGTCGGCGACACCGATCCGCGCAGCGCGCTTGCCACCGAGTTCAAGCGGCAGCGCGAAGCCGATCGTCGTCTCGGCCTCACTGAAGCCGCGATACGGCCCCGTGCCGATGACGTTCCCGACTTCCGCATCCAGCGTCGGATTGGGCCGCAGCGCGGCGACCCTCCGTTCGGCTTCTGCCGTCTCGATCCCGAGCGCAGCCACTGCATTTGCGGGGGACGTCGCGCCGGCCCGGCGCACCGCTTCCTCCAGCGTCATCACATCGCCCGCCTCGGCGGACGGGGTTTGCGCCTGTGCGATCCCCGCACAGGACGCCGCGGCGAGCAGCGCCGCGATCATCACTCTCATGTCTGAAACTCCTGACGTACCGGTTCAGGCCGCCGGAGAAGGATCCGGCAGCGCGTCGGTCGTCAGGCCTGTGGCGGTCTCAGCGACGGGTCAGGGGTCGCGCCGGCGAGCGAGGCGACGCAGGTGCAACGCCTGCCATCGTCGAGCAGGGCGTAGCTGCGCGGTGCCATATCGTTGGCGAGCGACGCACAATGATGACCGTGGCAACCGGCATGCTGGTGCTGAACGCCCTTGCCGGAACTGTCGATGTCGGGCGCCTTGCTGCCTTCGTCTCCACTGTGTGCCGCTGCGCTCGATTCCACGCAGATCGTCTGCTCCGCCACATGCGCGACGGCGCCTGACGCGAGCGAGAATGACGCAAGCATGCAGATCAGGGCGAGGAGAAGCCGACTCATTTCAGGGCCGCATACAGGATTGTTTCAAATGCGTCATCTGATAATTGCGGAACTTCGATTGTTATATAGTAACATATCAATCTCTGCCCAAAATTACCTCGAAACGTTTCGGGTTATTCGTGCAGCCTTGGGTATTCATGTCACAGTTTATTATGGGTTATCTGTTGGATCGGAATTGATGTTTATCCTGTGGGATGGATGCTTATTCATCGCGACTGCCTTGTCGAGGGCATGGGGCTGTACCGACTGGGGTGGGGCGAGTTTCTACCAGTATCTCCGAACTGTCTCCGTCCCGTCATCAAAGTGAAGGCGAGACGCCCTAGCCGCACCGCCGAAGCCGGCGCGTCCTGACGCCGGGACATCCTGGGGATCATATGAAGCACACCGCTACCAGCGCGCTTGCCGCGCTTGCCTTCGCTTGCGCGCCCGCGACGGCGCAGACCCTGAGCACCACCAGCGATGCGGGGACCGAAGCCGGCGCCGATGACAGCATCGTCGTGGTCACCGGCACACGCGAGCGCTCGCGCACCCAGTTCGATACGCTTGCGCCGGTCGATGTCCTGTCGGCCGATGCCGTTCGCTCCAGCGTGTCGGGTGACCTGTCCGATACGATCGCCCAGCTGCTGCCCTCGTTCAATGTCCAGCGCCTGCCGGCTGCGGACGGTCTGGCATTTGTGCGCCCGGCGACGCTGCGCGGGCTTTCGCCGGACCAGACGCTGGTGCTGCTCAACGGCAAACGCTATCACCGCTCGGCGCTGCTCGGCACGCGCGGCGCGCAGGCGCCCGATCTGGCCAGCATCCCCTCGCTCGCGATCAAGCGGATCGAGGTGCTGCGCGACGGTGCCTCGGCGCAATATGGGTCGGACGCGATCGCGGGGGTGATCAACATCATCCTCGAGGACAAGCCGGGGATGGAGGTCTTCGGGCAGTTCTCCCAGTATTTTGAGGGCGACGGCAACGAATATCAGAGCGGTGTGCGCGGCGGCGCGGCGCTGGGTGACCGCGGCAGCATCGTCTTCACCGGCCAGTATGGCAAGGCCGAGGCGACCTCGCGCACCCGCCAGCGGCCCGACGCCATCGCCTTCCAGAACGCCAATCCGACGATCAAGGTGCCCAACCCGGTGCAGCGCTGGGGGCAGCCTGACGAGGAGCGCATCCGTGGATCGGTCGATGCCCGCTACGAGATTGCGGACAATGTGACGGTCTATACCTTCCTCACTGCTCAGTCAGGTGAGGGCGTGACTGACTTCAACTGGCGCAATCCCGCCGGGACCGCCAATGTCTACAACCCCAGCAGCGCCTTTCCCGGTTTCTCGTTCCGGACGCTCTATCCGGCCGGTTTCACCCCGCGCTTCGGTACCAAGTACAGTGACTTCCAGGCCAATTCGGGGGTGCGCGGCGATCTCAGCGAAGCGTTCAGCTACGACCTCAGCGTCGGTTTCGGCCGTAGCCGGATCGACTACAATATGCGTGAGAGCCTCAACGCATCGATGGGGCCGCTCAGCCCGACCAGCTTCTATATCGGCCGGCTGGAGCAGCGCGAGTTCAACATCAACGCCGACTTCGTCTATCGCCTGCCGGTAGGAGGCGCCGAGCCGCTCAACATCGCTTTCGGCGCAGAGCGGCGCCGCGAAACGTACAAGGTCGGCGCGGGTGACCCCGCTTCCTATGCGATCGGGCCGGGCGCGGCGACGGGGCTTGCCCCTAGTTCGAACGGCTTCCCCGGCTTCAGTCCGATGGCGGCGGGCAGCTGGGATCAGACCAGCTATGCCGGTTATGTCGATCTCGAATGGCGGCCGGTGGAGATGCTGACTCTGGGCGCGGCCGGGCGCTACGAGGATTTCTCGGCGTTCGGCGACACGTTCAACTACAAGCTCGCCGCGCGTTTCGAGCCGATCGACGGGATCGCGGCGCGCGCGACCTGGTCGACCGGCTTCCGCGCGCCCACCCCGGGGCAGCTCAACAGTATCCAGACCACCCAGGGCCTCGACACGGTCACGCTGCAGATCTTCAACCAGGGCCGTCTTTCGCCGAGCGATCCGCTGGCGATCGCGCTCGGCGCCAAGCCGCTGACGCCCGAAACCTCGAAGACGCTGACCGCGGGATTGACCTTCCAGACCGATATCGGCTTTTCCGGCAGCATCGATCTCTATCAGATCGACGTCGACGACCGGTTCAGCCAGTCGCGTACCTTCGCGGTGCCGGCGAGCTTCCCGAACCCGCAGCGCTTCACCTCGGTGAGCTATTTCACCAACGACTTCGACACCCGCACGCGCGGCGTCGATGTTGTGCTGAACTATGCGCGCAAGCTCGGCCCCGGCCGCGCCACCGCGACGCTCGCCTACAACTACAACGATACCAAGGTCCGCAGTGGCACCAGCGCTGCAATTCCCAATGAAACGCAGCGCCGTGTGTTCGAGGAGCGGCTGCCGCAGAACAATGGCACTGCCTCTCTCGGCTATGAGATCGGCGGCTTCTCGCTGCTGATGCGTGGCCGCTATTACGGCGCGTGGACCGATGTCAGCGGCAACGCCACGGGCGAACTGTTCCAGCGCTTCGGCGGTATCGCCCTGTTCGACGTGGCGGTCGCCTATCGCTTCGACGAGCATTTCACCCTGCGCGCTGGTGCGGAGAATGTGTTCGACACCTATCCGGATGAGGCGACCAACCAGGCGGTGCGTGGGCTCATCTACTCGCGCAACGCCCCCTATGACACCGACGGCGGCCAATATTATGTACGGCTGGGCGTGACGTTCTGACGAAGGGAAGCACCATGAACCGCCGGACGCTGCTGACTGGACTCGCCGCCCTTCCCGGGGCCGCTCAGGCAGCACCGGCGGCATTCGCCGGGGCCGATGACGAAGCCTATTGGCGCGGCATCGCGGCCCAATATGATGTGACGCGTGAGGTGATCCAGCTCGAGAACGGCAATTGGGGCATGATGGCCCGGCCGGTGCTGGATGCGTACAAGGAACAGCTCGCGCGGGTGAACCGCGACACCAGTTACTACACGCGGCGGCGTTTCGGCGCTGACGCAATGGCGGTGCGCGATGCGCTGGCAGCGGAGCTTGGCATTCCGGCGGACGAGATCGCCTTCACCCGCAACGCGACCGAGGCGCTCAAGGCGCTGATCCTGGGCTATAACCGGCTTCAGCCGGGTGATGCCGTGCTGTACGCCGATCTGGACTATGACAGCATGCAGGATTGCATGGAGCATCTGCGTGTGCGGCGCGGGGTCTCGGTGGTCCGCATCGCGCTGCCCGAACCGGCGACGCGGCAGGCGCTGATCGATGCCTATGCCACCGCGTTCGACGCCAATCCGCGGTTGAAGATGGTGTTGCTGACGCATCTCAGTCACCGCACCGGGCTGGTTTTACCGGTGCGCGAGATCGCGGCTCTGGCACGGGCGCGGGGGATCGATGCGATTGTCGATGCAGCGCACAGCTGGGGCCAGCTCGACATGAGCCTGGCCGATCTTGACTGCGACTTTGTCGGCATCAACTGCCACAAATGGCTCGGCGCGCCGCTTGGGGTTGGCGCGATTCATATCCGCAAGACCGCGCTGTCGCGGATAGACCGCGATCCGGCCGAGCCGGCCGAGGGGCGCGATACCGTAAGCGCGCGGGTCCATCCGGGAACGAGCGATTTCGCGGCGTTGCTTACCGTACCGGCCGCGCTCGCATTCCAGCAGGCGATCGGGCGTTCCCGCCGAGCGGCACGGCTGCGGGCGCTGCGCGATCGCTGGGTGAAGGCAGTCCGTCCGCTGGCAGGGATCGAGGTGCTGACGCCCGATGATGTCGCGCTCCACGGCGGTATCACCTCGTTCCGCTTCAGGGGCATCACCGCCGTCAAGGACAATGTGGCGCTCGCCGCGCGCCTGCTCGAACGCCACCGCATCTTCACGGTCCACCGCGACGGCCCGGCCAAAGGGGCGTGCGTGCGGGTGACGCCGGCGCTGTTCAACAGCCTGGAGGAGATGGACATGCTGGCCCGGGCGCTGGTGGCAGAGAGCGCACGTGGCGGATTCGCCGGAGGGCCTGCCTGACAGCGGGCCGCGAGCGGCCGCCCGTCGATTCTTGCGGGACGGCGCTGCTACGGCTGAAAACCTATATGCCCCAATGGTGCAGCACCGGCGCGGTGCTCGCATCCGTCCGCTTCGGCCGGTGATATCCTCGAACGCTGTTCGGGATATCGCCCGAGCAGAATGGCCTCCATCGTCTGCCTGCTGACCTCTACGGCATCATAGCGCTCCTCGGCGAGGGTTCGTGATCGGGCGCCCATTCGAGATGCGAGTGCCGGGTCTTCGCAGAAATGGAGCATTGCCGCTGCAAGGTCCGGCGCCGAGCGCGGGGTCACGAGGAATCCGTTTCCGCCCTGCTCAACCGTGTCGCGGCAACCCGGCGCGTCTGTCGTGATGATCGCGCGCCCCACCGCCATGGCCTCGAGCACGGTCCGGGGGAGACCTTCGCGATAGCTCGGCAACACATAGACTGTACAGTCGGCAAGGTTGGGGACGACATCATCGGTCGCGCCGAGATACTCGATATCGCCTGATCGGACCCAGCCCTCGATCTCGTCGCGCGGGATCGCCGCGGGATTCGGGTCGAAAGGCCCCAGCAGCTGAAACCGCGCCGCCGGGAAGCGGGCTCGGACGATGGCGGCGGCCTGGGCGAATTCGCGCAGGCCCTTGTCCGACAGCAGCCGCGCGATCAGCAGGAACTTCGGCGCCCCGCCGGGGATAGGATGGCGCCGGAACCGGACGAGATCGACGCCCGAACCGGGCAATCGATACAGCGCCTGGCCGTCATCGACCATGCCACGTCGACGCAGCTCCTGGGCATCGTCGTCGTTGAAGACTAGAACCTGGCTGGCTCGTTTCAGCGAAGCACGGAAGAGCCGCGTGGTGAGTGCCTGCAGGCGCCGGTTCCGCCCTGCCTCGCTGAAGACATAGCCGAGACCTGTAACGATCGGGATAAAGCTCGTGTTGCGAACGGCACGCAACGCAAGTCCGGCATAGATGATCGGCTTTTGGGTATAGGCGATCACAAGAGAGGGGCGTTCGGCACTGAACATCCGCAAGTAGGCGAGGCAGGTCCGTACGTCATGGAGCGGATTGCGGCCGGTTCGATCCATCGGTACGCGCCGAAAGCCGACGCCGAGCGCCGCGAGTTCGGCGATCACGGGCCCGTTCGCGTCCGGCGCACATGCGATGACACGGTACCCTGCCTGCACCATTCGCGCGATCAACGGCCCTCGAAAGTTGGTGAGCGAATAGGCGAGGCTTGCGGCCACGATGATCGTTTCCCGCGGCATCAGGCTTCTTCTCGCATCGTCTCAGCGTTCGATGCGGCATAGCTGCGTCCCGGGTCGGCGCGGCGGTCAAAGTCCTTGCGATCCTGCGTCAGGATGGCCTTGGCGGCGCAAAGGCCGGCGAAACTTGCCCAGTCTGCGCCCGGCCTGTGCACGTGAAAAAGGTTGGGATAGGCGGCGAGGCGATCATAGAGATCGGTCCGTGCGCTGTCCTGCTCCTCACGCCAGCTGGCGGCGGCGTTGCAGCGATCGAGCCGGATGGCCATGGCATCGATGAGGCGATCGGGATCGATGAGGTCATTGGCGGAGCATTCGGCCAGGGCTCGCGCGATCCAGGCCTGATCGTGGTTGGAACGGAGCTGGGGATCATCTCCGTTCAGGAAATATTCGACGCAAAGCGCCGAATGCCCGGGAGGGACCATGTCGCCGTTGAACCCTGCGTAGTTCGAGATGCGGCCGGCGCAGAATGCCGGATCGTTCACCTCCAGCCAAGCATGGGGGAAACACGGTGGGGCCTTCAGGAACAGATAAACCAGCATGACCGCGCGCTTGTGCCGGGTCACGATCTCCGGCGCGTTGGGCCGCATCAGTGCATCGAGCGCCTCTGGCGTCAGACTCGAAATCACGGCTTCGGCGCGGCACGTCAGGTTCGCGCCTTTCCGCCGGATCGTCGCCAGCAATCGTCCCCCGTCAGACCGCTCGAGTGCGATGAGCTCCGCGTTCAACCAGATCTCGCCGCCGCCTTCACGGACGCGCGCTGCGAGCCTATCGGTCAGCTGGCCGGTTCCCAGCGCGGGGTGACGCCAGCTATGCTGACGGCTCACGCCGCCGCGTGCGGCAAGCTGGAGCGATTGCACCACCGCGGCGAAGCCATGGGAAACACGCTGCTCGCCGCCCGCGAGCGCTTCGGGCACGGGCAACGCGTGCCATGGCTGCCCGCGGAACTTCTCCCAATATCCCTGGGCGAGCGCGTAGGAGAAGCGTCGGCCCACACGCTGGTGCCAGAAGCGCTCGTAGCTGTCAGGTCTTCGGATCGCCCCGTCGATCCAGCCACGAATCAGATCGATGCCGCCTGCACAGAGCAATTGCGGCGGCATACCGCGCAACGGGCCGCGATCGCGCCCCGACAGTTCAAGGATGCGCCCGCCGAACAGGCTGCCGACGCGATGCGGATAGGGGCGATACGCGGCGCCCAGCACCGCGTTCCAGAGACGATCGATTTCCGGAATGCGCGTGTAGAGCTCCTTCCGGCCCAGATCGACGACGAACTCGCCGCGACGGATCGAGCGGATCAGGCCGCCGGTTTGAGCGGATCGCTCGATGACAAGCGGGCGCCGCCCCGCCGCAACCAGGTGATCGGCGGCGGTCAGGCCGGAAGGCCCGGCGCCGACGATGAGTATGTCGAGATCCCACATCCGCCTGGCACTTTCCGTCGAAGCGGAGTGAGCGAGTGCTGTCGCAATCTCCGTCGATCTCCATCGAAGCTGGTTCGAACCGGCGCATGGGGCAAATTCGATTGCGGGTAAGCCGTCCGACCCAGATGGGGGTAGCCCGGATGCGGTAGTCTCGATGCGCCTGACAGGACACCTTGGTGGACAATGCGGCGGCGGCACGTCCCGCGTAGAATCCGGGGCCGGAACGCTGCGGAGACCTAAACTGGTCGTGGGCCAATCTTCGTCGATCGTCATATCCCTCGATCTCGAACAGGCCTGGGGCTGCGAACCGCATCGCATCGGCGCTGCCGAACGCGCGGCGTTTCTGGGCGTGCGAGACGCGGTTCCGAGGATCCTGGACCTTGCCGAGCGGTATGGTGTCGCGATCACCTGGGCGACGGTCGGCCTGTTGTTCTTCGACGATCGCGACGAGATGCTCGCGCATCTGCCCGCCGAGCGCCCCCACTATGCCGATCCCAGCCTGTGCGCCTATTCGCGCCTTGCAACAGTCGGGCCGGACGAGAAGACCGACCCGCTGCACTTCGGGCGTTCCCTGCTGCGGCAAATCCAGAGCTGTCCGTTGCAGGAGATCGGCGGTCACAGCTTCTCACATTACTATACGTTCGAAGACGCCGGGAACGCTGTTGCGTTCGAGGCCGATCTGGCTGCGGCTGCGCGCGCCGCCGCGCTGATGGAAATCGAACTGAAGAGCTTCGTCTTTCCCCGAAACCAGGTGAACCCGGCCTATCTGCCGATCTGCAGACAGGCGGGGTATCTCAGCTTTCGCGGGGTGCAGCGGGGTGCAGCGCATGCCAGCCGTTCGCGCGGCGCCGAACGGGCCTGGCACCGCGCCTCGCGATGGGCCCGAGCCTATCTGCCGGAGAATGGAGCACATCCGCCGAGCCGGCCGTCCATCGACGGGGGGCTGGCCAATCTCGCTGCCAGCCATTTCCTGCGGCCGACTCGCGCCGGCCGTGCCATCGCAGACCGGCTCCAGCGCGCGCGCATCCGGAAGGGGATGGTCCGCGCGGCACGAGCGGGCGCGATGTACCACCTGTGGTGGCACCCGCAGAATTTCGGCCTCGACGTCGCAGCGAATATCGAGGTGCTGCGCGGGATTCTCGAAGATTATCGGCATCTTGCCGATCGCTTCGGCATGGCCAGCGTCTCGATGGGCGAACTGGGCGAACGCACGTTGAAGGCCCCGCCTGCCCAGGGGGAGGAAGAGTGAAGGAGTCTCCGGTGCCCGGCGAACGCATCGTTCTGATCGACCTGGCTATGTTGCGCACGAAACCATTCGATTGATGGCTGCCGAAGGCCACGCTGCCCGGCGCTAGGGTCGGCATCCTCGGCCTTACCTTCAAGGAAAATGCCAACGACCTACGGAATTCCGCCGTTTGCGAGCTGTTGCGTGCATTAACCGACTTCTGGCTCGACGCGCTGACCCTTGCGGTGCCGCATACCGCCTATGATGCGATCTCTCCGGCGCGGATATCGACCATGTTGAACGATCGGGCCGTGTTTGTTGACATCAGGGACCGGCTCGGCGACCGCCGATCCGTCCCGGGATACGCCGCTGGTCGCTTTAGCCAGGCCCCGGCCGGTCTTCAGCATGCCGGACCGGATCAGCAGTTCCGCGGCGAGCAGGTTGGGAATGAACTGGAGCGAACGGATCGGTTCGTAGACTGCGTCGAACGGGATGCCGAGCAGCAGCGCCAGATGAAGTTCGACCCGGAATGTCACGTTGGTGAGAACGAGGGCGACGTTGCGGATCATCCAGTCGCGATGTGCGTCGATATTCCCTTTCACCGCATAGACCCAGGCGAGAATCGCCGAGCCGCCCCAGAGCGCAGACAATGTGGCAAAGCCCCAGACTGTCATCGGACCCTCGGTCTCGTTCAGCGCAAGCAGGAAGGTCACTGGCGCAGTGACCAGCACGGCGATCAGGTAGAAGCGCCCGTTCCAGCGGTGAAAGGCCGGCCAGCGATCACGAAGTCCGGGCTTCAGGTTCAGCACGCCGGACATCAGGATGGCCGGCGCCGTGCCGAGGTGAAGGTAAAGCTTGATGCGATCGTGCTCGAGATGATCGACCGCGCGATGCATGATGCTCGCGACGTCGATCCAGATGAAGCGCATGTTCAATGCCGCAACCGTCGCGGAAGTCGCGAATAACAGCCACCACAACAGATCCGCCAGCGTCACCTCCGTCAGCAACGGGATCATCCGTGATGGCGGGCAGTCCAGATCTGACGCGGATTTCATCGATGCTCACCCGTCATCGTGCGCGGCTGCGAATCTCCGGAATATGGGCAACAAAGCGATGCCGGTCGCCTGCGCATATGGGATAAGCGAAAAGGGGAGGGTGCAAGAGACCTTCCCTCATGGGACGAGCCTCGCAATCGATCGACACAAGACCCGAGCTTCCCCCGGGCTTCGGCCCGTCGCATGCTGCGATCCGCGAACAACGACTGTCACATTCATCGCCTAACCGGACCGCGACTCGCGGTGAACACCTTCTCGAAAGGGCAACTCGCAGCGGCGTCACTCCAGCGGGTTTGGGCTCTCCAGGGATAGTTGATGCACGCGATCGATCGGGAACGGACGCGGTGGTTTCTCCGCAACATCCTGCCGCACGAGCAGGCGCTGCGGAACTGGCTTGCGCGGCGTCAGCCGATGGGGCTCGAGATCGATGACATCATTCAGGAAACCTATGCGATCTTCGCCGATCTGGAAACGGTGGAGGAAATCCGCTTCCCGCGCGCCTATCTGTTCCAGGTGGCGCGATCGGTGATCACCAAGCATGTCCGGCGGGCACGGGTCGTGTCGATCCGCACGATGGATGACCTCACCGATCTGGAGCCTTGCGACGACTATCCTTCGCCCGAGCGCATAGCGATCGATCGCGATCAACTGCGCCGGCTTGCGGAGGCGATCGCATCCATGCCTGATCGGACACAGGAGGCATTCGTGCTGCGGCGGGTCGATGGACTTTCGCAACGCGAGATTTCATCGCGGATGGCGATCTCCGAAAACACCGTGGAGAAACATATCTCTCGCGGGCTTCGTTTTCTCGCCGATTGGTTTGGTCATGGCGGAAATGCTCTGGCAGAAGCCTCTAGGGCGAGAGATTCGGAGAATATGTCCCTAGATGAGCGAGCGAGAATCCAGTCGGTACATTGACGCGACCGCGGCCGACTGGATTGCGCGGCTCGATCGCGGGCCGCTTTCACAAGAGGAATCGCAGGCGCTTGAGGCGTGGCTGAGCGGGGATGCCCGGCGGCGCGGGGCATTGCTGCGTGCCGATGCCCTTTCGCTCCAGAGCGAGGCGGCCCGGGCGCTTGGCCCCGATTTCGATGCGACGCAGTTCGCGCCTGCGGCGCTGCCGAAGGCCGTGGCCCAATCGCCGGTTTCGCGGAGAAGGATGCTCGCCTGGACGGGGGCAGGGGGGCTCGCTGCGGCCTCGCTCGCGATGCTCGTCGTCGCCGTGCGCCCGGCGGCAGCGATCACGACCGGACTTGGCGAGGTCCGGCTGGTCACGCTCGACGATGGCTCAACGATCGTCCTCAACACGCAGAGCAGCATGCGGGTGCGCTACAGCGACAGAATCCGGCGCGTCGAACTTCTCTATGGCGAGGCCTATTTCACGGTCCTGCCGGATGGGAAACGGCCCTTCGTCGTCGATTTGGAGGGGCATCCGCTGCGTGCCGCGCGCGGCACCTTCCGCGTGCGCAAGCTCGATGACAAACCCGTCGACATCCTGGTCGATCAGGGCGCGGTCTCGCTAGGAGAGGCGGGGACAGCGGGTGCAGTTCTCATGCCGGCGCAGACCCGCCTGGCCTTGCCGGAAGCAGGACCGATTCCGGCGCCGCAGCCCATCCCCGCCGATCTGGTTTCGCGGGCGCTGGCATGGCGAGAGGGGCGGATCGCCTTCGAGGGCGAGCCGCTGAGCGAAGCGGCTGCCGAGTTCGCGCGCTACAGCAAGACACGGATCGAGATCCGCGATCCTGCGCTTGCGCAGGAGCCGATCACCGGATTGTTCGCCGCCAGCGATCCGATAGGCTTCAGCCGTGCGGTGGCGAGCGCGCTCGACGCGCATGTCGAGCAGCAGGCCGACACCGTCATTCTCACCCGCCGCTAGGGCATCCATATTTTTTCGCGTCGCGGATGGCGGCAAATGCCGCGCCGCGACTCTCAGCCTCCGAACCGCGCGGCGACCGCCGCGAGCAACAGGGGCAATACATGTTCATCCGCAATTCGATCCTGTCGGGCACGGCGATCGCCGCCGTCATCGCCGCGACTCCTGCCATCGCGCAGGAGCGCAGCTTCGACCTTCCCGCACAGCCTGCGGTCAAGGCCATTCCGGCATTCGCACGCCAGGCCCAGCTGCAGATCGTTGCATCTGCCCGCGACCTTGCCGGGGTGCGCACGCCAGCGATCAAGGGGCGAATGGACGCACGCGCAGCGCTCCGGCGTCTGATCGCCGGCACGCCGCTCAAGATCGCCAGCGACGATGGGCAGGTGGTGACTCTGCGCTCGGCACGCGCGCCGGCCTCGCCGCAATCGGGGCGGGTGATCGGGCAAGGGGTGCTTGCCGGGCGGGTGCTCAACACCGCCACCGGCGAATATGTGCGCAACGCCGAAATCCGCGCCGAGGGCACGACGATCGTCGCCTATTCGGATGAGGGTGGCAATTTCCGTCTGACGGGCCTTCCCGCCGGGCAAGTCACCATCATCGTGCGCTATACCGGCCTCCAGGAAACGCGGGCCATGGCGACCGTAGCCGCCGGGCAGGTGGCGACATTGCAGGTCGCACTGGAGGCGCAGTCCTTTGCGGCCGATGGCGGCGGCGAGGTGGAGTCGGTGACGATCACTGCCGCGCGCGACGGCCAGGCGGCTGCGATCATGGAGCGTCGCGCGGCGATGAACGCGAAGACGGTGGTCGCCGCTGACAATTATGGCGGGCTCACCATGGGCGATGTCGGCGAGTTCATGAAGAACATGCCGGGCCTGTCACTCGACTATACGGAGGTGGATGCGACCGCGGTGCGCATCGGCGGGCTCGATCCCAAATACTCGACGTTCACGACCGATGGCGCGCGCATGGCGACGGCGACCTCGAACAACAATAATGGCCGCCAGAACTCGTTCGAGCAGATGTCGATCACCGGCATCGAATCGATCGAGCTCAACAATACGCTCACCGCGAGCATGGATGCCGACTCTCCGGGCGGCAGCATCAACCTGCGCAGCAAATATGCGTTCCAGCGCAAGGGGCGCCAGCTGCGTTTCCAGCTGGGCGGCGTGGGCACATCGGACTCCGCCCTGTCTCCGGCCTATTTCCCGGACGACAGGAAGCATGCCCGCATCTACCCTTCCGGGCAGATCGGTTTTGCCGACGTCGTCCTCGACGGCCGGCTCGGCATCGCGTTCAACGCCAGTTACAACGCCAACTACGTCCAGCAGGACCGGATCCAGACCGATTGGTCGTACCTGCCCGGCGGGCGGGTGATGCCCTATCAGGTGATGTGGCGCCCCGGCCCCAAATTCACCAGCCGTACCGCCGCCAATCTCGCGCTCGACTACAAGATCACCGACGATCTCGCCTTCTCGCTGCGCAGCTCATATTCCTATTACGACGTCGAGTATTTCAACCAGTACACCTACCTGATCTTCGGCACGACCACCCGGTCCTATGCCACGCCGGATTCGACGCCGACACACATCGTGGTCAATCCGGTCGCTGGCACCCCCACTGCCACCCGGCTGCATACGCAATATTCGCACCGCTATGCCGGCACGCCGGCCTATCTGGTCGCGCCGAAGCTGGAATATCGCGGCGATACCTTCGAGGCGACCTTGCGCGGCAGCTACTCCCGCTCGGAGTTCAACTTCCGCGACAACAGCAAGGGCTTCTTCCAGCGCACCGACAGCTATCTGACGCGGATCGGGTTCACGCTCGATCGTGCTTCGGAAGACTCGAACGCCTGGACGCTCGCGCAGACCGCGGGGCGGCCGTGGGGTGATCCGCGCAGCTTCAATCGCGACGACGATATCGGCAACAATATCCGTACCGCCGAGTCCGATGCGGTGAACGAGATGTTCGGCGTCAATCTCGACCTGAAGGAGAGGTTCGAGATCGGCGGCGTGCCGATGACGCTGATGGCCGGCGCTGCGGCTCGCACCAACGACTGGCGCACCAATGAAGGGTCGTGGAACCAGTTCCAATATGTCGGCCCGACCGGCGACCTTACCCAGAAGGCGCCCGAGGCGGTGATCCCCTGGACGCAACATTACAAGTTCCAGATCCACGGCTTCGACGCGGGCAATATGAACGCGCAGGGCTGGCGCGCGGACAGCAACTACGCGATGTACGATATCTACAAGGATCACCCCGAATATTTCGTGCCCGACACGCTCGGCAACCTGAAGCGCGACCTCGACAACAACAAGCGCGTCAAGGAAGACATCTACGCCGGGTATCTCGAGTTGCAGGCCCGCGCGGGGCGCGCATCCTTCGACCTCGGCGTGCGCTATGAACGGACCCGGACGGGTGCGCGCATCGCCAATATCCGTCCGCTCTCGGAAGTGGCGGCTGCCGGCTATCCGGTAAGCGCGACCGCGGCCACCACGGTGGAAGGCCTGCTCTACCAGTATAATGGCGGCACCTATGCGACGCGGCGCGGCGACTATGAAGACTGGTTCCTCAGCGGCGGGGTGAAGTACGACTTCACCGACAAGCTCGTGGCGCAAGTTTCGTTCAGCCAGTCGATCCTGCGGCCGGACTACGGCAATCTGGGCGGGGTGGTGTCGGTCAACGACGACACGATGATCGTCAATGTGCCCAACCCGATGCTCAAGCCCGAGCATTCGACCAAGTATTTCGCGCGGCTTCAGTATTTTCTCGAGCCGTCGGGCATCGTCGCGATCTCTGCGTACAAGCTCGACATCAAGGACATGCAGGTCACCGGCATCACTGTGAACCCGGAGGATGTCGGCTATGATCCGAACGAATATGTCGGCTACACCTTCCGCAGCGCACAGAACGCGCCGGGGACCAGCACCAACAACGGCCTGATCCTCGAATATGATCAGCAGCTGACCTTCCTGCCGGGTGCGCTCAAGGGGCTGGGTCTGCGCGCCTCGTTCACCCTCGTCGATCCGGACGGCGTGCGCCAGAATCTGCCCGAGCGGGCGGCGAACTGGGGCCTGCGCTACAGCCGCGGTCCGTTCGATTTCCAGCTGACCGGCAACTGGCAGTCGAGCTACCGTATCAGCGCGCTCGGCAACACGCCAACCACCGCCAACAACGGCATCCTCTACCGTGCCGAACGCGAGCTGTGGAACATCAGCGCGAGCTACAAGGTCACCAGGAATTTCGAGGTGATGCTGGCCGGCCGCAACATCTTCAACGCGCCCGACATCGTCTACTCGAACGAGCGCAGCCGGGTGCAGCAGTACAGCATCTACGGATCGATGTGGAACGTCGGGATCAAGGGCACCTTCTGAAGTCCCCTCCTGCGGCTGCGCCTGGCGCAGCCGCCTTTCTTTCCTGTGTTGATTGCGGAGCAAATCATGGTGCTGAACATCGATCGCCGCCGCCTCATCCTCGGCGGCGGTCTTGGCCTTGGCGCGTTGCTGCTGCCCGCGGGACGGGCACTCGCCGCGGAGTTGGCCGGCGCGCGCGGCTTCACCCACAATGTCGCGAGCGGCGAGCCCGGACCGGATTCGATGCTGCTGTGGACGCGCTACGTTCCCGCGAATGGCGAAAGCATCGTGCGGCTCGATGCCGAAGTTGCGCTGGACCAGGCGTTCACGCGGAAAGTGTCAGGCGGAAGCGTCCGTACCGGCGCGTATCGCGACTGGACCGCGAAGGTCACGGTCGATGGCCTGAAACCCGGCACCGTCTATTGGTACCGCTTTATCGGGCCTGACGGCAGCAGGTCGCCCGTCGGGCGGACCAAGACGCTGCCTGAGGGCAACGCATCGCGTTTCGGGCTCGGCGTCTTCTCCTGCTCGAACCTGCCCAATGGCTGGTTCAACGCCTATGGCCACGCCGCGGCACGCGACGATCTCGACCTGTGGCTGCACGTCGGCGACTATGTCTATGAGTATGGCAACGCCGCCTATGCCGGGAAGGCGCTCCCCGGCCGGGTGCTCCAGCCCGATCATGAGATGGTCGCGCTGGCCGACTACCGGTTGCGCTTCGCCTGCTACCGCACCGATCCCGATCTGCAGCGGCTGCACCGGATGGCGCCGATGGTCGCACTGTGGGACGATCATGAATCGACCAATGACAGCTATGAATATGGCGCGCAGAACCACCAGCCCGCCAGGGAGGGCGAATGGAACTCGCGCCGTGCCGCGGCGATGCAGGCCTATCGCGAGTGGCTGCCGATCAGCGACGAGCCGTGGAAGGCCTATCCGATCGGTACGCTGGCGACGCTCTACCGAACGGAATCCCGTCTGCTCGCGCGGACCCGGCCGGCCGATCTCGACGCTGCGTTCAAGGCGGCGAACCCCGATGCGGCGCTGAGTGCGTTCCGCGACGGGGTGTGGCAGGATTCTTCGGCAACAATGTTGGGATCCGCGCAGGAAAGCTGGCTGGCGCATGCGTTCAAGGCCAATGCGCGAACCAGCGCATGGCAGCTGGTGGGCATGGCCACGATTATCGGACGGACAGTGATGCCTGAGGCGGCGATTGACTGGCTCAAGCCGGATGCAAGCGCGGGCACCGTTGCCAAGTTCCGCAACCATATCCGCGCCGCGAAGCACGGCGTGCCGATGTGGATGGACCGGTGGGACGGTTATCCCGCGGCGCGTTCGCGACTGTTGCGAGCGGCGCAGCGCGCCGATGCGGATCTGGTGATGCTGTCGGGCGACAGCCACAACGCCTGGGCCTATTCGCTGGTCGAGGACGGCAAGCCGGCCGGGGTCGATCTGGCGGGGCAGGCGGTCACCTCCGGCGGAATGGAGGGCGGCATGGGTGCCGATCCCCGCGTCGTGGCGCAGGGCTTTGTCGCCGCCAATCCGGAACTCAGATGGGCGGATACCAGCCGCCGCGGCTATCTGATGGTCGAGGTGACGCCGCAGCGCGTGACCGGGGAGTGGCAGTTCCTGCGGACGATCGCCGAACGCTCCACCCAGCTGTCAGGAACGCACCGCATGCATGTCGAGCGTGGCCGGAGGGCATTGGCATGATCAAGGCGGTCTTGCTGTTCCTTGCCGCGGTTGCACCCGCGGCTGCAGATCATCCACTGCCCCGCACGCACCGCAGCGGGCCCTGGGCGTCGGGGCACGTGCAAGGGATCGCGATCGACCGGCACGGCGGCTACATCTACTATTCGTTCACGAACCTGCTCGCCAAATATGATATCGACGGCAAATTGATCGGGACGCTGGTGGGGTGGACCGGACATCTGGGCGACCTCGATTTCAACCCTGCCGATGGTCGCGTTTACGGCTCGCTCGAATACAAGAAGGACCAGGCTTTCTACATCGCGGTGATCGATGTCGCGCGGATCGATCGTGTCGGGATCGAAGCCGGCAAAGGCGACATTCTGCGCACGGTCTATCTCCCCGAAGTCGCGAAGGACTATACCGCCGACGTCAACGGGGACGGGCGGTTCGACGGCGACGACGGCCAGTTCCGCGACAACGCTGCCGCGTCGCCCGACCATCGCTACGGCTGTTCGGGGATCGACGGCGTTTCGTTCGGTCCGGCGTTCGGGCGGAGTACAGGGCCGATGTTGCTCACTGTCGCCTACGGCATCTACGGCAACGCCGCGCGGGCCGACAACGACCATCAAGTGCTGTTGCAGTATGACATCGGGGACTGGTCGCGCTTTGCAAAACCTTTGGTCGAGCAGGCGCCGCATCGCAGCGGTCCGGCCACCGTCCACGGAAAATACTTCGTGCGCACCGGCAACACGACCTATGGCGTGCAGAATCTGGCCTATGATGCGGCCTCGCGACGCTGGTTCATGGGTGTCTATCGCGGTAAGAAGCCGGCGTTCCCCAACTATCTGCTGTTCGCTGTCGATGCCGATACCCGGCCTCGCCGCGGTGACCTGTCGGGCGTGCCTGCCCCGGATGGCAACGGCTGGGAACAGGGCGCGTTGCTTACACTTGCCGATGCGGGTCTCAGAGATCCTGTCACCGGAATTCGCGGTTGGAACCAGAAGGCCGATGTCGGTTTCCAGCCGGTTGGCGGCGGGCTGTTCTATGTCGCGAAGAACTTGGGCGCGAAAGGCGCGCAGAGCGCGGAGCTTGCGCTGATGCGATATCGCGCGGGGGGCTTCAGCGCCCTGTCGGTTACGCCGTCCTCCTCCGCTGCTCCATGAATGTGAGGCTGGGCGCCGGCTGCAGCGATCCGGCGCCGCAGCACGACGAAAAGCCGCCGCTCCGGCTCAGCCGTCAGCCAAGATCCTGCATAAGCGCCAATGTCACGCCATTGGTCCAGCCAAAGCCGATCTCTGTCCCGTATTCGCCGCCGCCACCGGCCCGGCATTGCTCGATGTCGTATTTCTCAAGCAGTTGACCGGTGGCGTCGTAGTGGCTCGCGACCATCGCCAGCCAGCGCTGCGCGATGGTGTCGGCCAGCGCGTTCTGGCCATAGGCACGCAGCCCTTCGATCACGACCCAGTGCAGCGGTGCCCAGCCATTGGGGGCGTCCCATTGCTGCCCGGTAACGCATTCCGTTGTGAGCAACCCGCCCGCGCGCAGCAGGCCTGCGATCGCATTGGCCGCATCCGGCGCGCGCTGCGCCGAAGCAACCCCGGTGAACAAGGCGAAGCCCAGCGCAGCCGTCAGCCGGCCGGATGCACGTCCCAGATCGAGATCATAGTCCGCATAGAATGCGGCGTCCGGATGCCACAGATGAAGATCGATCGCTTCGCGCCGGGCATCCGCGCGCCGGGCAAATTCCGTAGCGGCCGTGTCGTCGCCGAGCGCCTTCGCTTCTTCCGCGATTGCCTGTTCCAACCCGAAGAGCAGCGCGTTGAGATCGATCGGAAGCAGGCGGGTGGTGCGGATCGTCTCGAGCGACTGTCCGTCGCCCAACCAGCGGGAACTGAAGTCCCACCCGCTCTCCGCGGCGGCTCGGATGTCGCGCCACAATTCGGGTGCGTCGCGATCCGGAGCGCGCTGCGCCAGTTCGATATCCTCACGCCAGCTCTCGTCGCGCGGCGCGGCGCGATCGTCCCAATAGCGGTTGAGCAACGCGCCGTCCGCGAGCCGGACCACGCGGCGATGCTCGCCGCCGGGCGCGAGGTCCTTCTCGCCCGCCATCCAGAATTCATGCTCGGCGCGCATCCAACTGAGCCGCTGCGCACGCGCATTCGCGGACCGGTCCTGTGACAGCGCCGCCATCAGGTAGAAGACCGGCGGGTGCGAGCGGCTGAGATAATAGCTGCGCGTGCCGTTTGGGATATGGCCGTAGCCGTCGAGCAGGCTGCCGAACACGGCGATCATATCCTCGACCAGGTCCTGCCGGTCGGAACGGACCAGCCCCAGCATCGTGAAATAGCTGTCCCAATAGTAAAGTTCGCGGAAACGCCCGCCCGGTACGACATGGCGGCGCGGCAGCGCGAGGAGCGAGGAACCGGGCGCCGGCGTTTCGGGCTCGCGCGTCAGCACTGGCCACAGCTGGGTGATATGCTCGCGCAACGGCCGGCCATCGGGCGCGTCGCAATCGGCCTCGGTCGGCAAGACGAAGTTCGCGTCGACGAACGCCCGTAGACCCGCGTCGCCGGAGGGAGGCTGCGCTTTCCAGTCCTGCATGATCGCCTCTGGACCGCGGCGCGGGACGGCATCGGCGAAGGTCTTGGAATCGGGGAACAGGGCGCATTCCTGCACGGTCGTGAACAAGTCGCCAAACAGGTCGGAGGGCTGAGGCACGCTCATGTCGCTGCGACTGCCTGGCGCTTGCGGATCACGGGCAAAGCAACGGCGATCATCGCGATCGGGATGAGCGTGAAATAGAAGGCCAGCGCTCCGGGAAGACGCTGGAACAGCAAGCCGGTAATGAACGAGCCCAAGGTACCCCCAAGTGCCGAGAAGATGACGATCAGCCCCATCATCGCCGCATGGCGGTGGCGGGGGAGGGCGCTCAGGGCGACCGAGCAGAGCGTCGGATAGATCGGCGCCAGGAAGACACCGAGGAGCGGAAAGAGATAGGCTGCGGCCGGCGCGTCGAACCAGCCGGTGTCGGGACGCGGGGTGACCCCGCTCGCCAAGGGGAGCGACACGACGATCAGCACCGCGATGCAGCCCAGGCAGCCGAGCAGGGCGGGGAGCCAAGCCACGCGGCGTAGCACCACGCCTGAAGCGAGGCGGCCGACTGCGAGCGCGCCGACGAAGATGCTGGTCATCTGAACGCTCATCGCCGCGGGCAGGTGCAGCACTTCATTGTTGAACGTGGGGAGCCAGGTGCCTACGCTCTGCTCGACCAGCACATAGAGGAACAGGCCGGCGAGCACCGTGATGCTGGCGGGTAAGGCGGCGAGGCGAAGCATCTCACTCCAGTGAGCGGTCTCGGCTCCGTCGGTCGCGACCGCTCCGCGCTCGTCGAGCGGCGTAGCGAACCATAGCAGCGCCAGCGCGAGGCAGGCCCCGCCAAGCACCCAATAGACGTGAAGCCAGTCGCTACCGGTGGTGTCGGCGCCGACGAACCAACCGAACAGCCAGACGCCGACGAGCAGTCCGACCATGAACACGCCCTCGATCAGCCCGGTGATGCTGGCGTGATCGGCGGGATCGCGCGCGAGCAGCCCGATCGAGGAATAGGTCGCGACCTTGGCGATGCCGAAGCTGAGGCCCGTCGCCACAAACAGCGCCTGCATCGCGACAAAGCCGCTGGCGAAGGAGGCAAGCAGGCAGGCGATGCCGATCAGCGTCATCACCCCGATCAAAGCACGGCGGTATCCAAAAGCCGGAACGCGCGTCGCGAGCAGGAAGGAGGCTGCGACCACCGACAGGTCCTTGCACGCCTCCAGCGTCGAACCCATCGGCTTGGTTGCGTCGAAATGACGGATCGACTGGAGGATCACCACGCCGACGCTGTTCATCAGGATGCCGAGCACGGCGTAAGTGAGCGCGAGCGCGATGATGACGCGGATGCGGCTCATCGGTCCATCTCCAGGAGAATGGCTTCCCAAGCCTTCGGTCATCACGCACCTCCCCGTGGCGCGGGCCAGTCGACCCGTCGTTTCTACGCACAGGCCTATAAAGTTATGAAATGCATTTCAAGGCCGATGCTGAGTCGAGCGGATTCTTGGCGGACGCTCAGGTCTCTCGGATCACCATCTGGGTGGGCAGCAGGGTCGAGCGGGCGCGGGCGCCGTCGATCTGCTGCATCAGCTTTTCGACCAGTAACGCGCCTGCGACATCAGTCTTCTGGTCGATCGTGGTGATGCTGGGGTTGAAATGCCCGGCAGGCGGAATGTTGTTGTAGCCGACAAGCGAGTAATCCTGCGGGGCGGTGAGCCCGCGATCGCGGAACGCTCCGATCGCCGCCATCGCGGCTGTGTCGGAAAAGGCGAAGACCGCATCCGGCCGGGCACCGCCGGTGAGATAGGAGGCGACCGTTTCCGCCGTGGCGGTGAAGGCCATCGATACGATGGGGAGATAGTCGACCGTAACGCCAGGGTGCCGCGCCGCTTCCTGGCACAGCCCCTCATAGCGTAGCCGTAGCTCCTCGTGCCGGATGTCGCCGACGAACAGCCATTTGGTACGTCCGCGCGTGTGAAAATACTCACCCGCCAGCCGCCCGCCGAGCAGATTGTCGCTGCCCACCGCGCAATAGCCGGCATCCTTGGACACCGCGCCCCAGACCGCCATCGGCACGCCCCGCCGCGCAAGGCCGCGCAGCATCGCGTCACGCGTCCCCTGGCCCAGGATGATGAAGCCGTCGGCGGCGCGGGCGCGGTGGAAATCCTCGAACGCGCGCGCGTCGTCGAGGCCGGGCGGGGAGAGCAGCAACTCCTGGTTGCGGATCGATAATGCCTCCGACACGCCGGCCAGCAACTCGAAGATGAAGGGATCGCCGATCGCACCGTGACGGTGCGAAGCGAAGTCGAGCATCACCGCGATCGTGCCTGTGCGTGCCTGGCGCAGCTTCTTGGCGTTGCGGTTTACGGCATAACCGTTCGCTTGCGCCACTTCGAGCACGCGGGCCCGCGTCTCGCCCGTCACCAGCGGGCTGTCGTTGAGTACGCGCGATACCGTGGGCATCGACACGTTCGCGAGGCGCGCAATGTCGCGCATCGTCGGCCGACCGCCGCGTGGCTTCGCTGATTCTGGGGGCTCCTCGCTCATCTGCGCCGACCGTAGGCGGGCAGCGGGTGCGCATCAAGCGCCGCGCAGTGGCTTTGCAAACTATCTTGAAAAGCATTTCATAATTGCATAGCATCGATCCTCGAAGGGCAAATGTGCCCGGTCATATTCGAAGGGGAGGACACATGCTTCGAAGTGCAATTCTCATGCTGGGCGCTGCGCCGCTGGCGCTGATCGCCGGCGCCGCGCATGCGCAGACTGCCGATTCGCAGGCTGCACCCGAACCCGCCGCCGAGGAAGAGATTGTCGTCGTCGGTACCGCGGGCGGCGGCACGCGCCGTCAGGACGCGGCCTTCGCCGTCACGACGCTGAGCGAAGACGCCATCGACCGCGCCGCCCCGACTAGCACCGCCGACATCCTGCGCACCGTGCCGGGCGTGATGGCCGAGAGCTCGGGCGGCCAGAACGGCGCCAACATCTTCGTGCGCGGCTACCCGTCGGGCGGCGACGCGCAATTCGTGACCTTCCAGATGGGCGGCGTGCCGATCTACCCGCCCGCGACCCTCTCTTTCCTCGAGAACTCGCAGCTCATCCGCCTCGACGAGACGGTGAAGCGCATCGAGGCGGTCCGTGGCGGCACCGGCTCGCTCTTCTCGAGCGGCCAGCCGGGCCTGACCGTCAACGTCGTGCCGCGCACCGGCGGCAGCCGGTTCGAGGCGTTCGGCAAGGTCAGCTACACCGATTATGGCGAGGTTCGCGGCGACGCCTGGGTCTCCGGCCCGCTCGGCGAGAATACCGGCTTCATGATCGGTGGCTATTACGCCCAGGGCAATGGCGTCCGCGACCCGCAGTTCCGCGCCGAAAAGGGCGGCCAGATCACCGCGAACATCCGTCACGAGTTCGACAATCGCGGATCGGTCGAAATTTATGCCCGCTATCTGAACGATCGCGGCCAGTGGCTGCTGCCGATCCCGATCGTCTCGAACAATGGCAAGATCAGCGCCTATCCCGGCTTCGACGCGGGCACCGGCACGCTCCCCGGTCGCGAGACGCGCGTGACGACCAATATCGTCGGCCGCACGCTGGATCTGGCGCAGGGCCGCGGCGCCGATGTGATCAACACGGGCTTGTCCTTCGAATATGAAGTCGCCGACGGGCTGCGCCTGCGCGAACGCCTGAGCTATCTGGGCGGCAATGCCGATACCGTCGGCATGGTCCCGGCCGGAGCGCCGGTCGCGGCTTCGGCGATGGCGACGACGTTGGGCGGTGCGGGATCGACCGTGTCGAGCCTGACTTATGTCAATGGCGGCCAGGCCGTTGCCGGCGGGGCCAATGCGCAGGTGATGCGCGCCGGCCTGTGGGAAGTGCGCAAGAAGATCTCGTCCTTCGTGTCGGACACCGCTTTCGAATGGACTTCGGGCGGCAACAAGCTGACGGGCGGCTTCTACTTCGCGGACTATAGCTCGCGCGATAAATGGGTGCTGGGCAACCAGGTGCTGCTGACCGCCGAGCCCAATGCGCGGCTGCTCAACATGACGCTGAACGGCGGGCGCACGGCGACGCTCGGCGGCTTCACCAGCGGCCCCGGTTTCCAGGTCGATGCCTTCTACAAGGGCACCGATTACTCCTTCTACGCCGTCGATGAGTTCCAGATCACGCCCGAGCTGCGGATCGACGGCGGCATCCGCTGGCAGCGCCACGTCGTCGATGCGACGCTGCGTACGCCACAAGCGGCGACGGTCGATCTGGATGGCAATCCGAACACGCTGTACGACAATGCCGTCAACGTGCTCGGTGGCTCGCGTCAGCTTCGCTATGCCGACTCGGCGTGGTCGTGGACGGCGGGCATCAACTACGACATCACCAGCCAGATCGGCGTGTTCGCCCGCTACAGCCGTGGCAACAGCTTCCCGATGTTCGACAATCTGCGTGAGGGCCTGACGCTGATCGCCGAGGTCGATACCTATGAGGGCGGCCTCAAGATCTCGACCCCGATGGTCAGCTTCTATGCCACGCTGTTCCACAACAAGTTCGACGGGCTGGCGACGACGGCGCTTATCAACAATGTACCGCTCAGCGCGGTCGGCGGCGCGAAGGCGACCGGCGTCGAGTTGGAAGGGGCGATCCGGCCGTTCCAGGGCTTCAGCATCACGGCCGCGGGGACCTATCTCGACGCGACCTATGTCGATTTCTTCTCGGGTGGCGGCACGATCGACAACACCGGCAACCGCGTGCAGCGCCAGCCGAAATGGGCGTGGCGCGTGACCCCGGCCTACGAGGTCGATCTGGGCGGCGTGAAACCGTCGCTTTTCGCAACGCTGCAATATACCGGCGACCGCTTCTCCGATCCTGAAAACCTGCAGGTTCTGCCCAGCTTCTACCAGCTCGATGCAGGCGTCTCGGTCGATGTCGGCGAACATCTGACCTTGGCGGTGACCGGCAACAACCTGACCAACGAGATCGGCCTGACCGAGGGCAACCCGCGCATCATCGGCGGGCAGGGCTCGGGCACGATCCTGGCGCGACCCATCCTCGGCCGTTCGTTCCGCTTCAGCGCTGCGCTGAAGTTCTGACGGCCTCCCCCTCCCCGGGCCAAACCCTCTCCCTCCTCTTTGGCCCGGGGATTTTCTATCCTGAGATGCTGTCCGTAGCGTAACCGGAGATTCGCCCATGCGCCGCCGCAGTCTGCTCAAGGGAATGGCCGGGGCAGCGGCGATTTCTGCGACCGCTTCGACTATCGCACGCGCCAATGGACGGCAGCGTAATGTGTTGCTGCTGATCTCCGACGATCAGGGGCTGGATCTCGGCTGCTACGGAACACCCGTCGCGACGCCGCGGCTCGACCGGCTGGCAGGGGAGGGGACCCGGTTCAGCCACGCCTTCGCCGCCGTTTCGTCGTGCAGCCCGAGCCGGGCGGTAATCCATACCGGCCTCTACGGCCACCAGAACGGCATGTATGGGCTGCAGCACGACGTGCATCACCAATCGTTGCTCGACGGGGTCGAGACCTTGCCGTCGATGCTGCGCCGGGCAGGCTATGCCACGGCTTTGGTGGGCAAGAAACATATCGGGCCGGACAAGGCCTTTCCGTTCGAGGCCGAGCTGGTGCCCGAGCGGTCCGGCATCCGCGACGTGCGCGAGATGGCGGTCGCGGCGGCAAGCTTCATCCGATCGACCAGTGACCGGCCGTTCTTCGTCACCGTCGCTTATAGCGACCCGCACCGCGCCGCGACCGACTATGGCAACGACCGCGCCTGGCCCGGGGTGACGCCGGTCAGCTACGATCCGGCGACGGTCCATATCCCGCCGCATCTGCCAGACCTGCCCGAGGTACGGCGTGACCTTGCCGAATATCACGAGTCGCTCAGTCGGCTCGACACTGGGGTCGGGATGCTGCTCGACTTGCTCGCGGAGAGCGGGCGGGCCGAGGACACGCTGGTGGTG